>DBWH01000046.1:0-14829 GCA_002308595.1 Mageeibacillus sp. UBA1243 | reverse complement strand
AGGCGACACAGCTACCGGAACGGTTAAGCCCGCTACGGTTGAGACAGGCGCTACGGTAAAGGTTCCGCTCTTCATTAACATTGGCGACAGAATCAGAATCGACACCAGAACAGAAGAGTACATGGAAAGAGCCTGACGACCGGGCCCTATTTACAGGAGGATTCGTATGGGTTATTTAACAGAGAGAGTAAGTTATCTCAGAGGACTTGTTGACGGCATCAAGCTTGACGAGAACAGCCCGGAGAGCAGAATTTTCGGCGAGATCATTGAGCTGCTTGACGATATGGCTTCATCGATCGAGAACATTGACGAGAAGCAGAATGATATTTCCGAAGAGCTTGCGGACACACAGGAAGACCTTTATGACTTTTTGTATGACGACGAGGATGCTGACGAGGACGAGGATGACTTTATCGAAGAGTTCCGCTGCCCGAACTGCGGCGAGATACTTCCTGTAGACGAGGAACTGCTTGAGTCGGATGAAGAAATAACTCTTGACTGTCCCGGATGCGGTGAGAAAGTGACAATTTCCACCGAGGATGCCTGCGACGATTACGACGACTGCGACGGCGATTGCGACAATTGCCCTGCAAACAAGGACGAATAATTCCGGAACGATCAAAAATTTACAAGAGTTAAGACAAAGGGCGGTTTGGCGGTGTTGCCGGGCGGCCCTTTTAAATAAGATGAAACCGCCAATGTACCCCGCGGCGGTAAAAGGAGTTTACTGAAAGACATGAAAAAGACACTGATCAGAAAATATGCAAGACTTATTGCCCGCGTGGGCGTGAACGTTCAGAAGGGACAGAGCGTTGTGATAGACATCGCAGCCGAATGCGAAGATTTTGCCGTAATTTTAGCGGAGGAGTGCTACCGCGCAGGTGCCGGCAAGGTCCGCGTCGAATTTCTGTCCAACAAGCTCACGAAGCTGGACTTCAGACATCAGTCTCTCACGACAATGAAAAAAGTCAGCAAGTGGATCGAGGCCAAGGCGCAGGAGATGGTCGACGAAAATGCCGCAAGGATTCTTATCGAGTCGGACGCACCGGACGCACTTAAAGGCATCAACGCCGAAAAACTGCTTAAAGTAAGCCGCGCAAGAAAAGCGGTTATGAAGAAGTACAGGGACGCGGTCGAAGGCATTCAGCAGTGGTGCATTGCCGCCATCCCCTCAAAGGCATGGGCAAAGGCTGTGTTTCCGGACGAAAAGCCCGCCGCAGGGGTCGAAAAGCTCTGGCAGGCCATACTCAGCACCGTTTACGTGACGGAGGACAACGACCCCGAGGCGGTATGGAACGCCAGAAAGGCAGTTTATGCCGAAAAATGCGACTGGCTGAACTCGCTCGACCTGAGGTCGCTTGAGTACAAAACCGCCAAGGGCACAGACCTTAAGGTAGGACTCATCAAGGGCGCGAAGTTCATTGGCGGCGGCGACACCTCAAGATACGGGGTTTTCTACGTTCCGAACCTTCCGACGGAGGAGATTTTCTCATCGCCGATGCGCGGCGTTGTCGAGGGCAGGGTCTATGCGACGAAGCCTCTTTCGTACAACGGAAGCCTAATCGAGAACTTCAACATTACGTTTAAAGACGGCAAGGCGGTCTCCTGGGAGGCCGAAAAGGGCGCCGACCTGCTCAAGACAATCATTACGCTTGACGAGGGATCAGCTATGCTCGGCGAGGTCGCAATCGTTCCGAACAGCTCGCCGGTCAGTAAAACGGGCATTCTTTTCCTGAACACGCTCTTTGACGAGAACGCGAGCTGTCACCTTGCCCTTGGCGTGGGCTTCAATGAGGTTATCGACGGCTGGGAGAACCTTTCGCAGGAGGAAATCAGGAAGGCGGGCGTCAACGACTCTCTTGGCCACGTCGATTTCATGATCGGCGACAGCACGCTCTGCATAACGGGCGTCACCGGAGACGGGAAGAGGGTTCCGATAATCGTAAACGGCGAGTGGGCTTAAAGGTATTTCCCGGAAATATTCCTTCCAACACAGCGCGGTTTTGTGATAATTTCAGTTTGCAAGGTATAATTTAAACTGGATAATCCCGAAAGGACTGATTTATTATGAAAAAAAGAATTGCAAAAATATTTGTTACTGCCGCGGTTTTGGCGCTGGCAATCTCGACCTTCTCCGGCTGCGGACCCACAACGATAACCCGCGAGAGGAGACCCGGCCAGTCCGGCACAAGCGCCGCCAATGCGGTCAGCACCTCTTTTAAACGGGGTTCATCCTCGGAAGAATCATATTCGGTGGTGGATATCTACCGCAACAACGTAAATTCGGTGGTCGGCATCAAATCCCAGAGCAAATCGGAGAATATATTCGGCCAGACCACCATCAACGCCTCCTCAGGCACCGGAATAGTGCTGACGTCGGACGGCTACATACTCACCAACAACCATGTCATCGAGGACGGAACCAGCTTCACGGTCACCCTTTACAACGGGACCCGGTATGAGGCGGAGGTTGTGGGCGCCGAAAAGTCAAACGACGTGGCGGTGCTCAAGATCGACGCGACGGACCTCCAGCCCGCTGTTTTCGGCAACACCTCCGAGATCGTTGTGGGCGAGGACGTGGTGGTCATCGGCAATCCCCTTGGCGAGCTCACGTTTTCACTCTCAAGAGGCGTTGTCAGCGCTCTCAACAGGGCAATCAACGAGGACGGCACGCCCATCATAGTGTTCCAGATCGACGCTGCGGTCAACGAAGGCAACTCCGGCGGCCCCGCATTTGACGCCAGAGGCCACGTTATAGGCATGGTCACCGCCAAGGTAAAAAAGAACCTCATCGAAGGCATCGGCTTCTGCATTCCGATCAACGACGCTCTTAACATCGCAACCCAGCTCATCGAGTACGGCTTCGTAAAGGGCAAGGGCGCCCTCGGCATCGCCGCAGCAGTCGCCTACCGCCAAAGCTATTTCGGCTCGTCAAGAGTCAGCGGAGCGTACGTAAGCTACGTAATTGAGGGCAGCGCGGCCGAAAAGGCAGGCCTCGCCGAAGGCATGCTCATCACCGAGGTTGACTCGACGGAAATCACCACCCCTGAGGAGCTTGACGTTGTGGTCAGAGGAAAGCCCGCAGGCACGACTGTGACCGTTAAAGGCGTCTACAACAACAAGGAGTTTGAACTGACCGTAACGCTTGACGAGTACAGCCCGGATATGGTACCGGAGGGCTGGAACACCAAGGACGGCGCAATAATGTAAATAACTAAAAAATACCCCCGGCAGGGCACCTTATGCAGAAGAAAAATCTGCGCGTGCCTGCCGGGGGATTTTTTTTTGCCCTTAAGACGGGGCGTTCAGTCGTTTCTGAGCATTTCGCGTTGGCGTGTGCTTTCGGCGTCAAGGATGTCGTCCGCCGCCATGCTGGAAATGATGTTCCTGACGGTCGTTTCAAGCTCTGCGCCTTCGCTGTAGTCTGCGGGGAGGATAAAGTCGACGCGGTCCTTCATGAGAAGATCGGCAACTTTGGAGAATTTCTCCCTGTTGTCCCTGATTTCGGGGTCGTACACGGCAATGGACTTGCCGCCATAAGCCTTGACCATCTTCATGCAGGGCACGTCCGAGAGACCGTCGCCAAGGTAAATCATGTTGCTGAACCTGACGCGCTTGTCGTTGTCCGGCATTGACGCGTTGAGCCTTTTGTCGTCCGAGATGTCAAGGACGCCCTTGTTTATCCTGTAAATGAACTGTGTCTTGTTGGTGTAGTTGACGCTGACCTTCGGCCAGACCGGGTTTCCTTCCTTGTTGTAGAGGAACTCGCACGCGAAGATTTCTTTGAAGCAGTCCCTGATCGCGCATCCTTCCAGAATTTCCTTGAGGCCGGACGAGATGATGTAGTGCTCGACCGTGACACCCCTGGTCTTTCCGAACTCGTTGATCCTTGAAAACCATGTGGGCACGCCTTTGAAGAACTCGATGTTTTTGCCCATTTTTACGAGAGTTTCGCGGTCGAAGACAACGCCTTTTTCCTTGGCGAGTCTGATCATGGTGTACATATACGCCAATATTCCGTCCATCTTGTTTTCCTGGGCAAAGTCGTTGGCGCATCCCCAGAATTCCGCCGGATCCATGTCAAGGCTCGGGATGAACCTGTAGTTCTGCATGTCCTGCGTGGAAAGCGTGCGGTCAAAGTCATACAGCAAAGCGACAATCGGTTCAGACATTTTGTGGTCTCCTTTCAGTTAAAAGAGGCTGACTTCTCTTGGATGCGATGCGGGGAAGCTGTCAGTTATTCGTCTACAAGCGGTATAAACATCTGTTTTTTGAGCTCTTCCCTTGGGAGGAAAGGCGCAAGGTCCTCAAGCGGCGGGCTGACGAGGCTGCCGTCGGGAAGTTTTTTGGCGCTGCTCTTGGGTTCCCAGACCTGGACCGTGTCCGTGAAAACTTCGCAGAACACGGGGCCGTCAAGCGCGAGCACCTCGTCAACGACTTTTTTCATTTCGGCGTTCGAAGAGCACGAGAAATACCTGTAGCCAAACGCCTCGGCAATCTTTTTGAACTCGGGGAACGAGAGATCGCCTGATTCGGGACCGATGCCGACCTTGGTGTGGTGACCGAAAATGTTGGTCTGCGTGATCCTGATCGAGTGGTAGCCGTTGTTGTTGATGAGGAATATCTTTATGGGCAGGTTGTTGGTGATGATCGTCTGGAGCTCCTGGAGGTTCATCATGATGCTTCCGTCGCCCTCAAGGCAGATCGTGTTTTTTCTGCCGCCGCCGACGCACGTGCCTATAGCGGCCGGAAGTCCGTAACCCATGCTGGCGATGGCGCTGTTGTTGGCCATGCGGCTGCCCTTCTGAATCACGTAGGCCTGGTTGCCGACAACGCAGCAGGCGCCGTTTGAAACCGCCGTGAGACTGTTCTCGGGGAGGCGGCTGCTGAGGTAGCGCACGAAAGCGTAGACGTTTGCGGTCTTGCCGTTTTCTTCCCATTGGCGGGGAAGGACGGCGGGGTAGTCCTTTTTCCAGGTGCGGCAGGTCTCAAGCCAGTCCTCACCCTTGAAAACGGGGCCCTTGGCGGCTTTGTCGAGCTTCGTGAGGAAGTCCTTGGCGTCTGCCCAGACGGGGTATTCGACGTGGAGGGTAGGCTTCTTGAGCTCGGCCTTGTCAATGTCGACCATGATGACCTCGGCGGCCCTTGCCCACGTCTTCCAGTTATAGCCGACCTGGCGGATCGAAATTCTCGTGCCCACGGCAAGTATGAGGTCCGCGTTCTGAATCGCCCAGTTTCCGGGCCTGTCGCCCATGTTTCCGGCGCGTCCGCAGTAGAGAGGATGGTCGTCTTCAATCAGATCGACCGCGTTCCAGTACGTGACAACGGGTATGTTGAGCTTCTCAAGCACCTTCCGGAACTCGTCGTAACCGCCTGAGAGCCTGATTCCGTAGCCCGCGTGGAAGACCGGGCGCTTTGCCTTGGCGATTTTTTCGAGGATCTCGCCAATGGTATTCTGCGCGACCGGAGGCGGCAGCTTTGCGTCGTCCTCAGCGGGGTCATAGCCTCGCAGGTCATCGGTTTCAATGGTCGCGCCCTGGAAGTTAACCGGAACGTCGATCCAGACAGGTCCCGGACGGCCCGTTGTGGCAAGGTGCCAGGCCTTTTCGAGAATGTATCTAATTTCAAGCGGGTCCTCGACCATAACGGCGTATTTTGTCATTGCCGAGACCGCCTTGGTGATGTCGTACTCCTGGTCGCCCATTGCGCGAAGAGGCTCGCCGGTAAAGGGAAGGGCGTATCTTGCAGTCGTGTCGTAACGCACCTGGCCCGTCAGCACGAACATAGGGATGGAGTCAAGCCAGCCGCCGACAACGCCCGTGATCGCATTGGTTCCTCCGGGGCCGGAAGTGACGCACACCGCCGCAATCTTATTTTCAAGACGCGCATATGCCTCCGCCGCAATCGCGCAGGCCTGCTCGTGATGGTTGTAAAGCACGCTGAGTTTGGGATGATGTCCCAGAGCATCGTTGAGGTGCATGGCGCCGCCGCCGACTACACTGAACACGTCGGTGACACCGTGGTTTGCCAAAAAATCCGCGATATAATCTGCTAAACGAATCTTCATTTGTATTCCTCCTTAACCGTCAGCAATCTAAAATATACTACAGCCGCCTTTTAAAGGTATTATACACAAAAAAGGCGAAAAAATCTTTATTGAGCTTTGCCGCCAATGCCCTCCGCGGCGTCCCCTTTGCGCGCCCGGTAAAGCCCCTTGGCAAAGTCCGCCGCGGCCGTGGCCGCGACGAGCACGACAAGCACGAGCGTTCCGTAGCCCGTGAGCCTTGTGACGAACATCCTCGTGTAGCCGTGCACGGCCGCGTCGGGCGATACGACGAGCGCCTGCGTTAAAGTCAAAAGGATGAGTGTGACGTACGAGGCAGGCGCGTTGGCGTCTTCCGCATCAAGGAACATCGCGAGCGGGATTGCAAAGAACGCGAGCAGATGTGTCTCGCAGAGGGGCGCGAGCCCGGCAATCAGACCGCAAACGAGAGCGGCCGTCTGCCACTCTTTTTTGGCAAGGAAGGCCGCGGCGAGCGCCAAAACACCGATGACGCAGGCGAAAATATTTCCGGCAGCAAAGAGCAGGCCGTTTGAAGCCGACGTGCCCGCAAACAGGTTGATCAGGCACTTCGAGAAATTCAGCTGGCCCGTCAGGAGAAGGCTGTTTTCCTTCCACACGGCAATTATATTGGCGATGTACTTTGCGGCGCCCGCAAAACCGCCTCCGACGATGAAAAGCGCCGGAACAGTGAGCACGACAAAGACTGCGAGGACCTTCCCCGCGTCGATGAATCTTTTCTTTTTAAGCAGCAGAATGCAAAACAGCAGCGGATAGACGGCAAGCGCCCCTGCAACGCCAAGGGCAGCGAGCGAAAGGTTCCTGACAATCTTTTTTTCGGAGTCCTTGCCGCCAATGAAAAGCGCGCAAAGCGCCACCGTAATCACAACGTCACTGCCTCTTTCGAAGCCGAAAAGCATTGGCGATGACAGGAAAATGAAGAAAATGAACGCGAAACGCTCGCATCCGCTTCCTTTTTTGAGCGCCTTGAGGGCAAAGAAGAGCAGGAAGATCGCGATGACCGAGAACAGTATGAACGGGTAGTTGAACTCCTGGTAGATCTTGACCTCCGCGGGATAAGCGGACGAGACCCTGCTCGGAACGTACCGGTCAATCACACTGCCCGGAACAAAGAGCAACAGGCATCTGTAGAATAGCAGCGCAAAGGGCGCCGTGACGGAGCCGGAGCGGTATGAGTCGCCGCCCGACAGGATGAGCTTGTTGAAAAACTCCATGAAGGAGCCGTATCTGTCCGAAGCGAGCAGGCCGCGAATGGAGTAGCCGCCCGTGAAGAGCAACACGCCAAGGAACGACAGCGCAAACACGGTCATCAGGAAGAAGAAAAGCTGCCTGTAGTATGCCTTTTTGGGGTCAAGCTTAAGCCCTTTCAGCTTCATTCAGCCTCGCCCCCTTCCGCACAGCCTTCAGGCGTTTCAGCCTGTTCGGCAGCAGTTTCAGCCGCCGTTTCAGCCGTTTCGCCGATTGCCGCCGCGCCTGAAGCGTCAGCTGCGGCGCTTTTAACGTTAACAAACTTTGCTTTAAGCGCGCCGCCTGCGCTCCTGAAAAACTTCTGCCCGTTCTTCCGGCGCGCCTCGTTCCACGCGGCAAAGCCCGCGATAAGCTCTATAAATGCGATCAGAACGATGAGGCCGACTGCGGCGCTTGAAATCTTGGTGGGTGCGTGCCTTGAGTAGCCGTCGCCCGAGCGTACGATTATGGGCACCTGCGTCATCACAATGAGGAAGAGGTAGAGGTAGTTTTTAAAGCTTGGCGTCTTCTCCTCGTCAAGGAAGAGGGCGGTCGGGATTACCATGAAAAGAAGTATGTAAGTGGACGCGGAGCCCGGGAAGCCGTAGATCACGGCCGCGATGAGCATTGTGCGCTTCCACATTTTGTCCGTAAAAATAGTGCCGAGGGCGCAGACCGCCGACATGCCGTAGCGGCAGATATTGGCGTAAACTTCGCGCATGCGGTCCGAAATCACGATGCCCGTGAAGCGCTGCGTGAACCCGTAGGTGTAGAAAAACATGCGCTTGAAATCGAGCTGGCCGGCAAGGTTTGACTCGGTCGTGCGCTTGGCGTCAAATCCGAAGAGGTTCTTCAGCATCAGCTTCATGCTTGAAAAACCGTTGTAGAAAATGAAGAAGGGAAGCACCAAAAGCACGCAAATATAGAGAATTTCACGCAGGAGATCCTTGTAGCGTCTGTCTGCGATGAAAAACAGCAGGAACGCGAGCGGGTATATTTTGAGACCCACGGCCACCGCCAATGAAATCAGCCCGAGCTCCCTCAGAACCTTGTTCTCGTGGTTGTAGAGCACCACAAAAATCATTGAAAACGCGACGGGCAGTATTACGTTGTTTCCGCGGTCGGCCATGTAGAGGAAGGGCGACGACAGAAGCGTTGCGGCCGCAAACAGAGCCTTTTCGGCGTTGGAACCTTTTTTCAGGAGGCAGAGAGCCGCGAGGAATATGAGCACTGCGACAATCGCGTAAAGGATGAACTGGAACGTGAAAGACTGGCTGACCTTGAGCCCGCGGTCCTGCGAGAGCACCGACGGATCGGTCACATACGAATAGTAGTCGTCAGCGGGGATTGCAATGTTGCAGAGCTTGTAGAGCAGCGATGCGAGCGGCGGGTACACCACCAGAATCTCGTAGGGGTCTTTGACCTCGTTGTAAATGACGCTGTTGTAGTGGTCCATGAAAGTGTCCACTCTGTCGCCGAAAAGCGCCGCGGTGAGCTTGGTTCCGCCCGAAAGAAGCAGTGTCGCAAAGAAAAGAAGCAGGAAAAGGGCAATAAGAACATAATAGAAGCTCTTGAAGTGAGGCTTCCGCAGGTCTTTCACAACAGGACTTCCCTTTTGCTTTTTTCCCAAAATAACGGCTCCTTATTAAAAATCCGAATAATAGGTGAGAAGACTTTCTCAGTCTTCGTCGCAGTTGATGAGATTGCCGCCAAGGTCATAGACCACAACGTCCGGCAGTATATCAGCGTGCATCGGCCTTCTTTTCTCCTCAGGAGGCAGCTGCATGTAGTCTCCGTACACGAAGCGGAGGTATGAATCTGCATCGCATATCGACGTGAACTTGTGTCCCCTGATCTCGTACTCGGCGGTCTTTTCGAACCACTCCGACCTGAAGCGGGGGTATATGAAGAATATCCTCTCGTTGAAAACGCAGAGGTGTTCCGCGTCGCGCTTTTTGCCCGAAATCGAGGCTTTGCGCTGGCCGGCAAGTATCTTTTCCATTGGCTTTTTCCTGCCGATGCCCGCAAGAAGCTTAATCACCGGTCTCTGGAAAAAACCGTATTTTTCGGAATAAATCGCCTGTCTGTGGCCCATGGCGTAGCCGTACCACTTCTTGAGGTTCAGCAGCTGGAACTTGAAGCCGAGACCGGACTTGGGATTGTCGAGGCAGAACACGTCAAGCGAAACCCTGTTGTGTCTGTCACCGTAAAAGTCGTCTCCGTCGTTCTTTTTCCGGAGAATGCTCGGCACGTAGTTAATCTTGGGGATCATGTCGAAAAACCGTCCGTTCTCGCCCGGCATAACGAGCTCAAAGCTGCCGCCAAGCTCCTTCGGCGCGATCTTCAGGAACTTCTCAAAATTCTCCCTTGTCATCGCAACGTCAACGTCGTCGTCCCACGGGATGAAATTCTTGTGCCTCACGGCGCCGAGAAGAGTGCCCGCCCAAAGAAAATAAGTGATATCATTCGCGCGGCAGATGCGGTCAACCTCGACAAGCAGCTGCTCCTGCGCATAATGAATACCCTTGATGTATTTGAGATCGACCGGATCCCCGCCGGTCTTTCGGTTCTGTCCGAAATGGTCTTCGAACCGGATGTCTTTGTTGCTCTGGTCCATTATATCTTAGATCCGCCTTCCGCCAATGCAAAAAGCGCCTTTCCCAAGCCGCGCCCCTTAACCGGACGGCAAGAATCAGTAGATTTCGGTGCCTGCGGGCATGTCCTCAAACGAGGTGAGCAGCGAGAGGCTGCAGCCGTTTGAAGCCGCAAGAACCATACCCTCCGAAACGACGCCCTTGAGCTTAGCGGGTACGAGATTGTTGATGAAAACAACTTTTTTGCCGACAAGGTCTTCCGGCTTGTACGCCTTGGCGATACCGGAAACGACCTGTTTCGTGGCGCTGCCGACGTTCAGCTGAAGCTTGAGCAGCTTGTTTGAGCCTTCGACTGCCTCCGCGGAGACAACTTCTGCAATCACAAGCTTTATCTTTGCGAAATCGTCAATGGTTGCAAGCCCCTCCGCTCCGGCGTCTTTTACGGGAGCTTGTGCGGGAGAGGGCGCTGCGGCCTTGGCGGCTTCGGCGTTGGCGATTTTGATGGCCTCGAGGTCCTCAAGTTCCTTCTGGATGTCAAGCCTCGGGAAGAGCGCGTCGCCTTTCTTGCAGACCGTGCCTGCGGGGTAGAGGCCCCACTCGGAGCACGAATCCCACGAAGTGATGGCTGCGTTGCCGGCAATGCCAAGCTGCTCGAAGATCCTTTCGGGAGTCCTCGGCATGAAGGGTTCAAGAAGAACACCTATGATCCTGATGCCTTCGCAGAGCACGTAAAGAACCTGCGCGAGACGCGGCTTGTCGTCTTCGTTCTTGGCAAGGGCCCACGGAGCGGTCTCGTCAATATATTTGTTGAGGCGCGACACACACTTCCAGATCTCGGTCAGAGCGAGCGGGAACTGGAGCGCTTCCATCTGCTCCTCCACGTTGGCTTTGAGCTCTTTGAACATGCCGATGATCTCATTGTCGATGGCCTCTGATTTTCTGTCAGCTTCTGATGGGGCGATGCCGCCAAAGTACTTGAGCTGCATCGAAACCGTTCTTGAGACGAGGTTTCCGAGGTCATTGGCGAGGTCGGCGTTGATGCGCGTAAGGAGCGCGTCGGGCGTGAAGCTGCCGTCGGAACCGAACGGAACTTCGCGGAGCAGGAAATACCTGATCGCGTCGGATGAGTACTTGTTCACGAGCACAACGGGATCGACAACGTTGCCCTTGGATTTCGACATCTTGTCGCCGTTGAGAAGCAGCCAGCCGTGGCCGTAAACTCTCTTCGGAAGAGGCAGACCGAGCGCCATGAGGATCGCCGGCCAGATGATCGTATGGAAACGAACGATTTCCTTGCCGACAAGGTGCAGGTCGCAGGGCCAGAACTTGTCGTAGAGCGACGTGTCGTCACTGCCGTATCCGAGAGCCGTGATGTAGTTCGAAAGTGCGTCCACCCAGACGTAGACAACGTGTCCCTCGTCAAATGTCACGGGGATGCCCCACTTGAAGGACGAGCGCGACACGCAGAGGTCCTCAAGGCCTTTTTCAAGGAAGTTTACGATCATTTCGTTCTTTCTTGCGGCGGGGCTGATGAACTCCGGATGGTCGTTGAAATAATCTATGAGAACGCGGCTGTACTTCGAAAGTCTGAAGAAGTAGCAGTCCTCCTTGGCAATCTGAGTCTCCGCGCCGCAGTCCGGGCACTTGCACCCGTCAACGAGCTGCGTCTTTGTCCAGAACGACTCGCAGGGCGTGCAGTAGTAGCCCTCGTAGAATCCCTTGTAGATCTCTCCCTTGTCGTAGAGCTCTTTGAAGATCTTCTGAACGGCTTTCACGTGATAGTCGTCCGTGGTGCGGATAAACTTGTCGTAGGAAATGTCCATAATGGACCAGAGATCCTTTATGCCTGCAACGATATCGTCAACATATTTCTGCGGCGTCACACCTTTCGCGGCTGCTCGCTTTTCGATTTTTATTCCGTGCTCGTCCGTTCCCGTGAGGAACATGACGTCAAAGCCCTTGAGCCTCTTGTACCTTGCCATGCAGTCCGCCGCAACGGTCGTGTAAGAGTGCCCGATGTGAAGCTTGTCGCTCGGGTAGTAAATCGGAGTGCTTATATAGTAAGTCTTGTTTTCAGCCATTTCGGATATGCCTCCAAAGTTTCTAAAATCGGTTGTGTTAAGGGCGCCCCGGCGTGGTTTGAGGGGCGCTTCGCATTGGCGGTTTAAGACGCCAACGGGGTATAAAAACCAATTATATATAATACTATTTTTGGGCGAAACTGTCAACGGGACCGCCCGGCCCGGACGAATACGCGGAGGTTCGCTTTTAATATTGATAATGCGCGTGCAAAATGTTAAAATGAATGCAAGAACGGAACGGAATATTCCGTAAGGAGGTCATAATATGAAAAAATTATTAGCCGTTATTCTTGCTCTATGCTTAGTGGCTGCACTTTTTGCAGGCTGCGGCACTCAGACGAAAGACAAGAAGAATGATCCCACACAGGCTCCCGAAGTCACTGCAGAGCCCTCGGAACCTACAGCCGAGCCCGAAGCGACTCCGGAGGCAAACACTCCGGAACCTACGGAAGAACCGGAGCCCACACCCGTGCCTTTCAACGATCCCTACGCAGTAGAGATACTTGACTGGTTGGACGCAGACGGATACAACGCATCTTTCGACTCCATATTGATTAACAAGCAAAAAGTTGCCGAGGGGGACGTCTCGCTCTGGAAATCCGAAAACGACGAGACCGTTGACGGAACCGACGGAACAATCAAGACCATCAGCATGAGAGGCTGGACCGGCTTCAATGATCTGAAGCAGAAGGAGTTCGGTTATCAGATCGACGGCAACCCTGTCGTTTGGGTGAAGAGAGCCACCGAAGCCACCGAGCCCGGAGTTAAAGCCGTTGGCGGTGACTATGCACAGAGATTCAACGTTACGATTCCTGTTGAAAATCTCTTCGGAGAGGGACACGAGATCACTCTTGTGGCAAGACTTGAAGACGGCTCTGTTGTATACCTCAACAAAGAGGAAGCGCTTTTCATGCTTTACTACAACGGACCTGAGGCTCCCGAGACTGCCATTGACGGCACGATCGTCAAAGGCGAGTACAACGCTCAGTACTCTCTCAATAAGAAAACCGCCAAGACCTGGACCAACAGCGAAATCGGCGACACGGCCATTGAGTACTACGTCAGCCTCAAGGAAGACGGTCTTTACCTGGCGATTGATGCCACAGGAGTTGCCGCAGGCGATATGCTCCAGCTGAACTTCAACCCCGGCGCAAGGATCGACGATTCAACGGGACTGTTTGTGTCGTTCGTTGTCGGCGATGAGCTCAAGGTTCTCCAGCACAATCACACGAACAAATACGTGACCGAGGTAAACCAGAGCGGAAACGACATCACGGCTTCCATCAATGCTAAAATTGTCGCAAAAGAAGGCGGATACGTCGTTGAGGCAATGATCCCCGCAGACTTCTTCGGCGTTACCGACGTTGAGAAAGCAGACGAATTCAACTACGGAAGAGAGAACCTCTACTTCGGCATGTTCGCAGTTCTTGGCGCCAACGGCTACACGAATCAGTCAACTGCTCCGGGAAACGACTGGACATGCAAGGGCCTGGCTCTCCACGAGTACATAGCTTACTGATTCATTGAAAAGGCGTAAGCTTCTTTTCTGCTGCGCCTGATAATCGCCCGCAGGCTCTTTCTCCGGATTGTGCCGGCGGGCGGTTTTTGATTTACCGCCAATGCAAAGGAGGTGCCCCGTTTGAAGTACTACGTAGTGTCCGATCTGCATTCGTTCTATACACCTTTTATGCAGACGCTTGAGGACAGCGGATTCTTTGGCGACAAAGAGCCTCACAAGCTGATCATCTGCGGCGATTTCTTTGACCGCGGCGGCGAAGCCCTTCAAATGCAGCGCGCACTGTCCGACCTCATTGACGACGGCAACACAATCCTTCTCCGCGGAAATCACGAGGACCTCATGGTCGATATGCTCGATTATATAGAGAAAAACGAAGGCACAGACGCGGTGTTCCACTCGCACTACCGCAAAAACGGGACGCTCAAAACTCTCTGCGACCTGACCGGCGGCTCCGAAGCTGACGTCATCAACAGCCCCCGAGCCCTCGTCGAAGCCATGCGCGAAACGGTTGCCCTCACAAAAATCCTCCCCGCGGCAATCAACTACTACGAGACCTCGAAGTACGTCTTTGTGCACGGCTGGCTGCCTTGCCGTGAAGCCAACATGAACCTTCGCTACCTGCCGCCAACGTTCGACAACTGGCGCAACGCTGACGCAAACGACTGGAAATGCTCGCGCTGGATGGATTACCTTGGCGCCATCGAACACAACCTCATGGAACCCGCCAAGACCGTCATCTGCGGCCACCGCAGCACCCGTTACGGCAACATCAGCTACAGCAAAATCGACGATCCCGATCACATCTTCGACCCCTTTGTCTACCCCGGCCTCATCGCCATCGACGCCACCACCGTCCTCAGCGGCAAGGTAAACTGCATCATCGTAGAGGACGACTGACTACCCTCTGCCCCCAAACCTAAAGAAAGCTTGAAAAACTGTGTATAAAAGCCTCGCAAATCCACAAAAAAACGCTTGACAAGCCCACACAGACAGAAGTATAATAGCACTCGCGTTGCGAAAGCACGCACCTTTAGCTCAGCTGGTAGAGCAACTGACTCTTAATCAGTGGGCCCAGGGTTCGAGTCCCTGAAGGTGCACCAACACGAAAAAGGGGATGACCAAACGGCCATCCCCTTTTTCGTGCTGCAACCGCACCGGAAGGGACTCGAACCCGGAAAGAAAGGGGCCCCCGAAAGTGCTTGCACTTTTGGGGAAAAGGAGGCGCAGCGGAGCGAGCGATGTCATCAGAATAGTTTTTTAGCCACTGGTGACGAGCAGGCGCAGCTTGCGCCGACGCAGTCCCTGAAGGTGCACTCACGTGAAATA
>DBWH01000001.1:35524-62040 GCA_002308595.1 Mageeibacillus sp. UBA1243 | reverse complement strand
TATTCGCCCGGAGTCATGTTGAACTCCCGCTGAAAAATGTCGTAGAAGTATTTTAAGTCGGAATAACCTGCGGATTCGGCCGCGCACCTGACGGAACAGTAGGTTTCGCGGAGAAGCCGCGCGGCCTGCTGCAGCCGCACGCCCTGTATGTACTCGACCGGCGTGCGGCCCGTAACTTCCTTGAAAACCCTGTGAAAATAGCCTGTGCTGACGAATGCGCGCGCCGCGAGCATCTCGCAGGAGATTTTTGTCGCGTAGAACTCGTCAATGTACCTGACGGCGCTTTCCGCGATAGCCGCTTTGTATGCGGGTGCGTCGTTTTCCTGCGCGCCGCGCTTCAGCCTGAATATCGTGACGAGCAGGCGTGTCAGATTGGCGGTGTTGATCTTTGAGTAGCCGTTTTGCTTGGCGGTGTACTCGCGAAACATCTCTTTTATAATATCTGAGACGGCTTCGGCGTTTGAAAGAAGAATATAGGGCTTCTGCTCGGTGCCGGAGGGCGCCCCGAAAAGGTAGCTGTAGACGATCCTGATGAAGTCGTCGCTCGCGCTGACAGAGGCGTCAAGAACGGACGGGTCGAAAAGGCAGTTGTAAACCGTGAGCGAAGAGGGCGGTGTGACGCGGTAGCCGTGGGCAACGCCGGAGTTAAAAAGCACCAGGTCGCCTTTCTCGACGCGCGAAACCGTACCGTCCGCAATCTCGTGCACACCTTCGCCGGAATCGACGTAGGCAATCTCGATAAAGCCGTGCTTGTGAAGCTCGACGCTCTTTTCGACAACTCGTTTTTCGACGATGATCTCGTCCCTCTCGGAGAGAACTATCGTATCCCCTTCGGTGTAGTACTGACTCATAAAATCCCCCGCAGCCGCGCAAATCAGTTGTTAGGCATTTGGTACTTGGCGTGTCAAGATGCCGCCAATACACCAACCCTTCAGCGCAAATTCTACAATAAATCCGTGAAAAAGGCAACGGAGAGCGGTTTCATTGGCGGTTTTGTGTATGCTTGAGCAGAATACCCCAAAAGAAAGCCACTATTGCCCATTGTCTGCGCGGCGCCGGAAAACGATAATATCAAAAACCGCGGATGCGGCATTAATTCAGGAGGAATGCTTCTTATGAAAAAAATGAAAATCGGCATTATTTTTGTCGGCAGAATCTATACCCCATCCATGGAAGAGCGAAAAGTCGTCGACTGTGACCTCAGCGAACCCGAAAAACTGAATTTCCTGACTGATGACAATTTCAAGGCAAAGTATTCCGCCGCCATCCGCAAACTGCTGCCCGAGGGCGTTGATTCATTTTCGTGTGAAGTGGAATCCGAAAACGATGCCATTGACGTTGCCGAGGCTGACGCGTACGTGCTGATGCCCTTCAATGCGATCGACAAAGTTTTCGGTGTGCTTCACTCCAAGAACAAACCGATTGTGATCTACACGGCGCCTTACAGCGAAATCTGGTCCTACGGAAACGTTTTCTACCCCTACTTCATGAGGGACGTCCGCAAGATCGACAGCTACATGGGCATCAACCCCGACGTTTACCTTGCCGACAGCGAGAAGGACTTTTCGGACTACATGGATGCGCTCCTCGTGCGCTACAAGATTAATAACACGAGAGTTCTCTGCATCGGAGAGGCAATGTACGAGCCTTACCACAGCTTCAACTGGGGCTACGAGATCATCCGTCTCATCCAGGCAAAGTTCGGCATCAAGTGGTTCCACATGGGCAAGGACCGGTTCCTCAAGGAGTACGAGAAGGTCGAAGCGGGCGATCCCGACTACATCAGGAAACTCGCCAAGAACGACCGCATCCCAAAAGAATATTCCGCGGCTGACTGCGAGAAAGCCCACAGAGTTTATCAGAAGCTCATCAAGGAATATGACGCCAATGCATTCACTGTAAACTGCCTCGAGTCCACGGTCCACACGTCCTGCCACACGACATCCTGCTTTGCACTGTCAAGGCTCAACGACGAAGGCGTTATCTCGGCCTGCGAAGCCGACGCCACGACTCTCATGGACATGCTCATCACGTCTTACGCATCCGGCGAGCCCTCGTTCATGCTCAACCCGTATCTCTTCCCGATGGACAACAAACTCTTCGTCTCCCACTGCACGTCGCCCACGAAGCGCAGCTACTCAAACGACGAGAAGGACGAGTTCAACGCGTACGCATATTTCGAGATGAGGACGCTTCCCTGCGGCCTCCAGATCCTTAAGCAGCCGGGTCCTGTAACAGTTACAGGAATCTCCCACGACAAGCTCGATAAGATGGTCATCGTCCGCGGAAACCTCGTCAGAAACACGGCTTTCCCGAGCTGCCGCACGCAGGTCGAGATTGATGTGCCCGGCGGAATCAAAAAGCTTGCCGAAAATTACGAAGGACGCCACTGGGCGCTTGTCTACGGCGACCAAAGCGAGAAAATCGCCAATGCCAATGAGATGCTCGGCATAGAAAGTGTAATAATCTAAGCCACAGGCAAAAGGAAAAAGGACGGCGGCGCCGCACACAAGGTATTGTGGGCGGCGCCGTTGTTTTGTGTCTTGACGATTTCGGCGTGAAATCGACGGAATGTGGTTTTGTGTTGTGGGATTTAACGGTTCGCATTGTGGACTCAACAAAAAACAACATAAAAACGCTGAAATAATTGCTAAAAACAACAAAAAACATCAGAAACCGGTTGAAGAGGGGGTTGCCTTGTGTTATACTATATGTAGTCTCCGTAATAGGCGAAGTTTCGCAAAGAGACGGTATACCTATGAAAATGTTTGAAATACGGATTTAAAACGGCCGCGGGGGCTGAAAAGCCTTGGCGGAGTCGAAAGAGACAGGGCGCAAAACGCGCTTTACACAGCCGGAGGGATCACAATGAGTTTCGATACAAGCCCGATCAAAAGGACAGCCAGAATCGAGAGACTGCTTGACGCATTTTACAATGCAAAGCCGGAGATCGAGGCGGCAAGAGCCGAACTTCTCACCGAGTCCTATAAGACAACTGAGAGCATGCCTGAGGTTGAAAGAAAATCAAAGGCATTCGAACATATTTTAGCGGGCATTCCGATCATCATCAGGGACGATGAGCTTATCGTGGGTTCCACAACTCTCCAGATGAGAGGCTGCCAGACTTATCCCGAGTTCTCGTACGAGTGGCTCGAGGCTGAGTTTGAGACCGTTGCCGGAAGACTTGCGGATCCTTTCAATATCAAAGACGATACCAAAAAGAGACTCAAAGAGGCGAATAAGTACTGGAAGAACAAGACCACCAGCGAGCTTGCTACGGCTTACATGGATCCCAGAGCTCTGAGAGCCATCAATCACAATCTGTTCACACCCGGAAACTATTTCTACAACGGAATCGGTCACATCACGGTTAAATACTGGGAAGTTCTCAGCGGCGGCCTTCAGGGCGTCATTGCGAGAGCCGAGAAGGGCATAAAAGAGCTTTGCGTAGGTAAAGAAGACGCCTGCAAGCGCAGAATATTCTACGAGGCAGTCATCAGAAGCTGCAAGGCGGTTATAAACTACGCCCGCAGATATGCGGATCTTGCCGAAGAGATGGCTAAGAAGGCGTCCGGCGAGAGAAGGGCGGAACTCCTCAAGATTGCCGAGGTCTGCCGCAATGTTCCCGAAAAACCCGCCAGATCCTTTTACGAGGCCTGCCAGTCATTCTGGTTCATTCAGCAGCTTCTTCAGGTAGAGTCCAGCGGTCACTCCATCTCCCCCGGAAGATTCGACCAGTATATGTATCCCTACTATAAAAAGGATCTTGACGCGGGAATCGTCACAAGAGAGAGCGCCCAGGAACTGCTTGACTGCATCTGGATCAAACTGAACGACCTCAACAAGTGCCGCGACGCCGCATCCGCGGAAGGCTTTGCAGGCTACAGCCTTTTCCAGAACCTTATCGTAAGCGGCCAGGACAAAGACGGACGCGACGTTACGAACGACCTCTCGTCAATGTGCATCGAAGCGTCCATGCACACAGGACTTCCGATGCCTTCGCTTTCAATCAGAGTCTGGAACGGAACTCCCCACGAAATAATGGTAAAAGCGGTCGAACTCACAAAGACCGGCATCGGTCTCCCCGCTTATTATAATGATGAAGTAATAATACCCGCCCTCATGAACAGAGGCATTCCGATTGAGGAAGCGCGCGAGTACAACATTATCGGCTGTGTCGAGCCTCAGGTGCCCGGAAAGACAGACGGATGGCACGATGCCGCATTCTTCAATATGCTGAGACCTCTCGAACTCACTTTCACAAACGGCTACGAGGACGGCGAGCTTGTAACGCTTGAGACAGGTGACGTGACAAAGATGACCACGTTCGACGAAGTCTACACAGCCTACAAGAAACAGATGACAACTTCCATCGCTCTCATGGTCAATGCAATCAACGCAATCGACTATGCACACGCTCAGAGAAGCCCGCTCCCGTTCGAGTCATGTCTCGTTGACGGCTGCTTCGAGAAAGGCCTCTGCGTGGAAGAGGGCGGTGCAATATACAACTTCACAGGTCCTCAGGGCTTCGGTATCGCCAATGTCGCAGACGGTCTCTTCGCAATCAAGAAACTCGTCTTCGAACAGAAGAAATACACCATGGCGGACTTCAAGCAGGCTCTCTCGGACAACTTCGGAAAAGGACTCACAGCCCTTGACGCCGAGCACATGGTCAAGGCGGTCTGCGCAAACCTCAAGGTTGACGGCCGCGAGATCACACCCGACGTGGTAAGAGCCGTTTACGCGAGCGTAGTTGAGTCAAAGAAGCTCTCGCCTGACAGAATCAAGTTCTACGAGCAGATGCTCGAGGACATCGAGAACCTTCCGAAATACGGCAATGACATTGACGAGGTCGACTATTTCGCAAGAGACGTCGCCTACACATACACAAGGCCTCTTGAGACTTTCAAGAACCCGAGAGGCGGCATATTCCAGGCAGGTCTCTACCCGGTATCCGCCAATGTTCCGCTCGGCAAACAGGCCGGCGCAACTCCTGACGGAAGACTTTCGGGCCAGCCGATCGCAGACGGAATAGGCCCCGCACAGGGAAGAGACAAGCTCGGACCGACCGCGGCGGCAAACTCGACGGCAAAGATCGACCACATGATCGCATCGAACGGAACCCTCTACAACCAGAAGTTCCACCCGTCGGCACTCGTCGGAGCGAAGGGCATTGACAATTTCATCACATACCTCCGCACATATTTCTCAAGAAAAGGTATGCACGTCCAGTTCAACGTCGTCAGCCGCGAAACACTGCTCGACGCACAGAAGAACCCGGACAAGTACAAGACTCTCGTGGTAAGAGTTGCCGGCTACAGCGCACTCTTCACGACACTCTCAAGGTCGCTCCAGGATGACATCATTTCGAGAACGACTCAGGCGAACACTTTCTGACGCGCGGATTACATTGGCGGCAGGAAACATCGGCGAAAGAGATAAGAGATCAGAGAAGTAAGTTTTATGGAAAAAGATTACATGCGGCAGACCGGAAGGATATTCGACATCCAAAGGTACTCAATACATGACGGGCCGGGAATCAGAACCATCGTCTTCCTCAAGGGATGCGTCCTGAGATGCAGATGGTGCTGCAACCCGGAGTCACAGGAGTTCGACATCCAGGAGATGGTCGTCGCAGGCAAGAAAAAAATAATCGGCAGGGACGTCACCGTTGCTGAGGTCATGGAAGAGGTCATGAAGGACGGCGACTACTACCGCAACTCGGGGGGAGGGCTCACGCTCTCGGGCGGAGAATGTCTCTGCCAGCCGGATTTCGCAGCGGGGCTTCTGAGAGCCGCCAAGGAGAACGGAATCACAACCGCGATCGAATCCGCAGCAACACTTCCTTACGAGAACATCGAAAAACTGCTCCCGTGGCTTGATACCTACCTGATGGACATCAAGCACATGGACCCGGTAAAACACGAGCAATTCACCGGAAAGAGAAACGACAGGATACTTGAGAACGCGAAGAAAGTCGCCGAGAGCGGCACGCACCTCATCATCAGAGTCCCGGTGATACCGACATTCAACAATACGCCGGACGAGATTGACAAGATTGCAAGATTTGCGGCGAGCCTTCCGGGAGTCGAGGAGATACACCTTCTTCCTTACCACAGACTCGGACAGGACAAATACACGGGACTCGGCCGTGACTACGCCCTTGACGGAATTGAACCGATGTCGCAGGAATACATGAAATCGCTGCTTGAGGTCGCAAAGAAGAGCGGACTCAGGTGCCAGATCGGAGGCTGATATGGATCTGCAGGGACTTATTCAGCAGGAAGACGATAAGAAGATGCGCATAGTCCAGGAGCTTGTTCCCGGAAAACAGGTGACACTGGCTCACATCATTGCGAATCCGGAACCCGTTCTTTACAGAAAGATGGGACTCAACCCGGCCATCGATTACTCCAAGTCGTCCATCGGAATCATGACAATGACGCCTGCGGAGACGTCGATAATTGCCGGAGACATTGCGATGAAGGCATCCGGAGCCGAAATCGGATTTGTGGACAGGTTCAGCGGAACACTGATCCTCACCGGAACAGTCTCGGAGGTGGAAGCTTCGGTGCACGCCGTGGTGGACTACCTTAGGGAGACGCTGAAATTCACCATCGTACCGATCACCAAGACCTGACGCATTGGCGATTTGAGAACGGCTTTTGGAGGCTTTGAAAGAGGATGAAAAAAATCATTCTGATAGGTCGCAGCGAGGCCGGAAAAACAACTCTCACCCAGGCGTTAAGGGGCGAGGAGATCAGGTACCACAAGACCCAGTACGTGAACTACGATGACGACGTTATCGACACACCCGGCGAGTACATACAGAGCAGGGAGTTCGCAAGGGCCATCGGACTTTACACATATGAGGCCGACGTTGTCGGGTTCCTCATTGCCGCCAATGAAACCTACTGCCTTTTCGACCCCGGCAGCACGGCTTTCTGCAACAGGGATGTGATAGGGATCATCACAAAAATCAACGACCCCGACGCAAACCTGCCGCTGGTACTCAACTGGATGGAAATCATGGGAGTCGAACCTAACAAAATCTTCCTCGTGGACTCCGTCGCGGGTGAGGGTGTTGACAAAATTAAAGAATATCTTGAGCGGGATTAAACCTGCGGGGTATTAAATAAAACAATTACAGTATTATAAGATACAGGGAGGCAATTCTAATGAAATCAGAGTATGAGATCAAAAAAGAGATTTGCGACATCGGCCGTAGAATCTACGACAGAGGAATGGTTGCCGCAAACGACGGAAACATCTCCGTCAAGCTCAGCGACAACGAGTTCCTTTGCACACCGACCGGAGTCAGCAAAGGCTTCATGACCCCCGACTTTATCTGCAAAGTCGACGCTACCGGAAAAGTTATCCAGGCTAACGCAGGGTTCAAGCCTTCGTCGGAAATCAAGATGCACATGAGAGTGTACAAAGAGAGACCTGACGTCAATGCAGTTGTTCACGCACATCCTATGTACGCAACATCTTTCGCTATCGCCGGCATCCCGCTCACCCAGCCCATCATGCCTGAGGCAGTTATCGCTCTCGGATGCGTTCCGATTGCAAAATACGGCAGACCTTCAACCGAAGAGATTCCGGACGCCGTCTCCGAGTACGTTCAGTACTTCGACGCCGTTCTCCTTGAGAACCACGGCGCTCTCACATATTCAAACACACTCCTCAACGCTTACTACAAGATGGAGTCCACAGAGTTCTACGCTCAGCTTCTTTACCAGAGCAAGATGCTCGGCGGCCCGAAGGAGTTCACCCCTCAGCAGGTAGAGGACCTCTACGAGATCAGAAGAAAGTTCGGTATGCCCGGACGTCACCCCGCAAACCTCTGCCCCAACACTCTCGCAGGCAAGCCCAGCTGCCACAACTGCGGCGGACACTGCAGCGGTTCTCACAAGAGTGAAGCTGCGGGCGGCGACGACGCTCTTATCGCAGAGATCACAAGAAAAGTTATGGAGCAGCTTAACAAGTAAGCTCTTCCCGGACGGTAAATTTGGCAGAATTCGCGGATTTTTCCGCAATTAGGAAAGGTATCCCAGAAATGCGGTTCACTGATGAGAATATCGAAAAGATCGTCGCAGAAGTGATAGCGGCTCTTGACAAAAGCTCCGCCGGAGCGGCTGCCGAACTGCCCGCAAACGGTGACGCAAACAACTTCTCAAACCTCAAGAACATGAAACTGGCTTTTGCCAAGCAGCTCATTGAGGGAGTTGAGAAGAAGGCGAAAGAGATTGGCGTCAACGCCGTGATAGCGGTCTCTGACAGAGGCGCAAATCCGGTGGCCGTTCACTGCATGGACAATTCCTACATAGCGAGCTACGACATAGCTTTTCAGAAGGCTTACACCGTGGCGGCGCTGAAAATGTCAACGTCTCAGCTGAAGAAGCTTGCCCAGCCCGGACAGCCCCTCTACGGCATACAGTTCACCAATAACAACCGGATAGTGATATTCGGAGGAGGCGAACCGCTGAAGATCGGCGACACGGTGATTGGCGGCATCGGAGTCAGCGGAGGAAGCGAGGAACAGGATACATTTCTTGCTGAATACGGATTAAAACTTTTTAAGGAGGCAATCGCTAAGAAATGAACGAGAATGAGATTCAGGCCATAGTCGCTCAGGTGATCGCAAATATGCAGCTTCAGGACAGTCCGGCGGAGAAAAGACTCGGTATTTTCGAGGACATGAACGACGCCATCGCTGCCGCTATCGAAGCACAGAAGGTCATGCAGAAGATGCCTATGGACTTCAGAGAGAGAATTATCTCCAACATCAGAAGGCTCACGATCGAGAACGCAGAGCTTCTTGCAAGAATGGGTGTTGAAGAGACCGGCATGGGCAATGTCGGAGACAAGATCTTAAAGCACAAGCTTCTTGCCGAGAAGACACCGGGCACAGAGGACATCACAACGAGAGTCTGGTCCGGAGACAGAGGACTCACTCTTATCGAGATGGGACCCTTTGGCGTTATCGGAGCCATCACACCGACCACGAACCCGAGCGAAACCATCCTTTGCAACAGCATTGGCATGATCGCAGGCGGAAACACGGTAGTGTTCAACCCCCATCCGGCGGCAATAAAGACCTCCCAGTACGCTATCGAGCTCGTCAACAGAGCATCGATGGAAGCCGGCGGACCTTGCAACGTGGCAACATCGGTTGTGAAACCTACAATGGACACATCAAAAATAATGATGTCTCATAAAGCAATTCAGCTCATCGCCGCAACGGGCGGCCCCGGCGTTGTTACGACCGTTCTTTCCTCAGGCAGAAGAGGAATCGGCGCAGGTGCGGGCAACCCTCCGGCACTTGTTGACGACACTGCGGATATACCGAAAGCCGCAAGAGACATCGTAAACGGATGCACGTTTGACAACAACCTTCCCTGCATCGCAGAGAAAGAAATCGTCGCCGTGGAGAGCATCGCGGACGAACTCAAGGCAGAGCTTCTTGAAAACGGCTGCTACGAGGCAACTCCCGACCAGATCGCAAAACTCGCCGCAACGGTTATCACCCCGAAGGGCGCTCTCAACCGTAAGTGCGTAGGCCGCGACGCTAAAACTCTCATGAAGATGATCGGCGTCGACGTTCCTTCAAACGTACGCTGCATCATTTTCGAAGGCGAGAAAGAGCATCCCCTCATCGCTACAGAGCTCATGATGCCGATCCTCGGTATCGTAAGAGCAAAAGATATTGACGACGCAATAGAGAAAGCTGTTTGGCTCGAGCACGGCAACCGCCACTCCGCACACATCCACTCGAAGAACATTGACAATATCACCAAGTACGGAAAAGCAATCGACACCGCAATCCTCGTCAAGAACGCTCCTTCATACGCGGCGCTCGGCTTCGGCGGCGAAGGATACTGCACGTTCACGATTGCCAGCAGAACCGGTGAGGGACTCACATCCGCTCAGACGTTCACAAAGCGCAGACACTGCATCATGTCAGACAGCCTGTGCATCAGATAACAGACGGAGGAAGCATTATGGACAACCAACGTGACATTCAAGAAATTGTCAAAAAAGTGCTTGAGGCCATGAACGGCGCTCCGGTACCCGCATCGAGCGGCAGTTCATATTCTGCTCCGGCGGCATCGGGTGCGGTTCCGAAGACGGCTCACGTAGCTTTTCTGACAGCCCTTGAAAAATTTGAAATCAGAGAATATCCGATTCCTGAAGTAGGCGACGACGATATCCTCGTTAAAGTCGAAGGCTGCGGTATCTGCGGCACCGACGCACACGAATTCCGCAAGGATCCCTTCAGCCTCATCCCTGTGGCTCTGGGACATGAAGGAACAGGCGAAATCGTAAAAATAGGTAAAAACGTAAAGGTTGACAGCGCGGGAAAGCCCGTTGGCGTCGGCGACAAGATCGTCACCTGCATGATCTTCAAAGACAACCCGGCTATCACGATGTTCGACCTTAACAAGCAGAATGTCGGCGGCGCAGACGTTTACGGACTTCTCCCCGACGACGACGTTCACCTCAACGGCTGGTTCTCGGACTACATTCTCATCCGCGGCAAACTCGGTTCGACTTTCTTCAACGTAAGCGACCTTGACCTCGACTCGAGAATCCTCATCGAACCCTGCGCAGTTCTGGTACACGCTGTCGAAAGAGCCAAGAGCACAAACATCATGAGATTCAACTCAAAGGTTGTTGTGCAGGGCTGCGGACCGATCGGACTCATCTGCATCGCGGTTCTGAGAACACTCGGAATCGAGACAATCGTAGCGGTTGACGGCAACGCCAAGAGGCTCGAATTCGCAAAGAGAATGGGCGCCAAGGCATCTGTTAACTTCAAAGATCACAACGGAATCGAAGCACTCACCAACGCGGTCAAAGAGGCCTGCGGCGGCGCACTTGCAGACTTCGCATTCCAGTGCACCGGAGCCCCCGGAGGACACTCGAACATCTACAAGTTCATCCGCAACGGCGGCGGACTTTGCGAGCTCGGTTTCTTCATCAACGGCGGCGACGCTACAATCAACCCCCACTTCGATATCTGCTCCAAGGAGATCACAGTCGTCGGTTCCTGGGTTTACACACTCAGAGACTACGCGACAACGTTCGACTTCCTCAAGAGGGCACAGGGCATCGGTCTCCCGATCAAGGAGCTCATCACCCACAAGTTCCCGCTTGACCAAATCAACGAGGCAATGGGAGTTAACCTGAGGCAGGAAGGCCTCAAGATTGCGATCGTAAACAAGTAATACCGAAGGATTGATTCCGGCGGGTGACTTAAAACGTCGCACATGAATTTTTCAGGAGAGTTTCACGAAAATGGCAGAAGCGGTTGGATTTGTAGAGGTATACGGACTTGTTGCGGCTTTTGTGGCCGGCGACGCGGGCTGCAAGGCAGCTGACGTCCACATGGAAGTTTTCGACAGAAACAAGCCCGCACATCCCGAAAAACTGTCGGTACCCCTGATAGTTCTCGTGAAATTCAGAGGCAGTGTTGCCGCGGTTGAGGCTGCGGTCGAAGCGGCGAAGGAGGCCGGTAACAGCGTGTCGGAGGTCATCTCCACATACATTATCGCCAATCCCGAACCGGGCACTGAGAAAATGCTTAAGCTTTCGGGCCTCGATAAAAGCTGACGGCAGGAAAGCATTGGCGGTAAGGTAAACTAAAAACAACTTGTCCGAAAGGACCGAAAAGAAAAAACAAAATCATACGGAGGTAAAATCATGGTACAGGAAGCATTGGGAATGGTTGAGACCAGAGGACTCACAGCTGCAATCGAAGCAGCAGATGCAATGGTTAAGGCGGCAGAGGTAACTCTTATCGGCACAGAGAAGATCGGTTCCGGTCTTGTTACAGTCATGGTAAGAGGCGACGTTGCAGCTGTTAAGGCAGCTACCGAAGTCGGCGGAGCAAACGCTGCTAAACTCGGTGAGCTTGTTGCAGTTCACGTAATCCCGAGACCCCACAACGACGTAGAGAAGATTCTTCCCCAGGCAAAGTAATTAACTAACAAAGATTTGAGATTTCCGCTCGACCGGCTCTGAAACGACCGGCGCGGCGATTTCAGGAGGACAAGACATGGAATCATTGGGATTAATTGAGGTGTCAAGCGTGACAGGAGCACTCGATGCTCTCGACGTGATGTGCAAGACCGCCAACGTCAGCTTCGTTACATGGGAGCGAAAACTCGGCGGAAGGCTTGTCACTGTTATCGTCAAGGGAAACGTTGCCGCCGTCACCGAGGCCGTCGAAGCCGCAATGGAACGTGGACTTGTGAGACCTTGCGCACATGCTGTTATAGCCAATCCGCACGAAGAAACTGCCAGAATGGTGCAGATAAGCGCGAGCAGGATGCAGCGTAAGTAAAGTCAGAAAGGGTGATTGCTATGGCAGAAGAGAAAAAACCCGTAACAAGAAAGACTGCCGCTCCGAAGAGTGCGGCAAAACCTGCGGCGGCTAAAACTCCCGCAGAAGAAGTTAAAATCAACTCCGAGAAAATCGGAAAAGCTGAAATAACCAAGGAGGATAAGAAAATGGTACAACAGGCTTTAGGAATGGTTGAAACAAGAGGACTCACAGCTGCTATCGAGGCAGCCGATGCAATGCTCAAAGCTGCAAACGTTGAACTCGTTGGCACCGAGAAGATCGGTTCCGGACTCGTTACCGTTATGGTAAGAGGCGATGTCGGCGCAGTTAAATCAGCTGTTGAAGCTGGCGGCGCAAACGCTGCTAAACTCGGCGAGCTCGTAGCTACACACGTCATCCCCAGACCTCACAACGATGTCGAAAGAATTCTTCCTGTACTGAAGTAATCTGTCCCGTATTGATTAGGTCCGCTGCGGCTGCGGAACGTGCGCCGCTTCGGATAATAGATTTTGTGCCCGGTGCGCCGCGTTGAGAGCGGCCCTGCGGAAGGCAGGGCAGGCGGGCGGCGCCCGGACGGGAAATACAATAAAGGCGGAATACTATGGATCAGTCAATAGAAGAAATCACAAGGGCAGTGCTTGCAGTGCTTGGCGAGAAATCCGACAACGGATTCGCGGTACCTGTTGGAGTGTCGGCAAGGCACATCCACCTCACCCAGGAGCATGTGGAGCAGCTTTTCGGAGAAGGATATCAGCTCACAAAGAAGAAAGATCTTATGGGCGGACAGTTCGCTTCGAACGAGCTTGTGACCATCGTTGGCGTGAAACTCAGGGCTATCGAGAATGTCAGAGTCCTCGGACCTTGCAGAAGCAGATCGCAGGTTGAAATTTCACAGACGGACGCCATTAAGCTCGGAATCAAGGCCCCTATAAGGCTTTCGGGAAAGCTTGACGGCAGCGCGTCCATTGCCGTTGTCGGCCCGAAAGGCGTTATTTATCTTGACGAGGGATGCATCATCGCAGAGCGTCACATTCACATGACGCCAAGGGATGCCGAACTTGCAGGCGTAAAGCAGGGCGACGTGGTTTCGGTGAAATTCAATAACGAGAGAGGAACAATCTTCAACAACGTTTCAATCCGCGTTGATCCCTCCTTCTCGCTCGAGATGCACATCGACACCGATGAAGCCAATGCGTCAAAGATCAAGACAGGCGATATCGGCATGATAGTAAAATAAGTGTTTCCGCGGGCCCGTTGGCGGCCCGGGGGACGCTTACAGCAGGTGGGTTATGCTTGTAGGAAAAGTAGTCGGCAGCGTAGTTGCCACAAGAAAAAACGAAAATCTGGTGGGAAACAAATTCATGATTATCGAGCCTATGGAAAGCATGGCCGATAAGAAAAGAATTGTTGCCATCGACAACGTCGGAGCCGGTATCGGCGAGATAGTGCTGGTCGCTGAAGGCAGCGCGGCAAGGATCGGTTGCGGTCTTGTCAATTGCCCCATCGACGCCGCTATAGTGGGTATTGTCGACGACAGTATCGGTCTTGAGTGATTGGACCGGTAAACAGAAAAATTATTTTGAAAAGGTACCTTCCAAAAAGGTAACGTGTGAGTAACTTTTATTATGGAACTTGCGAGGCTTAATGAAATATTACGCAACAATGGCATAGTCGGATGCGGAGGAGCCGGATTCCCGTCCTACGCAAAGCTTAACAAAGCTGCCGACACCGTTATTCTTAACTGTGCCGAGTGCGAGCCCCTCCTTAAGCTGCACAGACAGGTCATGCAGAAGTACGCTTACGAGATCATGACGGCGCTTGAAGAAGTTGCCGAGGCTCTCGAAGCAAAGGATGTCATCATCGCCATCAAACCTTCTTACGCATCAGCTGTTGAAGCAATTAAGGCAAACCTCTCTTCTTTCAAAAGAATCAAGATTGGTTTTCTCCCTGAGGTTTATCCCGCAGGAGACGAAGTTGTCACGATTTACGAGACAACGGGCAGGGTGGTTCCCCCCGGAAGCATTCCGATTGCGGTCGGATGCGTGGTTTACAACGTGGAGACGATGCTCAACATTTACAGAGCAATCCGCGAAGAAAAACCGGTTATGGAAAAATATGTCACTGTTTGCGGTGAGGTAAAAAATCCTGTCACACTTAAAGTGCCGATCGGCGTGACTTTCAAGGAGCTTGTTGATCTTGCGGGCGGTCAGACAATTCCCGATCCCGTATATCTCTCAGGCGGTCCGATGATGGGTAAACTTGCCCATCCGACAGACGTTGTCACGAAGACGACAAGCGGTGTCATTCTTCTGAAACCGGGCTCTTATGTCGCCAATTCGCTCACCCCTCACGTCAAACTCCAGTTTGCAAGGGCAAAAGCGGTCTGCTGCGACTGTATGATGTGCTCCGCGCTCTGCCCGAGACATCTTCTCGGACATCCGATATCACCTGCAGACTTTATGAACTCAGGTGTGAGCCTCAAGACCGACAACGTTAAGCCGTTCCTCGACACTCTCTACTGCTGCGGCTGCGGTGTATGCGAAATGTATGCGTGCAACCAGGGTCTCAACCCGAGAACACTCATTTCGGTCTACAAGTCGGGCCTCAGAAAGAACGGTGTCGCAATGGCAGGCCAGGTTGAAGTCAAACCTGTAACGGCTCAGAGACCTCACAGACTCGTATCTAAAGAGCGTCTCACCGCGAGACTGGGACTTTCACAGTACGACGGTCCCGCACCTCTTGACGAGACAGAACGCAAGTTTGCAAATCTTAAGGTTATGCTCGGACAGCACATTGGCGTGCCCTGCGCACCCGGCGTTGCCGTCGGAGACAGAGTAACCAAAGGTCAGCTTATTGCTGCTTCGCCCGCGAATGCCCTTGGCGTTTGCCTGCATGCACCTGCGGACGGAACAGTTACGGAAGTTACTGACAAATACATTATGTTGAGAACGTGAAAACGGAGAAGCGGAAATGAGCAAAGCGATTGGTTTAATCGAATACAGAACAATTTCCACGGGACTTAAAGCAGCTGATGTCCTCATCAAAGCAGCCGATGTTGAAGTGCTTGAAGCACATCCTGTTTGCCCCGGAAAATATATTATTCTTTGTGCCGGAAGATTGGGAGCAGTGAAAGCCGCAGTTGAGGCAGCCACAACGACTTACCCGGAGATGCTTGTTGACAGCTTCGTACTCGGCAATCCGCACGAGACGATTTTCACGGCAATCTACGGAGCGTCCGAGGTAAGCGATCCCGAAGCACTCGGAATGATCGAGACATTCTCGGTTGCCGGTGCAATCGTTGCAGCTGATGTTGCAGCCAAGACAGCCGAAGTACAGCTCATAGAGCTCAGACTTGCAAGAGGTCTCTCCGGAAAAGCATTCGTACTCCTCACGGGAGACGTTGCCGCCGTGACAGCCGCTGTTGAGAAAGCGCTTGCCGCTGTAGGACCTACAGGCATGGGCCTTGACAGTGCAATCATACCGAGACCCGACAAGAAGCTCTGGGATACCCTGCTCTGACACCTGATTCCGCAATTATGCTTGCCATAGAGAGACTGCAATACATAAAAGATCAACTTCAAAAGGAAAAAAAGGTCATCGTTGCCGATCTGGCCGCGTTTTTCGACGTGACAGAGGAAACGGTGCGCCGCGACCTTGTGAAGCTTGAGAATGAAGGAGTGGCGCAGAGAATCTACGGCGGTGCGGTCCTTGCGGAGAATTCGAACGTTGACCTGCCGTATTCGGTGAGAAAGCTGTCGAACGTCGAGCAGAAGCAGGCGATTGCCGGCGTGATGGAAAAACTCATCCCTGACAACGCCAATATCATGATGGACGGAAGCTCAACGGCACTCTTTGTCGTCAAAGCTCTGAAAGTCAAAAAGAACCTCACGGTAATTACAAACTCCGCAGAAATCGTATGCGAAATATCCGACAAACCGTCTTGGCGTGTTTTCGCCACGGGCGGGCTCCTGAAAGAGGGCGGCTACGCTTTTGTCGGGGCAAGAACCGTTGAGGCAATCAAATCCTTCCACGTCGACTACGCGATCTTCTCGTGCAAGGGCGTTGACAGGACCACCGGCCTGATAACCGATATCAGCGACGCGGATGCCGAGGTCAAGAAGACCATATTGGCGTCTGCAAAAAGAAAGATACTCGCAGCGGACAGCACCAAGTTCGACAGGGTATCGCTGGTTGAAATTTGCGGGATAAGCGGTGTGGACATGATAGTGACCGACGGAAACCCCGGCCGCGAGTGGAAGAATTATCTTGATGAGATGGGAATCGGGCTTTATTTCCCGGCAGATTCCTGACGCCAATGATTTAAAGGCGGGTAACAAATGATAAATCGGCACTGAAGGGCGCTGATTCGGAGAAGACCTATGGAAAAACTGACATTGAACTCCAATTTATATTTCGGTGCGGGATCGATCGATGCACTTGCCGCGTTCAACGGAAAGCGCGTCGCAATCGTAACGGATCCTATCATGCTCAAGACTGGTATCGCAGAATCGGCCGCCGGACTCGTTGGCTGCGGCAGGGAAGCGATTTACGACAAGATTGAGCCGGACCCGACTCTCGAACAGGTTGCTGAAACCTGCAAGTTCGTTGAGAGCATCAACGCCGAAGTGGTTGTAGCAATCGGCGGCGGCAGCGCGATAGACACCGTTAAGGCAGTCGTTCTCGTCCTTGGCGGCAAGGACAGAAAGCTTTTCTTCGTCGCGATACCGACAACAGCCGGCACAGGTTCCGAGGTCACAAATTACACTGTTATTAAAGACGTTGCCGCGGGAAGAAAAATCCCGATTGCCGACGACAGAATCGTCCCCGACATGGCAATCCTCGACTATACTCTGACAAAAACCGTTCCGAAGACAGTCACTGCCTTCACCGGAATGGACGTTATAACACACGCGCTCGAAGCTTACGTTGCGGAAGGCGCCAATGCGATAAGCGACGCATATGCCGAAAAAGCGCTGAGACTCGCGTTCGGCAACCTCTATGAGGCTTACATCCACGGTGATTCCGATGCAGCAAGGGAAAATATGATGATGGCTTCATACCTTGCCGGTCTTGCCTTCAACCATGCCGGTCTCGGCATCTGCCACAGCATCGCACACGCGCTCGGCGCAGCATTTAAAATCCCGCACGGTGAAGCCAATGCAATCGCGCTCACGCACGTCATCGCATTCAACGCGGGCCTCGACGTTCCTTTCGGAGCCGACAAGTCCAAAGCCGCGCTGAAATATGCCGAAGCGGCCCGCATCATCGGTCTCCCGGCAGCCGGCACAAGGCTCAGCGTCCAGTACCTCGTAAGAGAGATTGAGGACCTGAGGAACAAGGTCGGCGTTCCGCGCACGCTCATGCAGCTTGGCGTCAATGCCGCGGACCTTCGCGAGAGAAGGGCGGGCATCATAGACTCCGTGCTGAAAGACGGATGCACGCCCGCAAACCCCGTCCAGCCTGACGCGGGGCAAATCGGCAAAATCCTTGATAAAATAATGGGCTGAAGTTATTTTCGGTTCTTTACACAAGCCGCCAAAATAATCTGACAGGTTCAAAGTTCTCTCTGAGAGCACACAAGGAGTCTGCGACGATTAGTGGCGGCTTGTTTTTCGCGAGCTCCCCTCAGCTCCGCACCGGGTTGAACCAAACCGGCCGCGGAGTTTTTTTTGAAAAGCGGTCGAAATAATAACGGTTTTTTTTAAAAAGGCGGAGCCGATTTGACTCCGCAATGGGTACCGTGTATTGAATACATTGTAACAAGTCTGTTTCCTTGTGCTGGTTACAATAAAAAAATAGATTTGAAAACAATCGTAAGAATCATCGGCACAGAAAGGCTGAGAAGCGTACCGATTAAGTATCGCTCGGCAAATTCTTTATTTTCCATCTGTTTGAAACGTGCAATGCTTTTTGCCGTTATAACAAGTCCAACTGCCGCAAACTGATTGCAGAGGAGCAAAATGGCTGTTATGGTTCTTTCCAACATGCCAATCATTTCGCCGGCATGGTTTTCTGATTCGTTTGTCGATTTCTCTTTAAATGAGAATTCGAATATTTTTTTATCAGTATGCTTGTTGGCTTGAGAATAATCAGCAATAAAAAACTGTAAGATTTGATTTTTGTACTTATTTTGGTTGATATTCCAAAAAGCAACCGATTTTGGTTGATATTCCAAAAAGCAACCGATTTTGGTTGATTATTAAAATAGCAACCGAATTTGGTTGCTTTTTCAAACTGCAACCGAATTTGGCTGCAGCTTAACCAAACACATAAGCTATAAGCGTGGAAAAAACGGGTTGTGATGCAAAAAGGCTTACAGTGGATTCCTGATTGTTCTAAACAGTCTCCGCGGCCTTGTTTCTATTGAAAAAAACTGCCAATTTAGTATAATCAAACAAGGCAGATTTAATTGCCGGAGGCGGGATATTTTTCCCGTTCGGAGGGTAACAAATGAACAACGATAAACTTAACAGAGGTTATGAAGCGCTTGAAAAAGAGTTCAAAAACCCGGGTCGCGAATTTCGCGGAAAGCCGTTCTGGTCCTGGAACGGAGAGCTTGAAGAAAAAGAGCTGAAGCGGCAGGTTGACGTGCTCAAGGAGATGGGCTTTGGCGGTTACTTTATGCACAGCAGGGCCGGGCTCATCACGGAGTACCTTGGCGATGAGTGGTTTGAGCTTTGCAATAAGGTTGCCGAGTACGGAAAAGAGACCGGCATGGAGTCGTGGCTCTATGATGAGGACAGATGGCCGAGCGGCTGCGCGGGCGGTATAGTCACGAGAGATCCGCAGTACAGAATGAAGTCGCTGGTGCTTTTCGAGCAGCTTCCGGAGAAGCAGACCGACCCCGAAAACCTTCTTTTCAAGTTTGAGGCTATTATAGATAAAGAGAGCGACAGGCTCGTTTCATACAGGCCCTACGACGGGGCGCTTAAGCTTGAGGCAAAAGACGGCCAAAAGCAGCTTATTCTTTGCTTTGCGGTTGTCTACGACGCACCTTCGAGCGGTTTTAACGGCACAACTTACATCGACACGATGATGAAGGCCGCCACGGAAAAGTTTATAGAGATCACGCACGAGCAGTACAAAAAGCGGGCGGGCGAGGAACTCTGGAAGGAAATCAAGGGCATCTTCACGGACGAGCCCCACAGAGGACACCTCCTCGACAATGCAAGAAGGGACGAAAACGGCCTCCTTACCTGCAGCATCTGCTGGACCGATGACCTTTTTGACGAATTCAAAAAAAGATACGGCTACGATGCAACAGGGCTTCTTCCGGAGCTCTTCTATAAGGCTCCGGACTTTGACACATCCTTTGCGGTGAAGCATGACTATGTTGACCTCGCCAATAATCTTTTCATCGAGCGGTTTGCGGACCCAATCAACGACTGGTGCATAAAGAACGGCATCGATTTTACGGGCCATGTGCTCCATGAGGACGCTCTTACAAACCAAACCGTGCCCAACGGCTCTCTGATGCGCTTCTACGGCCACATGGGCGTCCCGGGAATCGACAATCTCACGGAGTGGGCATTCGTTTTCTGGGCGGCAAAGCAGCTCCAGTCCGCAGCAAGACAGCTGGGCAAAAAATGGCTCCTTTCGGAGCTCTACGGCTGCTCCGGCTGGCAGTTTAACTTCANNAAGCCACAAAGCGGTTGGCGACTGGCAGGCCCTTTACGGCATAACCCTGAGGTGTCCCCACCTTTCCTGGTACACCATGGAGGGCGAGGCAAAGCGTGACTATCCCGCCAGCATACTCCACCAGTCTCCTTACTATAAAGACTATTCCTTCGTTGAGGACTATTTCGCCAGGTTCGGCGTGGTTATGACGGAGGGCAGGGACCTGTGCGAAGTGCTGGTCTTGAATCCCATCGAAAGCGTGTGGACAGGTATTTATTCGGGCTGGGCTCACTGGATCATGCCCGCAAACGAGGAGACCAACAGGCTTGAGGACCACTACAGAAGGCTTTTCGGGGCATTCCTTGACGCCAATGTGGACTTTGACTACGGCGAGGAGCAGATGCTCTCCGAAATGGCCAAGGTGGAGACCGATAAAGAAGGCGCCAAGATAAAAGTGGGCTTTTCTGAGTACAGAACCGTTGTGGTAAGCGGTATGACCACTATAAGAAGCACTACGGTGAAGCTCCTTGGCGAGTTTGCAAAGAAGGGCGGCAAGGTCATTGTCCTTGGCGATGAGCCTTACATGATAGACGCGAGAAAAGACGAGGGCTTCAGGAAGCTTGCATACGACAAGGCTCCCTTTGAGACCGAAAGCGTGATCAAATACGTCAAGCCCCGCCTTAAGGTAAAGCTTTCTTTCGAAAACAAAAAGAACTGCCAGCTCCACGCAAGAATTGCCGATGCAAGAGAAAAGGACGGCGTTGTTGCCCTTGCAGTTGTCAATGCAAACAGGATTGAGGGCGCCGAAGACGTTGTGATAAAGCTTGAGGGCCTTGAGAATGTAACCGGCTGCGCTGAGTGGTGCCTTGAGGACGGAAAAATCTACAAAGCAAACGGTTTTAAGGCTGAAAACGGCAAGGTTGAGATCAAAACTGACTTCTTCCCCGCAGGCGAGAGGATATTCGTGCTTTACTTTGGCGGCAGAACCCCTGAGTTTAGCAGTGAGGATGCACTCGGAAGGAGAATCAGGAACAAGGTGGTTTCGGAAAAAGAGCTTGGCGGCAGCTTCGGCTATGTGCTCGACGAAAAGAATGCCATGGCTCTGGATTTTGCGGACGCGGACATGACTGCCACCGACGGCAGAAAGAAGCACTTTGACACCTGCGAGATATTGAGGCTCGATATGGCCGTGAGGGACTTTGCCGGAATCGAGCACAGGGGCGGCGGCATGCTTCAGCCCTGGTATGCGAAAAAATACGCCAATGACGCCTACGGCGACCTCACCGTAAACTTCGAGTTTGAAGTCGAAACGGTGCCCGATGGTCAAATAATGGTCTGCGGAGAAAGACCGGTATTTATTGACTACTACCTGAACGGCAAAAAGCTGACGCCCGACGGCAATTTTTGGGTCGACAACTGCTTCAAGACCATGCCCGCACCTGCAGACTGGCTCAAAAAAGGCAAAAACGTTGTCAGCCTCGTCACCAATTTCAAACGCACCACAAACCTTGAGGCGGTGTATATTGTGGGCGATTTCGGCGTCGGCTCGGAGCTCCTGGAAAAGAACCCCGCCGGCAAGATGGACGACAAGGGCAATATTTACGACAGAAACAAGAAAATCACGGCCCTTCCCGAAAAACTTACACTCGCCAATATCACGGACCAGAGTCTCCTGATGTACACAGGCCGGGTGAGCTACATTGTAAGCCCCGAAATGCTTGCGGATATCGTCCTGAAAGAGGGCGAGCGGGCCGTTTTGAGAGCTCCGGAGTATGCGGGAAGCCTTGTCAGGGTTGAAACGAACGGCGGAAAGCCCATCGGAATCTTAGGCTGGGAACCCTACACCGCGGATGTGACGGATTACCTGAAGGAAGGCTTCAGGGTGACTCTGGTATGTTCCAGAAAGAATATCTACGGACCTCTCCACTTCCTGCCCGCATATCCGGGCGCGGTGGGACCCGACACGTTTGTCGCGGGCGGGCCGCACTTTACCGAAAACTATGCGATGATCGACAGCAACCCCGGAAGGCTGTTTGTTGACGTTGTAAAGGCTTGATAAAACGCGCCGGCGTTAAACCCTTCCGCCGGGAGGCGGAAGGGCTGACTGCCGGCGCTTAACGCAAAAAGCGCAAAACAGGAGACATTTGATATGAAAAACTATGACATTGCGGCATATATCTGGCCCTCTTACACCGGAACCGAACCGAGAACAAGGATTTTCTGGGATGAAGGCATTGGCGAGTGGCAGACCGTGAGGAAAGCTGCGGAAGACGACCCTGAGAGGGCTCTTCCCCTGTGGGGCTTTGAGGACGAGGCTGACCCGAAGGTTATGGAGAAGCAGATCGATGCGGCAGCGGACCACGGGGTTAACGTATTTATTTACGACTGGTACTGGTACGACCACAGGCCCTTCCTTGAGCAATGCCTTGACAACGGCTTCCTGAAGGCAAAAAACCGCTCCAGAATGAAGTTCTATCTCATGTGGGCAAACCACGACGTGGGAATGGTCTGGGACAGGCGCAACGCGGATGCGGAGGGCCTGATCTACCTTGGCGCCGTGGACAGAAAGGATTTCGAGACCGTGGCAAAAAGGGTAATCGAAAACTATTTTACTCAGCCCGAGTACTACAAGATTGACGGCAAGCCCGTTTTTATGATCTATGAGGTGATGAACCTTGTGAAAGGCCTTGGCGGTGTGGAAAACGCCAAGGACGCTCTGGACTGGTTCAGAGAGGAAACCGTAAAGGCGGGCTTCCCCGGCCTCGAGCTTCAGATGACCTACTGGAGCGAATATGCGGTGAACCTTTCGGGGGTTGACGCAGAGAAGACCGGCTCCGCCTCCGACGCGGTGAGGCTCCTTGGCTTTGACAGCATTTCCCACTACCAGTTTGTGCACTTTACGCCCCTTGGCGAGAGCAGACCCTACAAGGACGCCGTGGATCTTCTTGACAGCGAATGGGCGGGAATCACCGCCAAGTGCCCCGCCACCTATTACCCCCACGTTTCCGTGGGCTGGGACAACAACCCCAGGTACAAAAACAGGGGCAGGACAATAATGACCGGTGCGACGCCGGAACTTTTCGAAGAGGCTCTTTTGAAGGCGAAAAAATATGTTGACGACAGACCCGGCATGACGCCTCTCATCACACTGAACAGCTGGAACGAGTGGACCGAGACAAGCTACCTTGAACCGGACACAAAATTCGGATACGCATACCTTGAAGCAGTGAAAAAAGTATTCGGGAATGATTGAGATTTCGGATCCTTGGAAGGGGATGTTGATATGAAAAAGCTGATTTGCACCGCATTGGCGGCAATGCTTGCGCTCTTAATTCTTGCAGGGTGCGGCGAGGAAAACACCTCCGTAAACGTTCTCGGGGGTTCCGAAACGGCTTCACAAAATGAAACCGCATCTCAAAACGAGACCGCATCGGGCAGCAAGACTCCAGACGGCGAGTACACGCCAAGCGAAACCCCGGAAGAGGAGACCCGCGTCACCATAGTTATGCCCGAGTTTCCCCGGGAGGCCTGGCTTGACGATTATAACAAGACACGGGTGGACAGCGTGACCTACAGGTTTGAGGGGCATGAAATCATATTCAGCGCCCGGGCGGTCAAGGTGGAGGAAACCAAAGAGTGGAACTACAGCGGATTCCTCTACAGGATACTTGACGGAGAGGGCAACCCCATCAAAGCGGGCCCAATAACCACAAGCGGCCTTGCGGTGGGGGAGGAGACTTCCCTTGAATGGAGATTCTGGATTCAGGATCTGGGACTTCCCGCAGGCGACAACACAGTGTACTTTGAAATAAGGAATCTCACCAGCTATTAAGACTATGACTTGCAAGAAAACCCTCAAAATCATATCGGTCCTTTTGGCGGCAGCGCTCCTCGGTGCGTCCTTTGCGGGATGCAAAAAAGAAAACGCAAAACAAAAGGGAGAAAGCTACGGAGAAAAAGCGATGAAGCAGATCGAACGGTATTTGGCGGATTCCCAAACCTTTCCTTTTTCGTTCAAGTACGGGAACAAAAAAGTGACCGGCTTCGGGGAGGGCTTTGAAAAAGTATCGGAGGAAAAAGCCAAGGCACAGGACGGCACAAATTACACCGCCAAGTTCCTCCACAAAGGCAGCGGAGCGGTTTTTGAGGTCAGGGCGAAAGCCTACGACCTGTACGACGCATTCGAGTGGACGGTTTACATAACCAACGAGTCGGACAAAAAAACGGATGCCTTCAGCGAGATAATGGCCGCCGACATTGTCTTCAAAGGCGGATCTCCGGTGCTGAAAGGCATAAACGGCGACCTTGGCGATATGTATGCGCCTTACGAATATGACCTTAAGACGGTGCCTGTCACCAAAACCTCAACATCCGGCAGACCAACCCACGGCGTATTCCCTTACTTCAACCTGGACTGCGGCAGCGGCGGCGTGTTTATCGCGGTGGGCTGGCCAGGCTGCTGGGAGGCGACCTTTGACGGCATGAGCGGAAACAGCACCCGTGTCACAGCCTGCCAGTACGGCTTCGACGCCTGCCTTGAACCCGGGGAAACGGTGAGAACGCCTCTTGTGGCATTCCTTCGACACGAGGGCAGGGACCAAACCGCAAGCATGAATCTCTGGCGCCGATGGTTCATCGAGTGCAACATGAGAAAAGACACAGCCGGCAATGTCATCAAGCCCGCCACAGGCTGGGGAACCGTGGTAGAGGGCCATACTACACACTCCCTCACAAGAACGGTCAACTCCTTTCTGAGACACGGTATTGAACTTGACTATTTTTGGATGGACGCAGGCTGGTACGTAAATGCGGGCGGCAGCTCCTGCGGCTGGCCGGAAACGGGCATGTGGAAGGTGGATACCTCAAAATTCCCGGATAAGCTTGCGGATGTGTCGGAGCTTGTTCACAGCTATGGAGGAAAGACACTTCTCTGGTTTGAATCCGAGGTGGTAAGGTGCGACCCGGAGCAATTCCTCAAGGCAAACCCCGACTTCAAAAAAGAGTGGTTTCTTGAGACCGCAGCTATAGGAAGCTGGCTCCAGGGCGAGCTCCTGGACCTGGGCAACCCGGAGCTCAGAGAGTGGCTCCTTAACAAGATTACAACGGTTATGGATGAGGGCGGCATCGACATGTACCGCCAGGACTTCAATGTGGATCCCGCCCAGGCCTGGGGCTGGTGCGACGACTTTGACAGAAAAGGCATAACGGAAAACCGGTATGTGACAGGCTACCTGGCGCTCTGGGATGCTCTCCTTGAAAAATATCCCGATATGACCATCGACTCCTGCGCCTCGGGCGGCGGAAGAAACGACCTGGAGACCATGAGAAGGGCGGTGCCGCTCCATATAAGCGACTACTGGGACGGCCAGTCGGGCAAATACGACGAGAGACAGGCGGTGCTCCTTTCCCTCTCCCAGTGGTTCCCCTACTTTAAACTCCAAATCGGCAACAACGACGAGGTCAATTCCTACAACCTCCGCTCCTGCATGGCCCCATGGATCAATCTGAACGTGCCCGTTATGAGCAAGTCGACCCCATGGGACACGGTGACAAAATCCGTTGGCGAGTGGAAGCAGCTGTCTGAGCTCTTCTACAAGGATTTCTACCCCCTCACACTCTACAGCAATACAAACGACTCCTGGCGGGCATACGAGTACTACGACGAAGAATCCGGAAAGGGCGCCGCAATGGTGTTCAGACCCGAAAACGCCAATGACACCTCCCTCACAATTAAGCTTCACGCAGATGCCAATGCAAAATACACCGTGAAAGACTGCGACGGTCTCATCGATGCGGTGATATCCGGCAGGGATCTTGCCCAAAAGGGCCTGAAGGTGACCCTCGGCCAGCCGGGAACATCGGCTCTGATATTCATCACAAAATGCGGCTGAACCCGCAAAAAGCACTATAAACCGCTATGAAAAAGAAAAAAGTTTTGGCTATAGTACTGCTTATGGCATTGGCGGCATTGACTATTGCTCCGGTGGCATTGGCGGCTGAGGACGGGACGGAAAACATGATAACATACATCAGCGACATGGAGTGGAAGGCAGCGGAGATATACAACAATTCTCTTCCCTCCAGGGACGAAAACGTTGCCGGCGAGGAGCTGTGGCTGCGGGATCTGTATTTTGAGAAGGGCGTGTGCCTCCACGCCATGCCCGGCGAAAATGCATACATCGAGATCGATATCGAGGGAAAGGGCTATAAGACGTTCTACGCAGTTGCCGGAACCGCGGAGAGCGAACTCTACAACGTGACCATGGCCAGTGTCAGGTTTAAGTTCAAGGTTGACGGAAAGAATGTCCTGAAAACCGATGTATTGACGCCGAAAAAGACTCCCGAGACGGTGACCGTTGATGTCACGGGCGCAAAAACCTTCAGAATTGAAACGGATGACGGCGGCGACGGCATCAGCGGCGACTGGGGCGCTCTCGGCAACGCTCTTTTCTCCACACTTGACGCCAAGGAAGATATCGAGAAAGCCGTAAAAGAAACTCCGGTTAAGCACGGTGAGGAGGCGCCCGCGGAGCGTGAGGATAAGCCCGCT
>DBWH01000001.1:0-35466 GCA_002308595.1 Mageeibacillus sp. UBA1243 | reverse complement strand
ACGCCTGCCATTGGCGTGTTGGCCTGCGGAAGGGCAAAAAGAAAAAAGAAAAAATGACAGCGGTTTTTGACCGTTAGGGGCAGGCTGATCTTATTGGCGATAAAAGCCTTAAGGTCAGTCTTTTTCTGTGAAAAGCAGTTGACAAGGCGCCCGGACAGGAGTAAAATGCCAAGGATGTAAGAAAAGTAAGAAAAATCATACTTCTGCTTTTCGGAAAGGAACAGCCATGAAAATCCTTGAAAAGGAAAGATTCATAGTGAGCGTCAAGGTGGGACCGAAGGGACAAATCACGATACCCGTTCAGGCCAGAGCCATGTTTGACATTAAAGAGGGCGACACCCTCATGGTGATGGGTGACAAAAAGAGAGGCGGCATTGCGCTTCTCAAAGATGATGAGTTTTACAATGTGATGGGAGGTGTGATGACAGATGCAAGCAATCAAAACGGTTAATCTCAGAAAAGAGTACAAGGACACCGTGGCGGTGAACGACCTGAACCTTGAGATAGAGGAGGGGGAGTTGTTCTCGCTCCTTGGCGTCAACGGCGCAGGAAANNCGTGGACGGCATCAGCCTCACGGTGAAGGAGGGAGAGATGCTGGCACTCCTTGGCGTCAACGGCGCAGGAAAGACCACCGCGATAAAGATGCTCTCCACTCTCACGGAGCCCACAAGCGGCGACGCGTTTATCTACGGCCATTCGATCAAAAAGGATGCGGTTGAGATTAAAAAACTCATCGACATTTCAACCCAGGAGACCGCCGTTGCGAGAAAGCTCAACGTGGAGGAGAACATCGAATTCTATGCGGGGCTCTCCGGCCAGTCAAAAGCCGAGATAGAGGAAACCAAACAGTACATCTTCAAGGCATTTGAACTTGACAAAGTCGCCAAGAAAAGGGCGGCAAAGCTCTCCGGAGGCTGGCAGAGGAAGCTGTCGATAGCTCTCGCACTTGTGAGCAAACCGAAAATACTGTTCCTTGACGAGCCGACACTGGGCCTTGACGTCATCGCCAGAAGGGAACTCTGGAACATAATCCGCAAACTGAAGTCGGAGATGACTGTGATTCTTACAACCCACTACATGGAGGAGGCGGAGGCGCTTTCGGACCGCATTGGCGTCATGAAGGACGGCGAGCTTCTTTTTGTGGGCACCAAGGAGGAGATGTACTCGAAAACCGGCAAGACCGGTGTGGAGGACGCCTTCATTGAAATCGTTTCGGGAGGTGTGAGCAATGATTAAGTCTTTGAGAAGAATACGCATACTCACCGGAAGAAACCTGAAGGAGATAATCCGGGACCCTCTTTCCCTTATATTTACCATCTTGATGCCCCTTTTCATGGAGATACTTTTCTATTTCCTTTTCCACGGCAAGACGGACCAGTTCGAAATGAAATACCTTGCCCCGGGAATCGTGGCCTTCGCCCAGAGCTTCCTGGCTCTTTTCACCGGCATACTGATATCCGTGGACAGAGGCACCTCTTTCCTGACAAGGCTTTACGTTTCGGAGACAAGGTCTTACGAGTTTATATTCTCCTATGCCATTGCAGTGCTTCCCATAGCCCTCGTCCAGGCGGTTCTCTTCTTTGCGGTCGGAGGCATTATTGACAGGTCGGTCTTCTGCGTGGGAGTATTGGCGGCAATCCCCCTGAGCATTGTGTCGGCCCTGTTCTTCATCGCCTTCGGAATACTTCTGGGATCGGTGTGCAGCGAAAAAGCCATTGGCGGCGTGGCATCGGTGATAATTTCCGGCCAGTCGCTCCTCTCCGGCATGTGGTTCCCGAATAAGGGCCTAAACCCTGTTATGGTAAAGGTCATGGATGCGCTGCCCTTCAAGAACACGGCAATTCTCATCCGGAATCCCGTCTCAGGCATAAACAACGCCTGGAACGACTTCTTCCTGCCACTGATCATAGTCCTCGGCTATGCAGCCGCGGTTCTGACAATTGCAGTACTGATATTCAGCAAGAAAATGAAGAAAAACTAAGATTTTGGGCTCTTTACGCAAGCGGCGAAAAAACTAATGACAATCTACTGAACTTCTTAAAGCACACAAGGAGTCTGACGACGATTGTTCGCAACTTGCTTTCCGCGCTCGAACCCTCGAAGTACCTACGTACGTCGTCGGGTTCGATCACGAAAAAATAGCTCCAAAATCAAGATTTTGGGCTCTTTACGCAAGCGGGCCCCTGCAGCGGAGAAAACCGATTCTTTGCTGCAGGGGCTGCCTTTTTTCCCACCCGGCAAGTCCCGGAGAGCAGGGCGGAAAACAGCAAAAATACGGCAAAAATTCGGATTGAAAAAATTTAAAAAAGTGCTTGCATTAAGTTTTGTTATGTGATACAATGCGCCTCGTGTGGCCTGACAGACGAGGAAGTTTGAGATTGCTGCAGCAGATATTCTTGGGTTCAAGCGGTGCCGTAAGTCCGATCAACAGAGGCGCGGCGGGGCGAAAAGGATGACGATTGCAGGTAACTCAGACGGAGAATGTCCGGTTCAGAGAAACCGGGCGGCGTGTCACTGTATAGCGAAAAGCGTTTTTCTTTGTGCAGTAAACCAGGTTGAAATCATCCGTATAAGGTTGATAATTCAATTTGATTTTTTTATGCTCAAAAGATTCAACACCCGGTAGCGTGTACAAGGTTGCCAAAGAATGTCATCTATAAAGGAGATAAACAAATGGCTAAACAGAAATTGAGAATCAAATTGAAATCTTACGATTACCAGCTGCTTGATCAGTCAGCTCAGAAGATCGTTGACACCGCAAGAAGAACCGGATCGCTGGTTTCAGGACCTATTCCGCTTCCGACTGAGAAAGAGGTTGTGACGATCCTTCGTGCTGTTCACAAGTACAAGGATTCCAGAGAGCAGTTTGAACTCAGAACTCACAAAAGGCTTATTGACGTCGTTATGCCTTCCAAGGCTACGGTTGACGCGCTTATGAAGCTCGACATTCCGGCCGGCGTTGAGATAGAAATGAGTGTTAAACACTGATTTATATTAAATACATCAGTGCTTAATGCATTGGCGATGTCCGGAAAGCCCAAAATTTCCGGTTGATTCGCAAAACTGCCGCTCCCCAAAGGGACGGCAAGGTCAAGTTCGGAAGTCCGAACCAATAACCAAGGAGGTAAAAAATGGAGAAATTTGTTTTGGGAACAAAAGTCGGCATGACTCAGATTTTCTCTGAAGACGGCACATGCACACCCGTAACCGTTGTGTTGGCGGGACCCTGCAAGGTCATTCAGAAAAAGACAGTTGAATCCGACGGTTACAACGCTGTTAAAATCGGCTTTGAGCAGGTTAAACTTGAGAAGCTCAACAAGCCCGAAGCAGGCGTTTACAAGAAGATCAGTCTTGATTACGGCTTCAAATATCTTTGCGAGTTTAAGCCTGACAGCACCGATGCTTACGACGTAGGCAGCGATATCAACGTCAGCGTTTTCTCAGACGGAGATGCAGTTGACGTAAGCGGTACTTCAAAAGGTAAGGGCTTCGCAGGCGCCATCAAGCGTCACGGTCAGAAGATCGGTCCGAAGAGCCACGGTTCAAAGTACCACAGAGGCGTAGGTTCAATGGGACCTAACACAGACCCCGGTCGTGTTCTCCCCGGAAAGAAAATGCCGGGACACATGGGCAGCGAGAGAGTTACTGTGCAGAACCTCACAATCGTTAAAGTTGACGCTGAGAGAAATCTTCTTCTCATCAAGGGAGCTGTTCCCGGACCTAAGGGCACTCTTCTTGAAATAACGGATTCCGTTAAGGCTTAAAAGGAGGAAGAAACATGGCTACTGCAAAAGTATATAACATGAAAGGCGAATTCCTCGAGGAAATCGCACTCGACGATAAAGTTTTCGGAATCGAGCCCAATGCTACAGCTGTGCACACCGTTGTTGTGAACACACTTGCCAACAGACGCCAAGGCACTCAGTCTGCAAAGACCAAGAGCGAAGTCAGCGGCGGCGGAAAGAAGCCCTACAGACAGAAGGGCACAGGACGCGCCCGTCAGGGTTCAATCCGTTCGGCACAGTGGATCCACGGCGGTATCATCTTCGCACCGAAGCCGAGAAGCTACAGATTCAAAGTTAACAATAAGGTAAGACGTCTTGCGATGCTTTCCGCACTCTCTTCCAGAGCTCAGTCTGACGCAGTTGTAGTGCTCGACAAGCTTGAACTTGACGAGATCAAGACAAAGAAGATCGTTGAAATGCTCAAAGCTCTCAAGCTTGAGACCAGCTCGCTCATCGTAACGGCTGAACCCGATAAGAAAGTTGTTAAGTCCTCGGACAACATCCCCGGCGTAGACACAACGTTTGTCGGCTCCATCAACGTCTATGACATTCTTCGCCACGATACACTCCTGGTAACGAAGGATGCCCTGTCCAAATTGTCGGAGGTGTACGCATGAAAGATTTCGATATAATCATTCGCCCGCAGAAGACAGAAAAGTCAAATGCAGAGCAGGCTGAAGGCAAATATGTATTTATCGTTGCCGAAGAAGCTACGAAAATTGACATTAAGAAAGCCGTTGAAAGTCTCTTTGGCGTTAAGGTACTCTCGGTAAACACCATCCGCTACGACGGAAAGAAGAAGACACGTCGTCAGAACTCGGGCGTTGTAGAGGGCAGAACCGCAAGCTACAAGAAAGCAATCGTTAAGATTGACAAGACCCCGGCAGAGGTTTCCTACATCGGAAAGGGCGGCAAGGCCGTTAAGTCCGGAAGGAAATACAAAGACACCATTGAGAATTATGATGCTTGAGGCAGGAGGTAGAAGATAATGGGTATTAAAAAATACAATCCAACAACTCCGGGCAGAAGAGGCATGACGGTTTCCGATTTCTCCGAAATCACCGGAAAGAGCAGCGTTAAGACGCTGTTGGCTCCTGTCAAGAAAACCGCGGGACGCAACTCCTACGGAAAGATTACAGTGAGACATCACGGCGGCGGCGCCAAGAGAAAATACAGGATCATTGATTTCAAGCGCAACAAGACGGATATGCCCGCAAAGGTTGTCGCAATCGAGTACGATCCTAACAGAAGCGCCAACATCGCACTTGTCTGCTATGTAGACGGTACAAAATCCTACATTATCCATCCCGAAGGACTTAAGGTCGGCGACACAGTCGTTTCGGGAGCAACAGCTGATATCAAACCCGGAAACACACTTCCGCTCGAGAACATCCCCCTCGGTACTCTCGTTCACAACGTGGAAATGAAGCCGGGCAAGGGCGGCCAGCTCGCAAGATCCGCAGGCTCCTCCGCACAGCTGATGGCAAAAGAAAACGGATTCGCACAGCTCAGACTGGGCTCCGGCGAAGTTAGAATGATTCCTCTCAACTGCAGAGCAACCATCGGTACAGTCGGCAACTCCGAGCACGAGAACATCAAACTCGGCAAGGCCGGTCGTAAGAGATGGATGGGCGTCAGACCGACAGTCCGCGGTGTCGTAATGAACCCGAACGATCACCCGCACGGTGGTGGTGAAGGTAAGTCACCTGTAGGTATGCCCAGCCCTGTTACACCTTGGGGTAAGCCTGCTCTCGGCTACAAGACGAGAAAGAAGAACAAGGCTTCCGACAAGTACATTGTGAGAAGAAGAAACGCTAAATAAGCGATGGAGGACTAATCATGAGCAGATCATTGAAAAAAGGACCGTTCGTTGACCAGAAACTGCTTGCCAGAATCGAAGCTATGAACGAAAAGAACGAGAAAGTCGTTATCAAGACTTGGTCCAGAGCTTCCACGATTTTCCCCCAGATGGTGGGTCACACAATCGCCGTTCATGACGGAAGGAAGCATGTGCCGGTTTACATCAACGAAGAGATGGTTGGCCACAAACTCGGTGAGTTTGCGATCACCAGAACTTTCCGCGGACACGCCAAGAGCGAAAAGTCCAGCGGCAAGAAGTGATGAAGGGAGGAATTTTTCATGGGAAGAAAGAAATTCACTGAAGAGGAACTCCTCGCTAAGCGTGATGAGCTGATCGCTGCTTACAACGCACAGTCTCCCAAGAGCAAAAAGCCCGCAGTTCTCACAAAGAGAGAGCGCAAGCTCCTCGGCATCGGCAGAGACCAGGGCAAGGCCATTCTGAGACATGCCGGCGTAGCTCCGAGAAAAGCTAAAATCGTGCTCGACCTCATCAAAGGCAAGCCCCTCGACGAAGCATACGCAATCGTACGCTACACACCCAAGGCTGCTTCCGAAATGATCTTCAAACTTATCAGATCAGCTGAAGCAAATGCCGTTAACAACTTCGGTCTCAACCCCGACAAGCTCTACATCGCGGAAGCATACGCAAACTCCGGAGCTATTCTTAAGAGAATGCAGCCGGTTTCCCGCGGAAGAGGCAACAGGATCAACAAGAGAACGAGTCACATTACCATCGTGGTAAAAGAGAAGATCGAAGAGGAGGCGTAAACCATGGGACAGAAAGTAAATCCTCACGGACTGAGAGTCGGCATTATTAAGGATTGGGATTCCAAATGGTATGCCGGAAAGAAAGAATATTCCGTTTTCCTCGTAGAAGACAACAAAGTCAGAAACTTCATCAAGAACAAGTACTATGACGCCGGAATCGCCAAGATCAGACTTGAGAGACAGAACAACAAGCTCACAGTCAACATCGACGTTGCAAAACCGGGTATGCTCATCGGTCAGAAGGGCGCTAACAAAGAGATCCTCGTAAGCGAGCTCAAAGCCCTCACAAACCGTGACGTTATAGTAAACATCTTCGAAGTTAAGCAGAGAGACCTCAGCGCTCAGCTTTGCGCAGAGGACATTGCAGGCCAGCTTGAAAAGCGTATCGCTTTCAGAAGAGCTATGAAGCAGGTCATGCTCCGCGCCATGAAGGCAGGTGCCCGCGGTATCAAAACAGCCTGCGGCGGTCGTCTTGGCGGTGCCGAAATCGCACGTACCGAGCATTACCATGAGGGAACAATCCCGCTCCAGACTCTGAGAGCAGACATCGATTACGGTTTCGCTGAGGCTAAAACAACCTACGGCAGAATCGGCGTCAAAGTTTGGATCTACAAAGGCGAGGTTCTCCCCGCACCCAAAAAGACAGAGGGAGGTGCTAATTAATGTTACTTCCAAAGAGAGTTAAACATAGAAAACAGCAAAGAGGCAGAATGACCGGCAGAGCATACCGCGGAAACAAGGTTTCCTACGGTGAGTACGGTCTCCAGGCGACAGAGTGCGGCTGGATCACAGGCAACCAGATTGAAGCTGCCCGTATTGCAATCAACCGTTACGTTAAGAGAGGCGGTAAGGTCTGGATCAAGATCTTCCCCGACAAACCGGTAACAAAGAAGCCGGCTGAGACCCGAATGGGTTCCGGTAAGGGTTCCCCCGAGTACTGGGTTGCCGTTGTTAAGCCGGACAGAGTTCTCTTCGAGATCGCCGGTGTTGACGAGTCAATCGCACGTGAGGCACTCAGACTTGCGTCATACAAGCTTCCTATCAAGTGCAAGATCATTGCAAAAGAGACAGAAGCTGCTGAAAGTGAGGTAGAAGCCAATGAAGCCTAAGGATTACAACGAAAAGCTCGAAAAGATGACTCTCGAAGAGCTCAATGAAGAGATCGATGATCTTAAGACTCAGCTCTTGAGACTTCGCTTCCAGCAAGTAACAACATACATGGAAAACCCGGTTCAGCTCAGACTTCTCAAGCGTGATATCGCAAGAGTTAAAACGGTCATTAACAGGAAGAGCAAAGAAGCTTAAGAAGGAGGTTGATTACATTGTCAGAAAGAAATTTAAGAAAGACACGCGTAGGCAAAGTGGTCAGCGATAAAATGGACAAGACCATCGTAGTTGCGGTAGTTGACAGCGTTAAGCACCCCCTTTACAAGAAGATTGTGAAGACAACCTACAAGCTTAAAGCTCATGACGAAAACAATGAAGCCGGAATCGGTGATACCGTTTTGGTTATGGAGACCCGTCCTCTCAGCAAAGACAAGCGCTGGAGACTCGTTAACATAATCGAGAAGGCGAAGTAATTTTAAGGAGGGTTCGTAATGATACAGGTACAAACAAGACTTAAGGTTGCTGACAACACCGGCGCTAAGGAACTTATGTGCATCAAAGTTATCGGCGGCAGCAGAAGAAGATACGCTAACATTGGCGATATCATTGTCTGCTCCGTAAAGAACGCTGCTCCGGGCGGAATGGTTAAAAAAGGCGACGTTGTGAAATGCGTTGTCGTACGTACCAAGAGGGGCGTCAGAAGAAACGACGGCACATACATCAGATTTGACGAGAATGCGGCAGTCCTCATTAAGGAAGACCTCACGCCTCGCGGAACACGTATTTTTGGGCCTGTTGCAAGAGAGCTCAGAGACAAAGACTTCATGAAGATCGTCTCTCTTGCCCCCGAGGTTCTTTGATGTGGAGGTGTGAAAATGGCTAACATGAACATTAAAAAAGGTGACACCGTAATGATCATCACCGGCGAGGAAGCCGGAAAGAAAGGCAAAGTGCTGAAAGTACTTCCTGAGGAAAACAGAATCGTTGTTGAAGGCAGGAACAAAGTAACAAAGCACCAGAAGCCCCGCAATCAGAAGGACACAGGCGGCATCGTTGAACGTGAAGCTGCAATCAATGCATCCAACGTCATGGTAGTATGCCCCAAGTGCGGCAAACCGGTCAGAACAGGCATCAAACTTGTCGATACAAAAGACAAGAAGGTCCGCATCTGCAAGAAGTGCGGTGCTGAGATCAAGACCGCTGACGAAACGAAATAATTCTGCACGGAGGTATAGATAATGTTAAGACTTAAAGAAAAATACATTAATGAAATAATTCCGGCAATGCAGGAGAAGTTCGGTTACAAGAACGTCATGCAGGTTCCGAAGCTCGTTAAGATCGTTATCAACATGGGTCTCGGCGAAGTTAAAGAGAACCCGAAGGCGATTGAGTCCGCTACGGCAGACATCAAAACAATCACCGGTCAGGCTCCGATCATCACCAAGGCTAAAAAGTCGGTCGCTGCTTTCAAGCTCAGAGAAGGCATGAACATCGGTCTCAAAGTTACACTTAGAGAAGACAGAATGTACGCTTTCGCCGACAAGCTCATGAACATCGCTCTCCCGAGAATCAGAGACTTCCACGGTGTTAACGCCAATTCGTTTGACGGCCGCGGCAACTACGCTCTCGGCATCCGCGAGCAGCTCATTTTCCCTGAGATCGAGTACGATAAAGTCGATCGCGTCAGAGGTATGGACGTTATTTTCGTAACTACCGCCAATACCGACGAAGAAGCTAAAGAACTTCTCAGACTCATGGGAATGCCCTTTGAGAAATAAAAGGAGGCTAGAGAATCATGGCAAAGACTTCAATGAAAATTAAGCAGCAGAGAGAGCCTAAGTTCAGCACAAGGGCCTACACAAGATGCCAGATTTGCGGCCGCCCGCACTCATATCTGAGAAAATACGGTATCTGCCGTATCTGCTTCAGAGAGCTTGCTTACAAGGGCCAAATCCCCGGCGTTAAAAAAGCCAGTTGGTAATTAAAGAAGGAGGAATGAAAAATGCAAATCACAGACGTTGTAGCTGATATGCTTACCCGCATCAGAAACGCGGGATCCGCAAGGCATACTTCCGTTGACATTCCTGCTTCGAATGTTAAAAGCGCGATAGCACAGATCCTGCTCGAAGAAGGCTATGTTAAAGGCGTAGAGAAGATTGACGACGGCAAACAGGGCGTAATCAGAATCACCCTCAAGTACGTCTCCGGCAAGAGATTCGCCATTTCCGGCATCAAGAGAATTTCCAAGCCCGGTCTCCGCGTTTACGCATCCAAGGACGAGCTCCCGAAAGTTCTCAACGGACTCGGAATCGCTATCGTTTCCACCTCCCGCGGCATCATGACCGATAAAAAGGCCAGAACCGAGGGCCTCGGCGGAGAAGTAATGGCTTTCGTATGGTAAAACTTGAACGCGGCGCTTAGTTAAGCACTGCCTCAAGTTAAGCGCCGCTTCAAATAAACTGTCTCCTGGGCTTTTTACAAGCGCAGAGAGGCGTGAAAATCTGAAATGGACCGCAAACGAAAGGCGGTTCGGAATCTTAAGATCGGAGGATACATTTATGTCAAGAATCGGAAAAAAACCGATTGCAATCCCGGCTGGTGTGACAGTTGACATTGCCGACGGAAACGTTGTTACCGTCAAGGGCCCCAACGGTCAGCTCACAGAGACATTCAACTCAAGAATCACCATCAAAAAAGAGGGTGCTGCAGTTGTAGTTGAGAGAAGCTCAGACGACAAGTTCGACAGAAGTCTTCACGGACTTACCCGCAGCCTCATCCAGAACATGGTTGACGGTGTCACAAAGGGTTTCGTAAAGAACCTGGAGATCAACGGTGTCGGTTACAGAGCATCTAAAGCCGGCAAGGTTCTCACTCTCAACGTTGGTTTCTCCCACCCGGTAGATATCGAAGAGCCTGAAGGAATTACAGTAGAAGTGCCCGCACAGAACAAAATCGTTGTTAAGGGTGCTGACAAGCAAGCTGTCGGAGCTTTCGCTGCCAAGATTCGCGCTACACGTAAGCCTGAACCTTACAAGGGTAAAGGTATCAAGTACGACTATGAGGTTGTAAGGCGCAAAGAAGGCAAGACCGGCGCTAAGAAGTAAAGAAGGGAGTGCAGCTTAAATGATTAAGAAAATCGATAAAAATGCGGATCGCAAAAGAAGGCATCTCCGCGTAAGGAAAAAAGTCATTGGAACAAGCGAGCGCCCGAGACTCTGTGTTTACAGGAGCATTGCTAACATCTCAGTGCAGATCATTGACGATTCAGTCGGCCACACTCTTGCTGCAGCTTCATCACTCGACAAGGCTATCAAAGCTGAATTCGCTTACGGCGGAAACGTTGAGGCAGCTAAGGCAGTCGGCAAACTCATTGGCGAAAGAGCAGCTGAAAAGGGAATCAAAGAGGTCGTATTCGACCGCGGCGGTTACCCCTACCACGGACGCGTAAAGGCACTTGCAGACGCCGCTCGTGAAGCAGGTCTTGATTTCTGATACCGAAGGAGAAAGTGACATGGAACGTAACAATCAAGCTAATAAAAGTGAGTATACAGAGAAGCTTGTCCATCTCGGCAAAGTAACCAAGGTCGTGAAGGGCGGTAAAAACATGAGATGGAATGCGCTGGTAGTTGTCGGTGACGAGAACGGTCACGTAGGCGCAGGCATGGGCAAGGCTGCCGAAGTACCGGATGCGGTAAAGAAAGCAGTTGCAGCCGCCAAGAAGAACATGATCGCGGTTCCGATGGTAGGCACCACGATTCCCCACGAGATTATCGGCACATACGGAGCAGGAGAAGTCCTTCTCAAGCCGGCCGGAAAAGGTACCGGTGTTATCGCCGGCGGCGCCGCCCGTGCAGTTGTTGAGCTCGCAGGCCTCAAGGATATCAGAACAAAGTCACTGAGATCCAACAACGCTTGCAATGTTGTCATGGCAACAATGGACGCTCTCCGCAACCTGGTAACAGCTGAGTCTGTTGCAAACGTTCGCGGTAAGAACGTTGACGAGATTTGACGGGAGGAAATGAAATGCTTAAAATTACTCTCACCAAAAGTGTGTACGGCATAGTTGAGAATCAGCGTGCCACACTCAAAGCGCTCGGTCTCAGAAAGATCGGCCACAGCGTAGAAAAACCCGATAACGAGCAGATTCGCGGAATGATCAGAGTTGTGAGTCACCTCGTAAAGGTCGAAGAGAATTAAGGAGGACAGGAAAATGAAACTTAATGATTTAAGACCAGCAGATGGTGCAAAGAGAGACCCCTTCAGAAAAGGCCAGGGCCACGGAAGCGGAAACGGTAAGACCGCTGGACGCGGACACAAGGGCCAGAAAGCACGCTCCGGCGGCAACATCAGACCCGGCTTCGAAGGCGGCCAGACTCCGCTCTACAGAAGAATGCCTAAGAGGGGATTCAACAACAAAATATTTGCTAACCACTATGCGGAAATCAATATCGGCAGTCTGAACTGCTTTGAAAACGGATCCGTAGTAGATGCAGCGGCTCTTGTCGAGGCCGGCATCATTAAGAATGTATACGATGGACTCAGCGTGCTTGGCAGTGGAAAGCTCGAGAAGAAGTTAACTGTCAAAGCCGCAAGATTTTCTAAGTCGGCTGCAGAAAAGATTGAAGGCTTGGGAGGAAAGGCTGAGGTGGTCTGATGGGACTTTGGTCTATTATCGTTAAATCTTTCAAGGAACCTACAATCCGGAAAAAGATTTTCATGACGCTTCTGCTCATCCTGATCTTCAGAATCGGCTGCTGGATCCCGGTACCGGGTATCAATGCAAACGTTGTCTGGAACCTCACCGACACAGGTCTTGCTCAGTTCTGGGATCTTCTGACAGGCGGCGCTATGTCGAACACGTCATTGTTCGCGATGGGTATCTCACCGTACATTAACGCTTCGATTATCATCCAGCTGCTTACAGTTGCCATCCCCGCATTCGAGAAGTGGTCAAAAGAAGGACCCGAAGGAAGAAAGAAACTCTCCCGTATCACCAAGTACACGGCTGCAGGTCTCGCAATCTTCCAGGCTATCATGCTTTACGTAAACATGAAGCAGAACCAGGGCGGAACCCTTCTTACCGGAAAATTCGGCGGACAGGCCGGCCAGGTATTCGTATTCCTGCTCGTAGTCCTCTCGCTCGTTGCCGGTACCTCGTTCCTCACATGGCTCGGTGACAAGATTACCGAAGTCGGAATCGGAAACGGTATCTCAATGCTCATCTTCGCGGGTATCATCGCAAGAGCCCCGTCGTGGATCGGAACACTGGTTGCAATCGCAATCACAGGCAAGAGCTCCTTCACAAACGGCAATGTTGTCGCCAACGGCTGGTACAGACACGTACCTCTCGCACTTTCAGTCCTGCTCGTATTCCTCGTCGTTATCGTAGCGGTTGTATGGATGGAGTCGGGCGAAAGAAGACTTGGCGTTGTCTATGCTCAGAGAGTTGTCGGCCGCAAGGTCATGGGCGGACAGAAGAGCTACATCCCGCTTAAAGTCAACTCCGCAGGCGTTCTGCCGATCATCTTCGCAATGTCGCTGCTCCAGTTCCCCGGAACGATCGCAGCGCTCGTCAACAGCAGTGCGGCAAGCTGGTTCACTACCTACTTCACAAAGCAGTGGTGGTACATCGTGCTCTACGCAGCGCTCATCATCGGATTCACGTTCTTCTACAACATGGTCTACTTTGATCCTAAGGAGTACGCGAACAACATCATTCAAAACGGCGGCCAGCTCACAGAGGTCAGATCCGGAAACAGAAAAGTTACCGCGCAGTACATCGCCAAGATTCAGCGCAAACTCACATGGTTCGGTTCAATCTTCCTCGCGATCCTCGCAATTCTCCCGAACATTCTCGGAGCCATCTGCGAGGCAATACCGGGTCTTCAGAACACGGAATCGCTCAACCTCTGGCTTGGCGGTACATCGATCCTCATTATGGTCGGCGTTGCCCTCGAGACTGTAAAGACTCTTGAAACGCAGCTCATGATGAGACACTACAAAGCCGGAAAGGGCGGCTTCCTCGGCTGATAACGCCAAGGGAAAACCCCTAAAAGCAATAATATGGCGCCGTCCCGAAACAAACTGCGCTTAAGGCTCCGAAAGAGCCGAAATGCAGAAATCCGGGTCGACGCCATGTTTGAGCCATTGAGGCGCCGCGGTTAAAGAGGCGCAAATACAACCGGAGGGTTATAAATGATAATCATGCTTCTCGGCGCTCCCGGCGCCGGCAAAGGTACGCAGGCAGTCAAGCTTGCATCCATCCTTGAGATTCCCCACATTTCGACGGGAGATATCTTCAGATCAAACATTAAAGAAGGCACAGAACTCGGCAAGCTTGCCGCGTCATATATAAACAACGGAAAACTTGTTCCGGACGAAGTAACGTTCTCGATAGTTGAAGACAGACTCAAGAAGCCTGACTGCGCAAACGGTGCAATCCTTGACGGATTCCCGAGAACGATTCCCCAGGCAGAGATGCTTGACAGGTTCCTCGCAAGCGAGGGCAAAAAACTCGACATCGTCGTAAACATCGTGATTGACGAGGACGAGATCGTCGAGAGGCTTTCCCAGAGACGCTACTGCCCGGAGTGCAAGGCGACTTATCACCTTGGCCACAGACCTCCGAAGAACGGAGTCAACTGCGACGTTTGCGGAACAGAAGTCATCCTCCGCGACGACGATCAGCCGGACGTCATCCAGAAAAGGTTTAAAGAATACCATGAGTCGACAGAGCCGCTTATCGAGTATTACAAAGCCAAGGGCAATCTCATCGAGAGCCAGGGCGTGAACGGCATTGAACAGTCTCTCAACAACACGATCAGGGCACTGATCAACAGGAAAATCTGAGAGATTCAAACGACGGAAATATCATAGAGGTTGATTCAAAAATGCTCTATACTAAGTCGAAATATGAAATCGAATTGATGAAGTCCGCCGGAAGAATTCTGGCGGAACTTCTCGAGGCTCTCAACGATATTGTTAAGCCCGGAATAACCACAAAAGAGCTTGACAAATATTGTGAGGGTGTTATAATGAAAAATGGTGCGCTCCCGTCCTTCAAGGGACAACCCGGTATTTATGGTGCTCCGCCATTCCCAGCAAGTGTGTGTGCGTCGGTGAATGACGAGATTATCCATGGTATACCGGATAAACGCGTTTTAAAAGACGGCGATATCGTAACAATCGATGTCGGATGTTCCTACAAGGGTTACCAGGGAGATGCGGCCAGAACTTATGCAGTGGGCGAGTGCAGCGAAGAGACGTCGCGGCTGGTCCGCGTTACCAGGGAATGCTTTTTTGAAGGTATCAAGAACGCCGTCCCCGGAAAACGTGTGATTGACATCTCCGGAGCCGTACAAGACCATGCAGAGTCGAATGGTTACTCTGTCGTCCGTGAATTCACCGGTCACGGAATAGGAAGAGAACTCCACGAAGATCCTGAGGTTCCGAATTACAGGACGAAATACAAGGGAATCATGTTCATTCCCGGTATCGCGATTGCTGTGGAACCGATGATTTGCGCCGGAAGCTACGCAACGAAGATCGATAAGAACAAGTGGACTGTAAGGACTGCCGACGGCAAACTCTCAGCTCACTACGAGAATACGATCATCGTTACGGACGGAGAACCCGTAATTACTACGCTGATATAATATAGGAGGAATTGAGGTTTGGCAAAACAGGATTTTATCGAACTTGAGGGCGTTGTCACAGACGTCATGCCCAACTGCGTTTTCAAAGTAACCCTGGAAAACGGACATGTTGTGACTGCTCACATTTCCGGAAAACTCAGAACAAACTATATTAAGATTATTGCCGGAGACAAGGTAAAAGTTCAGCTTTCACCCTACGATCTCGATCGCGGCAGAATCACTTGGCGAAAGTAAACATTTGAAATTTCAGGCAGGCACGTAACTGCCTGCTTATGAGGAGGATTATTATGAAGGTTAGACCGTCGGTTAAACCGATCTGCGACAAATGCAAGATCATTAAGAGACACGGGAAAGTTATGGTTATCTGTGATGCTTATCCGAAGCATAAGCAGAAACAGGGCTGACTTCCTTTATAATTAATTGCGAAGTTGCAGAAATGCATTGACCCAAAAATGGAGGTGTTTTAGCTAATGGCACGTATAGCGGGTGTAGACTTACCGAGAGAAAAGCGTGTTGAAATCGGACTTACGTACATTTACGGCATTGGCAATACAAAGGCGAAAGAGATTATTGCCAAGACCGGTATCAATCCGGATACAAGAGTAAAAGATCTTACGGATGACGAGGTTAACGCCATCAGAGACGTAATCGATCGTGACTATGTTGTTGAGGGTGACGTCAGAAGAGAAGTCAGTCTCAATATCAAGCGTTTAATGGAAAACGGCTCATACAGAGGCAGAAGGCACAAAGCCAAGCTTCCTGTTCGCGGCCAGAGAACCAAGACAAACGCCAGAACAAGAAAAGGCCCCAGCAAGACTGTTGCCGGCAAGAAGAAATAACGGGGAGGGTTTGACTAATGGCTGCTAAGACTAAAAAAGTAGTTAGAGGTAAGCGTAAAGAACGTAAGAATATCGAACACGGTCAGGCTCATATCCGTTCCAGCTTCAACAATACTATCGTAACAATCACAGATTTGGCAGGAAATGCAATTTCTTGGGCAAGCGCAGGCGGACTCGGATTCCGCGGCTCCAAGAAGAGCACTCCTTTTGCTGCACAGTCCGCTTCAGAGCAGGCCGCCAAGGCTGCTATGGATCACGGTCTCAAGGATGTAGAAGTCTACGTAAGAGGACCCGGACAAGGCCGCGAAGCTGCCATCAGAGCACTCTCCACCGCAGGACTGTCAATTATCCTTATCAAGGATGAGACGCCCGTTCCTCACAACGGCTGCAGACCGCCCAAGAGAAGACGTGTATAATATGGAGGTGTAAGAAAATGGCAAGATATACAGATGCATCATGCCGTCTTTGCAGGAGAGAAGGTTGCAAGCTTTTCCTCAAAGGCGAAAAATGTTTTTCCGCACACTGCCCGTTTGAGAAAAGAAATCAGGCACCCGGCCAGCACGGTGCGGCTCAGGCCAGAAAGAAATCCTCTGAATACGGTGTGCAGATCAGAGAAAAGCAGAAAGTTAAGAGATACTACGGCGTTCTTGAGAAGCAGTTCAGAAATTACTTTGATCTCGCAAGCAAGAAGAAGGGTGTTACGGGTGAAAACCTGCTCGTTCTTCTCGAATCAAGACTTGACAACGTTGTTTACCGCATAGGCCTCGGCCAGTCAAGAGCGGAAGCAAGACAGCTTGTCAGACACGGTCATTTCACTGTTAACGGTAAGAAAGTGGACATCCCTTCCTACAGAGTTTCAGAGGGTGACGTTGTCGCGATCGCTCAGAACAGCCGCGAGATCAAGTGTCTCGAAGACATAGTTTCCACCACATCGGGACGTCTCGTTCCTCAGTGGATTGAGTACGACAGGGACAATTATTCTGCAAAGGTGGTATCCGCTCCGAAGCGTGAAGACATAGACTTTGAGATCAAGGAGCATTTGATTGTCGAGTTGTACAGCAAATAATAGTTTGCTCAGAGGAGGTTTATTATGGCTGATATTGAAAAACCGAGACTCGAGAATGTTTACCTTTCCGAAGACGGCCGCCAGGGCACTTTCGTCGTAGAGCCCCTCGCAAGAGGTCTTGGCATCACTATCGGAACTTCGCTCAGAAGAATCATGCTCTCGCAGCTTGAAGGAGCTGCCGCTACGTCGATTCAGATTGACGGCGTGAGACATGAGTTCTCGACGATTCCGGGTGTTGTTGACGATGTGACCGAGATAGTTCTCAATATTAAGTGCGTCAACTTCAAACTTTATACCGATTCCACTGAGATCGTTCTCCACAAAGAGGGCGCAGGCGTCATCACCGCCGGAGATATCGAACTTAACTCCGATGTTGAGATTCTGAATCCTGATCAGTACATTTGCACTCTTAACGAAGATGCAAAGCTGAACATGGTTATCACAGTCAAGAAGGGTAGAAACTGGAGGCAGGCTGACAAGAACAAGGAAGCCGGTATGCCGCTTGGCGTTATCTTCGTAGATTCAATCTTCTCACCTATCGAGAAAGTCAACGTTAAGATCGACAATACACTTGTCGGCAACGCTACTGACTACGAGAAACTGACAATTGAAATCTCTACAAACGGTGCAATTACTCCTGATGAAGCTCTCAAAGAGGCTGCTCAGATTCTCATCAACCAGTTCAACCTGTTCGTAACAGGCGGCGAGCTTTTTGAAGAAGACGACGTGCTTAAACTTCCGCAGGACAATGAAATCGCAAGCGACGTACTTGCAACACCGATTGAAGAACTTGAACTCAACCAGAGACCGCTCAATGCTCTGAAGAGAGCCGGCGTTAACACTGTCGGCGAGCTCGTTCACATGTCGCCCGAAGAAGTAAAGAAGCTTCATAACGTTGGCGCCAAGTCGATCGAGGACATCAGGGGCAAGCTCAGCAAACTCGGAGTCAAGTACGGAGAGACCATCGAAAACTGATTCTACCATTGGAGGATATAAAAAATGAGTTATAGAAAGTTAGGTCGCACCGGCGATCAAAGAAAGGCTATGCTCAGAGGCCTTGTCACAGCTCTTCTGCAGAACGGTAAAATCGTTACAACCGAGACAAGAGCCAAGGAAGTTCAGAGCATTGCTGAGAGCCTTATCACATCCGCTGTGAAGGAAGCCGACAACTTCGAGTCGAAGCAGGTTACTTTCAGCAGAGCTAAGGTGAATGCCAGAGGCAAATATATCACAATCAACAAGAAGTCCAAGAACGGAAATGACTACACTGTAAGAGAGCGTGAGACAGTTACCGAGCTCCGCAGAGTAGACAAGCCTTCGAGACTTGCCGCAAGAAGAAGAGCTATCGCTTACATCTATGCCGTAAAGGATGCTGACGGAAACAACGTTAAAGTTGTTAACAAACTCTTCGACGAGATCGCTCCCAAGTACAAGGAGAAGAAGGGCGGCTACACAAGAATCGTTAAACTCGGCGCTCGCCGCGGTGACGGTGCCCCCATGGCAATCCTTGAGCTCATCTGAGAATTTCAGCTTGATCAATGACGTTCCGAATCCGGGAGCGCTGAATCAAAACTGATTTTTGAAAAGAAAAAGCAGAAAAAGCGTGATACCGGATTTCGGCGTCGCGCTTTTTTCGCTGAGCGGAAGCCCCCTGCGGGAGGCGCTTTAAGAAATAGTGATTGATTTTATTTTTATCCTGAACAGCATAATGCTTGGCGTGGGGCTTGCGATGGATGCCTTTTCGGTTTCGCTTGCCGACGGGCTTCATGAGCCCAAAATGTCAAAGAGGCGGATGACGGTCGTTGCCGGTGTCTATGCGGTCTTCCAGCTCTCGATGCCCCTTATAGGCTGGCTCTTTGTGAGCAAGCTGCGGTCGGCCTTTTCGGTGGTGCAGAAGTTCATCCCGTACGTCGCGCTCGGACTGCTCCTCTTTATCGGCATCAAAATGATAATCGAGGGCTTCAAGGAGAAAAACCGGGGAGACGATGAGGACGGTGAGAAACCTGCCGCCAAGATGACAGCGGGCATACTCCTCCTTCAGGGGATTGCGACGTCGATCGACGCGCTCTCGGTGGGACTCACGATTTCGGACAAAAAGCTGCCGGAGGCGGCTTTGTCGGCGGGAATCATCGGCGTTGTCACGTTTGCGATTTGCATTGCCGGCATCGTTATCGGCAAGAAGACCGGCGAGAAGCTGAAGTGGAAGGCGTCTGTCCTTGGCGGTGCCGTGCTGATAGGCGTCGGAATTGAGATTTTTGTGAAAAACGTCTTCTTTATGTGAAGGCGACTTTGGATTTTGGAAAGGAACGGTTGTCGCATGCAGCTTCCGGAAGCTTTTTTGAACAATATGAGGCCGCTCCTCGGCGATGAACTTGGCGATTTCGTGAAGAGTTTTGAGCAGGGAGAGCGTTTTTCGGGCATCAGGGTCAACACGCTGAGGCTTTCACCCGAGAAGTTTCCCGAGCTTGCCGGGGATTTCGTCAACATAGGCGACAAGATTCCGTGGTGCGAGACCGGTTACTACTACACGAACGGGCAGCCGGGCAGAAACGCGCTTTACCACGCGGGTGTTTACTACATCCAGGAGCCGAGCGCAATGTATCCTGCCGCCAATGTCCCCCTGAAGGAAGGCGGTAATGTGCTTGACCTCTGCGCAGCGCCGGGCGGAAAATCGACCCAGCTTGCCGCAAGGATGAACGGAAAAGGTCTGCTTGTTTCAAACGATATAAACGAGGAGCGCACGAAAGCGCTTGTCAAGAACCTCCAGATGGCGGGTGTTTCAAACGCGCTTGTGACCAACGAGACGCCGAATAACCTTGCCGGGAAGTTTCCCGAATACTTTGACACGATCGTTGTCGATGCGCCTTGCTCCGGCGAGGGCATGTTCAGAAAGGACGAGGAGGCCATCAAGCACTGGGACAGCTTCGGAAGCGCCAGGTGCAGACAGATGCAGGACGGTATTCTGGAGGCCGCCGACAGCATGCTGAAGCAGGGAGGAATCATTTCGTACTCAACCTGCACTTTTGAAATTGAAGAGAACGAGGGTGCAATTGATGCCTTCATGGACAGGCACCCCGAGTATTATCTTATAGAGACGCCTAAGATCGGCGGTGTTGAGGGCGGCATCAGGCCGAACGACCGCACGATGCGTGATTATTCGCTCTGCGCAAGGCTCTGGCCGCACAAGGTAAACGGCGAAGGTCATTTCACGGCTTTCCTCAAAAAGGGCGAGGAACCCGCTGAGGAGGCTCAGGGCGAAAACGACGAAGCCGCCAAGGCAAAAACCGGGCGCCGCAAGAAAAAGGAGCGCTTCAGGAGCTTCAGAAGGTACGAGAGCAGGCCGCTTGAGATTGACGACTACTATGACTCGTACATGACGAGGGAAGTCCCAGAGGGCAGCTATTTTTACATGGGCGAGAACCTCTACTATCTCCCCGTGACGCCTCCGGACATTGACGGCCTCAAGGTCGCGATGGCGGGCGTATATACAGGCGAAATCAAAAACGGCGACTTCAAGATGTCCCACAGGCTCGCGCTCACCATGAAACCGAAAGATTTCGCTTACAGGGTTGAACTCGAGGCGGGCTGCCCCGAGATAGAAAGGTACCTGAAGGGCGAGACGATAGTTCTAAGCGGAGAAGGCGTAAAGGTGAAAGTCTTTGGCGAGTACGTGAGAAAAGAAGCGCTTGTTGAGGAACGCGTTTCGGAGCCGTGCTGCGTTGCCGTCAATTCGCACGGCAGGAGCTTCGTGCTGGGGCTCGGTGCAATCGCGTCAGGCACTATAAAAAATCTTTACCCGAAGGGCTGGAGGCGTTTCACATGAGACTTGACAGGCTTCTCGCCAATATGGGCATCGGCTCAAGGCGCGACGTGAAAAAGCTCATAACGTCGGGTGCCGTCAAGGTGAACGGCAGGACCGTAAAAGACGCGGGGCTCGAGGTCAATACGGAAAGCGACGAGGTAACCTGCGGCGGAGAGTCCGTGAAATACAGGCAGTTTGTTTATCTTATGATGAACAAGCCCGCGGGCGTGCTTTCGTGCGGAGACGGTGCGCCCGGCGTGAAAGTCGCGGCGGATCTTGTCGGAGACGACTACAACTTTTACGATTTATCGCCCGCGGGAAGACTTGACGTTGACTCGGAGGGGCTTTTGATCCTCACAAACGACGGCGACTTCATCCACAACATCATCTCACCGAACAAGAAAATCGGCAAGGTCTACTTCATAAGGACCGAGGGCGAGCTTTCCGGGAGCGACGTTGAGAGGTTCAGGGAAGGCGTCAGGGTTGACGATGAGTTTACCGCTAAGAGCGCGAAGCTGGAGGTGCTGAAAAGCATTGGCGGTGTCTCGGAGGCGCTCGTTACGATAAGCGAGGGCAAATATCACCAGGTCAAACGCATGGTCAAGGCCTGCGGGAAGACCGTTACGTATCTGAAAAGACTTTCCATCGGCGGGTTGAGGCTCGACGAAGGGCTCGCACCGGGCGCGTACAGACCGCTCACGGACGGAGAGCTTGCCGATTTGAAACGATAGGCGGAACACCAAATGAAAAAACAGATTATCGACAAAGCATATTTTCTGCTCACCGCGACAGTCGGAAGGCTTGAGGACGGCGAGGAGTTCTTCGAGGGCATTGACGTCAGGTTCAAGGCGGGCATGAAGGAGTTTTCACTTACCGCCAATGTCTCAGCCGGCAAGACCCTCTGCTTCATCTTCGCGGGCGAATCGGCCTGCCTTGACATAAACGGCTTCTGCGATTTTATTGCCGGAAAAATGCGCGATTTTGACGAGATGGAGCTTGTCTACCGCGAGCGCGGAAGGGCTATAACGTTAAGCTGCGATAACAGGGACGCAAAGCTTAGAAGCACCGAGACCGCAAAGGGCGAGGTAAGGAAAAAGGCGCCGTCAGTCTTTGCGAGCTCGGGAGACGTTCCGGCGCCGGACGTTGACAGCGAGGGCGATCTCCTTGGCGGCAGCGGCGCAAAACTCGGCAACAGAGAGTACATCATAAAGGCGGGACCGGCCTCGAAGCTTCTTGAAGTTATCGGAATTTTAGGCAAAAACGGCAAGGTGCGCAACGACCGCATCAGGAAGTACAACCAGATCGACCACTTCGTCGAGCTCATCGCTCCGCTGCTCGATTCACTCTGCGAGGGCAACAAACCCGTGAGGATCATCGACTGCGCGTGCGGCAAGTCCTACCTTTCGTTCGTGCTCAACTACTACATCAAAGAGGTGCTCGGCAGGAAGTGCTACTTCACGGGCCTTGACTACAACCCCGTGGTCATTGAGGCGTCGAAGCGCATGGCGGAAGAGCTTGGCTATAAGAACATGACTTTTGTGCAGACTGACATTGGCGTGTACGAGCCGGAGGAAAAGTTCGACCTGCTTCTGACGCTCCACGCGTGCGACACCGCGACGGATCTTGCGCTCAACTTCGCAATACGCCAAAACATCCCGCACATCGTGTGCGTGCCGTGCTGCCACAGGGAGATGAATTCGAACTATTCGCTGCCGGGGTTTGAACCGGTCATGAAGTACGGTATTCTGAAGGCGAGAATCGCGGACTGTCTCACGGACGCTCTTCGCGCCGAATACCTTGAAGCCGTGGGGTACGACGTTTCGATTGTCGAGTACATCTCGCCGCTTGACACGCCAAAGAACCTCATGATGCGCGCGGTCAAAAAACGCGGCGTCAGCGAGGAGGGCCTCAGAAAGTTTGCGGCGATGGAAAAGTCGCTCGGGACAAAGCTGAGCATAGGAAACAGATAAAAAAAGGGAGTGAAGAGCCGAAAAAAACGTTCTTCACTCTTTTTTATGATCACTTGACGCACTTTAAGTGGTTTTCGGCGCATTTTTCGTAGGTGTATGCCTTGGCGGTTTCGCAGGCGTTAAGCCCCTGCTTATAAAGCATGTCGGAAGGCATTGACGCATATTCGGTAAGGGCTGCGGCGGTGTTCTTTTCGAGCACGCCGGGCTCTTCTGCACCTTCGCGGATGCCTGAGGCGATTATCTTGCCATTGAAGCCGTCTTTTACCATTGCAAGCCCTGCGCCGCACCTGTCGGTGGTGATGACGGGAAGACCGCACGCCATGGCTTCGTTGACGACAAGTCCCCAGATGTCCTCGCGGGTAGGAAGCACGAAAAAGTCGCAGGCCCTGTAGAGAGTTTTGAGGAGGTCCTTGCCGATAAAGCTTTCGAACCTTACGTTGTGGATGCCTTTTGAGATGATGAGGTCAACGTACTCTTTCGGAGGTGTGCCCCCGCAGATTATGACCGTGAGGTCAGGGCAGGCGGCAGCGGCGGAGATGAGCTCGTAAAAGCCCTTGCGGTTAATAAAGTTTCCTACGCCGACGGCAATTCTTCCGGTCCCGGGGAGGCCGAAGCGCTGCCTTGCCGATTCCTTTTCGGACTCTGACGCGGGTTTTTCAAAAACGTCGCTTTCAGAGAGCGATGTGAAGGGGTACCTTACGATTCTTTCCTTTTCGGCGCCGTAGAACGTGAGATAATCGTCCGCGACATCGGAAGGTGAGAGGTAGCACGAGGCACCGCCAAGGTATTTCCTTTTGGCCTTGGCGATAATGGAAGGCTCGTTTTCGCGCCTGAAGCCGCCGTCGATCCACATGGTGTAGGGCTTTTTAAGGCTGCGCAGCTTTTTTATCGCGAGCATCTCAGAAGGAGAACTGTAGCCGTTTATGATGACGTCCGTGTAGCGCGCGTCGGAAACAATCTTTTTGATTGAAGGGTTCAGGGCCTTGTCGGAGCCGACACTTATGCCTTTTGGGAAAATATGCGGGAAATCAAGCCTTTCAGATTTGAACCAGCTTCTGTCCCTCCCTTTGGAAGTTTTGCGCTCGAAAACGGCTGTGATGTTTACCGATTTGTTCATCTCGGAGAAGAACTCGACCCTGTAGGGGCTCGGAATGTTGGTGACGTAAAGCACGCCCGGCCCTGTGAGCCTTGAAAGCTCTTTCGAAATCAGGCCGCTTACGGCCTCGTTACGGTGATTTTCGTATGCAAACGTATAATTTGCCTCGGCAAGCCTCAAACGCGCCTCTTTGTCCTTCTGGAGCGCTGTGACGGCAACGGCAAGGGCATTGGCGTCTTCGGGAGCGACTTTTATACCGTTTACCCCGTCTTTGATGTACTCGGAGACCTCCGGAAAATCCGAAATGATGACCGGAACGGACGCTGCGCCCGCCTCAAAAAGGGGCCTTTGCTGGTGCGGCTTTGTGATGGGCAGGACCACCGCGTCGCATACCGCATACGCGCTTCTCATGTCCCTGCACACGCCAATGTAACTGATGCCGCACGATGCAGCCGAAAAAAGATTTTCCATATTGGCTTTTTCGTCGCCGCACGCAACAATCTCGACGTCTGCGGGCAGAAGCTCCGAGGCTTTTGAAATCACACCGGCGCCTTTGATCGGGTCGCAGCCGCCGACGTAAAGAACCCTGAATTTATCCGATGCACTGACGCCAAGGCTTTCGCACGCCTTTTCCCTCGAAACGGGATTGAAGAATTCGTCAGGGACGCTGTTGCGGATGGTGACGGCCCTCGTGCCTGTCAGCCCGAAAAAGTTTTTGTCGTAGTCGGAAATGAAATACACGCCTGCGGCTTCACCGAGAAGCTTTCGGTAAAGCCCGAGCATGCGCCTTGACCCGTTTTTCGGAAAAGTTTCGCGCACGAATATGCCGACCCTGTGACCCTGCTTTTTAAGCTGCGGGATCATGTAGCTTGTGGTTATTGAATTCAGGATGACCGCGTCGGGGCGGAAGGCATTGGCGGCAGATATGATCTCTGAGGCAAAAGGGCGCCTGCGGAGAGCTTTCCTGAAGTAGGTCCTTTTGTAGAGGGGAGGACCGCCGCTGTAGTACTCGATCGAACCCGGCTCGGCATCATATGCCTTAACGTCAAAGCCCTGAGAAGACGCAAGATTCTCCATCGGGGAGCCCTTGGGAAGGCAGACCCTGACCTCAAAACCTGCATCAGCCGCAACGCGCGCAGTCCGAAGAAGACTTATTCCGGCACCGCCGATCTTTCCGCAGTGGCCGACAAATAGCAGCTTTTTCAAGATTTTTCTCCTAAATTTTCGATGATTTCAATAAGACGCGCCGCCTGTGAAGAGGGCGATTTTTTGACCTTGGCGAATTCCGCGGCTCTCTTTCCGAAAGCTTCGAGCTCGTCGGGTGATGCTGCGAGCGTCTCTTTCAGCTTCAGTGCAAGCGATTCGACACTCTCGTCGGAAGGCGTTATAAAATAACTCCTGTAGTCCTCGGGAATGCCCGGAAGCATGTATGCAAGAACAGGCCTTCCTGTCGAAAGGTACTCAATGTTTTTTGAAGGAAACGAGTAGGCCGTGAAAGCCCCCTCGGAAGTCCTCGGGTTCACAAGAAGGGCGGCGCCCGCCTCAAGCTCCATCACTTTTTCATTCGGTAAAACGCCAATGTACTTCACCGACCCGTTTTTCGCCGCAATGTCCGAAAGCTCGTCAGCGTAGCTGCCGTTGCCGCACAGCAAAAGCTCGCATTCGCTTATATCGGCAGCGAGGAATGCTCTGACGAGCTTTTCCACGCCGTAGGCTTTTTCAATGCCGCCCGCGTAAAAGATATAGCGGTTTGACCCTGTGCGGGCGGCCTGCTTCCGCGGGTCAGCGGCGGCAGGCGTCGAGATGCCCTCGATAACGGTATAGGGCCTGCCGCCCGTCGGCAGCGCGTCTGCCATCTGCTCCGTCAGAAGCACGAAGCTTCCGCAGAGGCTGACGGCCTTTTTGTAAAGCCTTGCGTACCGTTTGCCGGAAGGCTTGCCGGCAAGGTATTCGGGCAGGTCGGTGACGATGCCGCACGACCTGACGCCAAGCTTTTCGGCCGCCTTAAGCGCGCCTAGGGACGCCGAGAGCGTGAGAAGGTCGCATACAACGCAGACGTCCCGCGGCGCGGCCTTGGCGATACGTTTTATTTCTTTTTTTGCCTGAAGAAACGTATAAACGTTCTTTATGACAGGCACGTCAAGCACTTTAAGGAATTTGTAAGAAATACCGCTGTCCTCGCACGGCTCAATCTTTGTTGTCTTAAAGAACCTGCTTCCCGGGGGCACAGGCGGAGCCGACAGCATAAGAATATCGCGATTGTTTTGGGCGATACCATTGGCGAGAAGATTGTTGTATTTCTGGGCCTGCTGACCGGGAGACCCTTTTCCGTATCCCAGCACCTTGCCGAATACATCTTCGGGGAGAGCGGGGGAAACGTAAACGTATTTCATCGGACGATCCTTTCACAGAGCTTGAATCCGCGTTAATTGTACACGATAAATATTCTTACTTCAAGAAAACAAAGCTTTTCGCGCCGAAATCGCCAATTCCTTTCAGCTTGTTTTATAAGAACCGGCCAACTTAGAAAAAACCTGTTGACAACACTTTCACAAAGTACTATTATGTTGTTGAACACTTGAACAGTTATTCAAATGTTCAAATAAAATTGCCTGCAAGGCGGTTTAACATACAAAATCAGGGAGGCAGCCGTTGTGAATAACGATGACGTAAAACTCGAGGCAATAAACGCGGAAAATGAGGAACTTACGGAGCGCGTAAAAGGCATGCTGCCGCGTGAGGAGAGCCTTTTCTCATTGGCGGATTTTTTCAAAATATTCGGCGACAGCACGAGAATCAAGATACTTTATGTGCTTTTTGAGAGCGAGATGTGCGTGAATGACATTGCCTGCACGCTTGAGATGACAGTTTCTGCGGTTTCGCACCAGCTGAAGGTTCTGAGGCAGGCGAGGCTTATCAGCGCGAGGAGAGAGGGCAAGTCGTTCATCTATCAGCTTGCCGATGACCATGTGAAAGACATTATTAACTGTGCGGTTGAGCACCTGTCGGAGGAGCCTGAGAACGGCTTCGGCGCGGGTGAGGAAAACTGAAGAAAGGAAATTGAGAAAATGAAAAAGTATATCAAAATCGAAGATCTTTGCTGCGCAAACTGTGCCGCCAAAATCGAGAAAGCCGTGTCAAAGCTTGACGGCGTCAGCAAGTGCACGGTGAATTTTATGGCTGAAAAGATGCTTCTTGAATACGACGAGAGCAAAAATTTCGACGAGTTATTCGCAAATATCAAGGAAATCGCCAATAGGATCGAACCGGAGTGCTCAGTGAGCCTCTGACGCCAATGCGGCGTAATGCATAAAAAGATGAAAAGAAAACATAAAAGGGAACTGTTGAAAATAATAGTTGCCACGGTGCTGCTGGTTGCGGCGGCCGTGTCGTTTGCGCTCATACCGATTGACTTCGGCAATACGGGCTTCTTCGTCATGAGAATAATCGTCTACGCGGCGATCTATATGATACTCGGATTTGACATCATGGTCGGCGCGGTGAAGAACGTGTTTTCGGGCGATTTCCTTGACGAGAGGTTCCTGATGACGATCGCGTCGGTCGCGGCGTTTTTCATTGGCGAGTACATTGAAGGCATCGCAGTGATAATTTTCTACAGCGTCGGCGAGCTTTTCCAGGACATTGCGGTCGGAAGGAGCAGAAACATGATCTCGGCTGCGGCGGGGCTTCGCGTTGACACGTGCCACCTTGTGACGGACAGCGGAATCGTTGACAAAAAACCCGGAGAGGTGGCTGTCGGAAGCATTATCGAGGTGCGGCCGGGCGAGAGGATACCGATTGACGGCATTGTAACGGAAGGGCTTTCGGGCATCGATACGTCAAGTATAACGGGAGAATCTGCGCCTGTGAGCGTAGGCCCCGGCGAGAACGTATTCGGCGGAACTGTTTCGACGGACGGGCTCCTCAAAATCAGAACCGTGACGACCGCTGAGAACTCCAGCCAGGAGAGGATCATATCGCTCGTTGAAGAGGCTTCGATGAACAAATCCGTCACGGAGAGGTTTATCACAAAGTTTGCGAGGGTCTACACGCCTGTAGTCGTAATTTTCGCGATTCTTCTTGCAGTCATACCGTCAATAATATTCCGTGCGCCTGAGCGCTGGATCAGGACGGCGATAATGTTCCTCGTAGTTTCGTGTCCGTGCGCGCTTGTGGTGTCAATTCCCTTGGCGTTTTTCGCGGGCGTCGGAAGGGCTTCAAAAGAGGGCGTCCTTGTTAAGGGCGCGGAGTATCTCGAGAGGCTCTCGGAGGTTGAAAATTACGTTTTTGACAAGACGGGCACCGTGACTTCGGGCTCGTTTACGGTGCGCGCGGTCGTTCCGGCGGAGGGCATTGACAGGAAGCGGCTCATTGACGCTGCGATGCTCATTGAGAGCGGCTCGAATCATCCGATCGCGGAGGCAATTGTAAGGTATTGCGCTTCGGAGGGCGCGAAGGTTTCACAGAAGCCTGATGATTACAGGGAAATTCCGGGTCTCGGAGTCTCGGTCACGGCGGGCGACACGCTTTACAGAGCGGGCAACCAGAGATACGCCAAAAAGATTGCCGGCGACGGTTTTTCGTCTGACGGCAAGGCGACTGAGGTGTTTGTGTTTGAAGACGATAAATACCTTGGCGTGTTTGAACTTGGCGACAGGGTCAAGGACGGCGTGAAGGAAACGTTTGACGCGCTTAGAAAAAAGTGCGGCGCGAAGAGGATAATGATGCTTTCGGGCGACCGCGACGGTGCGTGCAGAGAGGTTGCGAATGAGTGCGGATTTGACGAGTACAGGTCGGAGCTTCTTCCTGAGGGCAAGATAAGGGCTCTCGGCTCGGTTATCCAAGACGCCAAAAAGTCCACGGTCTACGTCGGTGACGGTATAAATGACGCGCCTGTACTGGCTCTTGCCGACGTCGGTATCGCGATGGGCGGCGTCGGACAGGATGCGGCTGTTGAGGCAGCGGACTGCATTATAATGAACGATGACCTCGGAAAGCTTGTGAGGGCTTCTCAGATATCGAAGAAAACGGTGAAGGTCGCGCGCCAGAACGTTGTGTTTGCGATAAGCGTTAAACTGCTGGTGCTGCTGGCTGCAGCGTTCGGTTTCGGTGTGATGTGGGTAGCGGTCTTTGCGGACGTCGGAGTTCTGATACTCGCAATACTGAACTCACTGAGAGTTATGCGCGCGTAAAGAGCAGTCATACAGTTAAACAATAAAAGAGAAGGGGTCTTTGCGGCCCCTTTTTAAATGTCCTGATTATCTGAAATTTCGATGGCTTCAAGATACTCAAGCTCAAGATCGTCAAGCTTTTTCTTCAGCTCGTCGTGCTTTGCGTAGTTTTCGGAGATGAGCTCAAAATCCGAAGCCAGAGCGGGGTCGGAGAGTATCCTGCTGCACTCTGAAAGCCCGTCCTCGACGGCTTTAATTTCGGCTTCAAGCGCGGCAATCCTTTTCTGAAGCTTCTTCGCCGCGGCTCTGTCCTCCTTGGCTTTAAGAAATGCCTCCCTTGACTCGGCCGACTTTTCCTTCTGCGAGCGGTTTCCGGAAATGCCCGCCGAAAGGAGCGTGTCTCTGCCTGAAACAAACTCGCTCATGCCGCTGCCCGACACGGTGTACCCGTCAAGATTAAGCGTTTTTGCCTTGATTTTTTCGACAAAATACCTGTCGTGGGAGACGCATATCACGGTGCCTTTGAAGTTTGAAATCGCGCTCTCAAGTATCTCGCACGTCCTTATGTCAAGGTGGTTCGTGGGCTCGTCAAGGAGCAGCAGATTTCCCTTTTTATAGGTAAGTTTCAAAAGCGCAAGCCTTGCCTTTTCACCTCCGGAGAGCAGGTCGTTTGACTTGAATACGTCGTCGCCCGTGAACCCGAACGCGGCAAGGGCGTTCCTGCAGGCGGTTATGCCCCGGAACTTGGGGAGGCCTCCGCCGTTATAGTAGTCATAGTTTGCGGCCTCAAAAGTCTCCTCAAACGGATTGGCGGCAAGATTGAGCTCGGCAAAGTCCTGCGAGTAGTATGAGATCGTGATGCCCGCACCGAGTTTTATTGTGCCTTCGTCAGGCGTCAAAAGACCGTAGATGAGCTTGAGAAGCGTCGATTTGCCGCCGCCGTTCCTGCCTGTGATGACAAGCCTGTCGCCGCGCCTCACGTCAAAACTGAGGTTTCTGAAGAGCGGACTGCCGTAGCCGAAAGCGAGCCCCTTGACGCCAAGGACTTCATCGCCGCCTCTTTCGAGCGTCTCGAAGTTTATTGTGATGTCATTGGCGTATGTCGCAGGGTCCTCAAGAACGTCCATGCGGTCGAGCTTTTTCTGCCAGTTTTCCGCGGTCACGTAGTTGTGCTCCTGGTTCCAGCGCCGCTGGGTCGCGATGACGTCGTTTATGTGGGCAATCTCCTTCTGCTGCTTCGCGTAGAGACGCTTTTTGTATTCAATGTCCTGCTCGCGCAGGGGGATGTATTTGGTGTATGGGGCGTTGTAGAGAGTGCCGTTGCCGTCTTCGATGAGCAGCGTCTTTGTTGTGACTGTGTCAAGAAAATACCTGTCGTGCGAGACCGCAAGCACGGTGCCCCTGTAGCTTTTGAGGCTCTCTTCGAGAAACTCGATTGATTCGGTGTCAAGGTGGTTCGTGGGCTCGTCAAGGAGCAGAAGTTCCGGCGACTCGAGAAGCAGTTTTCCGAGCGCCAGGCGCAGCTTCTGACCGCCGCTGAGACTTTTCACGGGGAGGTGCGAAATGCCTTCGAATCCGAGGCCGATAAGCATGCCTGAAACCCTTGACTTGTAGGTTAGGCCGCCTTTTGCGACAAACGTCTCATAGTTTTTGGCGATTTTTTCAGAGAGAGCAGCCGCGTCGCCGCCTTCCGAGAGTGCCTTTTCAAGGTCTGCAATCTCGTTTTCAAGCGCAATGAGGTCCGAAAAAACCGAAATATAGTCGTCGTAGACCGAAATATCGCGGTTGTCCTCGCCCGTTCGCTGCGAGAGAATGCCGACCCTTGCCGCGTTAACCGCAACATGTCCGCGATACGAAAGCTCGTCCGTCCTGCCTGATATGATGTTCAGGAGGGTGGTCTTGCCGGAACCGTTGTCGCCGATGACGCCAATGCGGTCGCCCGTAAACACAGTCATATTCACGTCTTCAAGAACCTTTACGGCGCCGAATTCGCACGACAGGTTCCTGACTTCCACAACTGTCGCCAATGCCTCTCCCTCCGGATAATAAAACTCAAGCCGGCTTCTCAACTCCAGTCAAAAAGCCGGCTTACCAATAATACAAAAGACTGCGTGCGCTGTCAAAGCTTTCTTGCCCGCAGACTGCCGCCGCTGAAGCCTGTTTATTGGCGGCAGGGCGGCAGCGCCTGACTGCGCCTCACTTTAAGTCATAAAGCAGATAGCTGTGAGTGCTGTCGGTTCCGATGAGGCGCATCAGGACCCTGCCGTTCTTCGCAGCGGATATGCTGAAAAGCCGCTGCGAAGAGTCTGCGGGCGCAACCGTTATTGCCGCGGTCTCTCCGCCTTTGATGCCTGTTATGCTGAAGCTCTTGCCGGATTCTTCCTTGGCGTATTGGGGTTTGAATACTACAGGCGTGCCGTCACCGGTACTCATTTCGCAGTTTGAGTCGCCCGCAAAGAGAAGATTGGCGGTTTCAAGATCGATCACGGCGCATGTCGTGCTTGCGTTTCGGTAGAAAAGATATCTGTCGTCTGAAACACGTAGACCGAAAACAATGTGAGCGGGCTCCTGAGCAGCGTCCCCGGGAGTCAGAAACTTGCCGGCAGCTTCAACGATGCAATCGCTTATCAGCGTTTCCGAAACCTTGTTGTAGCCTGTGTCGTAGCGCTCGGCATAGAGTTTGTTGCTGCCGCTAAGGTCAAGCCTGAGCAAAATGAAACCGTCGGTCGTTCCGCATATGCCGCGCATACTGCCTGTACCGCCCGGCGTTGCCGTGTATGTGAGAACTTTCCTGACTTTGTTGAACATAGGGTCAAATTCGTAAACAGTGTTTGCGGAAGAGTCGTCCTGCTCGTAATTCATGACGAGTATTTTTCCGTTGGCGACAGTGACCGATGTGTAGGGGTAGCCCGCTTCGGAGATGAGGTACCGCTCGATTTTCTTGGCGGCAAGGTCAAACCTGAGCAGATAGAGGTTGTCCTTGGAAAAGTCGGCAAGGCTGCCCTCTGTGTAGGTCGAATAAATGCAGCCTCCGAACTCTGTCCTCGCATAAGACGTCTCGTAACCGACGAACGCAAGTGAACCGAGCTGCACGTCAGTGCCGTCCTCACTGAGCATATGGTATTCCGCCGTATACGTTGAGGTCTCCTCGTCCTCGTCCTTGGTTACGCTGTAAAAGATGCCGCTGTCAAAAACGGTTGCCTCGGAGTCCTGCGGAATTGAAGCAATCTTATTGCCGCCAATGCCGTACACGTCCATCATCTTTACGGGTTCCTTTTCGGGCGCGGCCGTGCTCGAACCGTCGGGTTTTCCCGAATTATTCTTCTTTGAACTTTTGCAGCCCGGAAGGGCGCAGATAGCGAGCATAAAAGCAATCGCCAATGCAATAAATGCGGGTAAACGTTTAGTCATAATCAATCTCCTTTGTCAGGGTGTAGAACGCTGTAGAGAGCATCCCTGAATTCATAGTATTTTTTCGGGAAATTCTGCGAGCCGTCTGCACGGATTGTCTCACCGCCGTTTACGGTCGCATTAAACCGGAACATGATGCCGTCAAGAACTCCCTTCGGATGCTTGCCGTGAAATCCGTTCCATGAGAGAATCCTGCAGCGGTTGAGAATGTCAAGCATTGCCTTTTCACTGCAGACCGCACGCTCGTCAAGCACGCGTTCGTCATTGCCTTCATGATAGCGGATTCCGTAACGCGAAACCTCCGCCCGGCCGTCTTTCATAACAATCTCGGTCTCGTGGGCCCCTCGCATACCTGTCTCTCTCAGTGTCACAACTTCAAAAGACCTGACTTTTCCGGCCTGAAGCGGGCGGGTTTCATTGGCGTCAGGTTCAATCTTCATAAGCCTTCTTGCCTCGAAAAAACCGATCTGCCTGTTTTTCCTTGCCAGCTTCACATAGCCAATGTACTCATCCGGGGTCAGCAGGTAGTACTCGTTCCTTGTGCCGTAGCCGCTGCTGTTGTTAATTGTTATATCCCTGTCGAGTATGTAGTCACCGTCGAAGATGCCGACGTGCTCGCATATCAGCTTGCTTGTGTCAACAAGGGCCGTAAAGAGCTTTTTGTAATCCAGCCTGTCTTCAGTCTCCAGTCTCTCCATTTGGTTCGCCTCCCGCCAATGTCACAAGCCTCAATCACGGCTTCCTCAATCACGGCTTCCTCAATCTCAAAAAATAATAAGGATGTTATACAAAAAAAGAAATTGTTTTTCAAGAATTATCCGTCTGTGTATCATCATCCGTGCCTGTTTAAACTGCAAAAGCGGGAAACGACAGCTCCCCGCTTTCTCTCTAAAGTTGCTTCATCTTTATTCTCAGCCGGTTATTTCACCGTGTTCTTTTTCCTTGGCAGGATAACGACCAAGGCTATTGCTGCGGCAACCATGACAGTGAAAACGCTGCTCATGTCAGATGTGCCGGGATTCGGGTGACTGATCTCTCTGTTCTGAAGCAATCCGAACGTTGTGTCAAGCTCGCTGATCCAATCATTTGTGCTGACCTTCCACCCCTCAACGGTTTTGACGAAACCGACTTTCAGCGTGACGCCAAGATTTTCTATGTGATAGGCAACTTCTGCTGCTGAATCACTCTTTGACACGATTGTTATTGTATTCTTGTTTTTATCTTCTTCGGCTGTCAGCTGATATCCGGGACCGTAAGGACTGTGGGGAACACCGGTGAAATAATACAATCCGTCATCGCCAAGATAAAAAATCGGTGCCAGCAGATCCGCAACGTTTTTAGTGCAGTATGACTCTCTGAACTGTTTCCATGTTTCAGGATCGGCAAGATTGCCTTCAAGTCTTGTATAAGACGTTGTCGTGATCCCTTCAGGTTGTATAATCTTCATTTCAAGACCGCCTGACTCGCATTGGGCATAGTTTTGGTTTATGGAGTAGTTGTATATATCGTATATTGCCGCTGTCAGGCAAACGTCAGCCACGGCTTCTGTAAACTCTCCGTTCCTCCCTACTCTTCTGTCTGTTAAAAAGAGCATCTCAAAGCAGTCTTCTCCGGAGACTTTCCATGCACCGTCTTCAAATGTCAGGAATATGTCGACAGTGATATTATCCCTGCGCGAGGCGGTTGCATACCCTCCATCACAAAGTTGATGGGCCGGAACGGAAACGACGGCAAAACCATTGGCGTTTTCTTTAATCACAAGATTTTCAATCTCATCGTCAAGAAAATAGTCGCTCGGTCTTGCAGTATAGTCGTTGTTGTCGTAAGGCGTATACGTTGCACCCATGTACGAACCATAGTACCAGACTCCGTCACAGAAATAGTATTTGTCAAAAAAGTCGTTGCTGTTTTCGATTATACTTTTTGCCTTACTTTTCGTGAAAGTTGACTTTATCATTTCTTTCACGCTGTCCGGGTCGTAACCGTCCTTAACCTGATGCCAATACATACCAAAAACATTTTTATATAGAATTGTTTCCGAGGGCGTGTCTTCGGAACTCATGATGTATTCAAGAGAAGCCCCGCCTTTATACCAATGGAACGTCCATCCGACGTTATGACGTATCTCTGAATATGCTTTTACGAGTTTCACCGCCGTCTCTTTGTCGAGATCAAAACCGGTCTCCGCCGCCGAACTCAGGATAAAGAGAAACGAGAAAAATACCAAGACTGAAGTGATTATACATAAAATTTTCCTGGTCATAGTTTACCTCCTGTGGATTTGATTGTAAAAATAGCTAAGGCCCCAAATAATACATTATGACTTTGGTTCTAATGGAAGAATAAAATCATTACATATTAATCCGGTTCCGCATCTTCTTGAAATCGCCCATAATTCTGAGAATTCTAAATCTAGGTACGAGTACGCTGCTTTGACTTTGTCGGGTCAAACTGTGGATCAGATGTTGGATATCGAATCAAGCTTATGCGGCACTTTCGATAATAAACAAAACCAGAGTGAACCGGCACTGATTGTTAGCCTCATTATATCACAAAAAAACAAAAGTTGTGCGACTACTTTAGGGAATAGAGTCGCACAACTTAAGTTTCTTTTAAGAATTTGATGCGTTATTTACTTTTTTCCAGCATTCACATCCTGTCGAGCCAGTAGATCACATGCCCTGAACCGCTTAATCCTGCGGATTTGAGGACTTTGCGACCGTTTCTGTGGGCCATCAGGGACTTCGTCGCCGCAAGCTGCACTTGCTCGTCTTCCAAAATACTGAAAACAGATTTTTGAAAGACTTCGCACGTTCCGCTGCGGCTCCTTTCCCCACAAAGTCTTTGGACTTTGCGGGGGCCCCTCGGGTTCGTGTATCTTCCTGTTTTTCCAAGTGCTGAAAACAGATTTTTTGAAAGACTTCGCACGTTCCGC
>DBWH01000035.1 GCA_002308595.1 Mageeibacillus sp. UBA1243 | reverse complement strand
CCTATGGCGGAGTTCTGCCTGAAGGATATGCTCGCAAAAAGCGGTACCGCCAATGTAACCGTCAGCTCTGCCGCAACAAGCGCCGAGGAGCTGGGGAATCCGGTGTACCCGCCGGCACGCCAAAAGCTCCGCGAGCACGGGATTGACCCCTCCGGAAAGCGTGCGAGGCAGATGTCAAGGAATGATTATGAAAAGTATGATATAATTGTCGCCATGGAGCGCTATAATTTGCGAAACATGCTTCGTATCATTGGCGGTGACCCTGAAAACAAAATCAGACTTCTTATGGATTACACTGACACGCCCGGGGACGTTGCCGATCCCTGGTACACCGGGGATTTTGATGAGGCCTGGCGGGACATCAAAAAGGGATGCGAGGCAATGATTGAGAGGATCAAATCCGGCGAAAAGCTTTGAAGCGGATGAAAGGATCAGAAGATTGAAACGTTTTTTTGAGTTTTTCAAAAAGAACAGGGTGCGGAAGATATTGGCGGCAGTGCTGGGCTTCTCGCTGATAAGGCTTCTTGCCTCCTTCGCGATCTACCTGCTGGCGGCGGGTCACGGCAGCTTTGTGCGCTCCGTCTACACCGAAAAGATATTTCCCGTGATCACATCGCCAATGAAATTCGTCGCCTCCCTCTTCCCCTTCTCCGTGGGCGAGGTCCTTCTGATTGCTGCAGCTGTGCTTGCCCTCTCCGGGCTGGTCTTTTGCTTTGCCCGCTGGATCTACCTTGGCGTCTGCAAAAAGAAAGGGACCAAAGGCTTCCTGAGGCTTTNNAGGCTTCTCGCCGCCGTCCTGACCGCAGGTCTTCTGGTCGCCGGCAATTTTTTCGTCTACGGCGCTCTCAACTACCGCTCCCTCACGTTTAAAGAGGTCACCGGCATTGAAGTGACCCCGGCAAAGACAGACGAGCTTGAGCAGCTTTGCCTATATTTAGGAAGAAAAGCCACTGAAGCAAGGGCCCTTCTCAGCGAAAATGAGGATGGTGTGGTATGCGACAGCCGCGACAACAGCGCCATTCTGAAAGCCTCCACGAAAGGCTTTTCCGCAGCCGCCAAGGAATTCCCCTGCCTAAAGGGCTACCTCGTGGCTCCGAAGCCCGCGATTTTTTCCGACATGATGTCCTATGAGCAGATTGCCGGCATCTTCCCCATCGTCTACACCGAATCCATCGTCAACGTAATCGCCCCCGTCTACGACACACCCTTCACCGCCTGCCATGAGCTGGCCCACCAGCTTGGCTTCGCCCAGGAGGACGAGGCGAATTTCATTGGCTTCATCGCCGCAATCGCCAATGACGACCCCCTCTACGTCTACAGCGGCTACTACAACGGCTTCTCCTACGCCATGAACAAGCTCCGCTCCTACGACCAGGACAAATGGGCCGCCGTCTGGAGCGACCCGGGCATCGACAGTGAGGGCATTTCTCGCGACATGCGACACGCCAATTCAATCTGGGACGCCTACAAAAAGAAGGCCCCGGTGATCAGCAGAATCTCCGAAGCCGTCAACGACACCTACCTCAAAGCCAACGACATCAAAGACGGCACCTACAGCTACGGCCGCATGGTAGACCTTATGCTGGCCTACTACCGCGGCACCCTCCCCGCTGCAGTCAGCGGTTCCGTAGACTGATATTCAACCCCATATCAGTTGAAACTAGCTGCCGGCAGTTATATTCTGAGCAATCCTTGTAAAAAAGTCAACGGACCAAACATCCACTGACGCCATATTTTTAATGAATGGAATAACATCCTGCTTTGCGCTTGCATAATCAATCAATGTAAACCGTTCACATAGTGCTTCCTTTACGTCCTTTATTGTAAGAGATGTTCCGGCGTTTATAAAACCGGAATCGGCAAGTCTTGCATTAAGATGTGAGAGGTTAACCGGAATCTTCCTACTGACATAGAAGACAAAATCATAGAGATCACGACCCTTGATTCTGCTCTTCCATCCGCGGCAAAGGACTGCGTGTATCTTTCCGGCAAAAAGCGACTGCGCATCATACAACTGCACTTCATATGGTATAGGAAGAAGTCTGTACTTCTTCTCATACCCGGCAAACGGCGGCGGATTGGTATCTACCTCAAACTTTATCTTCACCGTTTCGTTCCCGGGAACAAGAGTCGACAGATTATCATCCGGGTAAAACAGCAGGAGTTGCTCACGTGTATTTCCTTTGACAAAAGCTGACTGAATTAGCGACTCTTTTGTTTTCTCCTTCACTTCTGCCTTCAGGTTCAATCCGTACGACCTAACCTCTTTCTCCAATTCCGGAAGGTATGAAGATAAGTCAAAACTATAGTTCGGTTCCTTCAAAGAAAAATCCAAATCTTCGGAGAAACGGTCAAGCCCATAAAAAATACGCAGCGCTGTGCCGCCATAGAATGCGGCGTGCCTAAAGAAGTCTGTACGTGACAGGCTGCAGAGAATTATTTCCTGTATTATCTCCTTCATGGCGTTCTTCCTGTCGTAATCAGAACGAATCTCGTATTCGGAGAGCATGGAAGCAAGTATATTATTCATCGCCAACGTCCTTTCTGATCAGAGATCTGAGAATCCTGTGATTGGTGCAGCGGTATTGCCCGGCAAGATTGAACAGTTTAACGAGATCAAGTCCTTCAAAGGCATCCTCATCTATGCGCAGATCGTCAAAAAGCATATTTGAAAGCTCCGTCTTATTCCTGCACGGAGGCAGTTCGTAAAGCTTGTCGCAGAGTGCTTTCTCAGGCGATGCCAGAAGATATCTGTATCCGTTCTCGGAAAAAGCTTCTACCTCCAGCGGAAAAACCTCCGCCGGTACGTCCCGGTATGTGAAAGTTCCAAAATGGTTTGTAAACGTCTTCTTCTTTCCCGTTTCAAAAGTTGCAGACGTAAAAGCGTATACTGCTTCCGGAATCAGGCCATGCCAAGACAGCGCAAACTCAAAAGACAGATACGACGGACCGTTGATTATAAGCGCAAGGCAGTATCCGGGAACGGAACCGTCAGTTTCATATAGTCCCCTATTCCTTACAAGAGGATACAGCTTTTCGCTGTTGCAAAGGCTCTGTATTTTGGACTTAATATTTGAGTAATCCTTCAATTCGTCATGAAGTATCGGGACAGTTTTTATCATATTTTCACCTCAGGGTATAATAATACTATACTCTGTGGCGAAAATCAAGCATTTTATTTCACGTAGTGCTTCGCCTGCGCGTGGTACATTTTTGAATAGTTGTCGCAGCTCGCAAGCAGCTCGTCATGTGAGCCGACTGCCTCCACGGTGTGGTTGTGGAGAAAAATAACGCTGTCTGCGTACTTGGCGACAGAAAGCCTGTGAGAGATGTAGAAAATCGTTTTTCCCTTGAGCGTCCTGTTAAATGCCTGTATCAGTTCGTCTTCGGCAAATGCATCCAGCGCCGACGAAGGCTCGTCAAGGATTACTATCGGCTGATCTTTAAACAGCACTCGGGCAAGGGCAAGTTTCTGAAGTTCGCCGCCGGAAAGGAGCACGCCGTTCTCGTCAAATATCCTGCCAAGCTTTGTGTCAATTCCGTTGGGCAGTCCGTCGATTTTTTCCTTCAGACCCGCATTGCACAAAGCATCATATATTTTGGCACGTACCTCCTCAGTGTCCCTGTAGTCATTCATCGCAACGTTCTCGGCAATGGACAGCGCGTAATACTTGTAGTCCTGAAAGACAATGCCTATCCGGTTTCTGTAGCTTCTGTAGTCAATTGACCGCAGGTCCACACCGTTGTACATAATGCTGCCGTCGCTCACGTCATAGAGACGGCAGATAAGCTTGCAAAGTGTGGTTTTTCCTTCGCCGTTTTCACCTACAATAACGTAAAATTTATTCTTCTCGATTTCAAGATTCACATTGCTCAGGACGTAGTTTTCACTGCCCGGATACTTGAAGCAGGCCTTGTCGAGCCTGTAGATATTAACGGTTTCCGGAATCTCATCGGCATTGCAGCCCTTGCCGTCAACCGCAATAGTATTCTCAGTCTCCATAAGCTCCCTGAAAGCTTCGATGTAAATCGAATTCTCGGCAAGAGTAATTATGTTGCCCGCAATTCCCGTCACCTGGGAGGAGAAAGTCGTCAGGGCAGTCAGAACCATTGTAAAGTCCGCCACGCTGAGGCCGAAAAAGACCATGCGTATCGCAAGGAAAACGTAGTACAAGCCAAGTTCAATCGTGCCTATCGCGTGCCTGATCGATCCGTTGGCGGTCATTTTGTTTTGCAGGCGCCTTGCCAGCTTTAAAGACTTGTCCACTGTCTTTTTATACTTGGCGATAACCCAGTCCGAGATGGAATACATGCGCATGTCATTGGCGTAGTTTTCATCCACAAGCATGGTCATGTAGTACGAAATCTCCCGGTTCACTTCCGTCAGTTCAAGCCTGTTCCTGTACTGTGCGCGCTTGTCAAGGCAAATCGTAATGATTTTTGTCACTGTCAGCACCGCCATGACAACATAAACCCACTTGGAAACGATTGACAGGACCACGCCAAGGGACACAATCGAAACACCCGACGAAATAGCTGCAAAAGTCGCGTCAAGAAATCCTGTCGCCACATTCCTCTGCACCGCCTGCGTCGCCAATTCTTTGGTCTTAAGCGTTTTCGGGGAAAACAAAACCGCATAGTCAAGAGTCACAATTTTTGCCTGTATATCGAACAAAAGCGCATTTCTGTACAAATCGCCAATGAGTCCAATCTTCCTGTTGAGCAGCAGCACAACCTGCCCTTTCACGTAGGAGGCCCCCACGATAATCAGTATTATCATCAGCGCCCCGTCCCAGCTCTTACCCAGCAGCTGCTCAATCAGCAGCTTTGAAAACAGGGCATTGAGCGCCGGCATAACACCGTTTAGTAAAGCAATTAAAAACCTGCAAATAAAAAACATTTTGCTGAATTTCCATGCTTTTTTTATCATAAAAAACTGATTGCTCATCAGGCCTTTAAATTTTAGTTTCATAAGGTAATCGCTCCCATCATAACTGCTTCAGTGAACTCAAATCTGACAAAAAGGAACACATTGTGTAATTGTTAGAATTCATGTAGAGTGCCTCAGCCTACCAAATCTTGAGTAATACTTTATGCAGAAATACCTTGGATTCTATGTCTAATGCTTACATCAAACAGCCTTTTTTCTGCACAAAACGCCATTTCTGACGGCAACTGTTCCTTTCTTTCGACAACTATTGTAGCATTATTCGATAAGCCTCATCAAGTATTATTACATAGGTTCAACAGTCTGTTTTTTCATTGCATTTTACCTCTTGACAGAATATCAGGGATCAAAAAAACACGAATAGCCCCAAATGAATCAGCCTTTTTTCAGGTTAATATAAGGGCTATTCGTGCTTCAAAACCATCATATAAAAGCGTTTTTATCCCAGCGCAACATCCAGGGCCATCATAAGTGTGAAGCCGATTGCAAACATTACAACGCCCGAGTGCGAGTGCTCGCCCGATGACATCTCAGGAATCAGCTCCTCGACAACGACGTACATCATTGCGCCTGCGGCAAACGAAAGCAGGTAGGGCATTGCCGGCACCACGAGGCCTGCAAAAACGACTGTGAGAGCTGCTGCGACAGGCTCGACAACGCCTGAAAGCACACCGTCAAGGAACGCCCTGCCCTTGCTCTTGCCCTCTGCGTGGAGAGGCATCGAAATAATCGCGCCCTCCGGGAAGTTCTGGATTGCGATACCGATGGCAAGTGCCAGAGCACCGCTCATTGTTATATTGGCGGAGTGTGAAAGAACGCCCGCGTAGACGACTCCTACGGCCATGCCCTCGGGGATGTTGTGCAGCGTGACCGCGAGCACCATCATCGTAGTCCTTTTGGCCTTGCTTCTGGGGCCCTCAGCCTTCTCGGCAAACATGTGAAGGTGAGGCACGACATTGTCAAGCAGCAGCAGGAAAAGAATACCGAGCCAGAACCCGACAAGGGCAGGGGCGAAGGCCCATTTGCCCATTGGCGATACCTCCTGCTCGATGGCGGGAATTATGAGGCTCCAGATTGAAGCCGCGACCATCACGCCCGCCGCAAAACCCGTAAGCGCTTTCTGAACCTTTTCGTTAAGCTTTTTTCGCATGAAGAACACGCACGCCGAACCCAGCGCCGTTCCCGCGAAAGGAATTCCTATCCCCAAAACAACTTCCGGCAACATAAGACACCTCCTCAGCAGACATTTGTTAGTCTGTGCTAACATACTATATCGGAAACAGCCGCTTGTCAATCGCCAAATGCCTTTTTTAAGGGAAAAAGTTAAAAATTCGGTAACCTGTTTGCTGCCGCCAATGAAATCCGCAACTTGCTTTATTTTTGAGCTATTTTTGCGTGCGCGACCCCGACTTGCTTAAACCTTCGATTTTCGAGTTGGTTTTTCGCGCAGAGATCCGATGCTGTACGAATGTACTGCGAGTGGTTTCTGCACGGAAAGAAAGCCGCCACTGATCTGTCGTCAGACACCGCTTGGAGTTTATTATTGCAGGCGGCTTTCGGAAAGAGCCGAAAATCTTGATTTTCGAGTTATTTTTTCGTGCGCGACCCCGAAGATGTGCAGACGCACTTCGAGAGGGGAGCTCGCGAAAAACAAGCCGCCACTAATCGTCGCAGACTCCTTGTTTGCTCTCAGAAAGATTCATGAATCTGTCAGATTATCTTGGCGGCTTGTGTAAAGAACCGAAAATCGTGGTTTAAGAGATGTGCGAAGGTACTGCGAGAGGATAGCTCGCGCAAAGCATTTTGCCACGAAATCTTGTATTCCTTGTGTTCGAACACACTTCGAATTCTGAGATTATCTAAGAACACGAAGATATCTGTTGAACCCCTTGGCAAATGCGTAAAGAGCCAAAAATCAAAAATGATTTCGCATCTTGACGAAATCATTCTCAAAGTTCTTCATGCGGTTACAATCACGCCGGATTTTTCAGGAAATGAAGGATCTTTTTGCGTCATCGTGAGCAATCGGCAGGCTGTGCCCTCCGGATGATTTCTTCCGGACTCCCATGCTTCCACCGTTTTAGGAGAAACACCCATATATTTTGCGAAGAGCACCTGTGTCAACCCGGTTGCAAGGCGAATACTCTTTATATCCTCTGCGGTGAAAGACTCCAACGGCTGAATTGAAAGAACCGTGACCTTTGCTTTCCCACGGCCTTTTTCATAGTCGATTGCCTGGTTCAACCCAGTTTTCAAATCTTCAAACAAACTCATCTTTTTTCTCCTTTCCGTGCATTCTCGTACAGTTGGGCCTCTAATTCCATAATCAACCCCCGAAGTTCGTTGCACTCTTCATCAGATAAGTTTTCTTTTTACCCTATTAAATAGGGTTTGTCAACACTCTTTTGAAGAAATAGGAGATTATTCTTTTCGGTTCAAATTGTCTCAGCCTCTTTGTCAGACACCTTGTGTGCTTTCAGAACTA
>DBWH01000036.1:303-8837 GCA_002308595.1 Mageeibacillus sp. UBA1243 | reverse complement strand
ATTGGCATTGGCGGTCCTGATAAGGAGAAGGCAAAAAGCCGTAAGATCTTGAGGACACCGATCCATGGATAGTCTTAAAACCCGTGTTTGAAAAGCCTCAATAGCGTACGAATGCGTCGCCGCAAGAGACGCCGACTGCGTGTTTCAAGCATTATAAGATTGTATTCGCTTGGACCACTTTGTTTGCGTCTCTGCGGCTTCTTTTCCCCAAAAATGCAAGCATTTTCGGGGTCCCCTATATATTCCCCTCGAAAAAGATGCACTGTACATCCTAAGTAAATACAGTGTGCATACTAAAAAGACGCGGCTCAGCTGATCTGTGTGCCTGGAAACAACAGTTAAAATGCTATTTTCCTATTCATTCAGCAAGAAGTGAATAATATTCTCGACCATGTAGCCGTTGTCGTCCCGATACGGAAGTCCGGTATCACCGGTAATAATGATCCTCTCGAAAGAATCGGGAATGTGGCTCAACGACTCTCTTTCCTGTTTTCTCTTCACCTCGTCATAGTAAGAGTATGCAGATTGAATATAGTACCGGTCATACCCCTTGTTGGCAACGAAATCTACCTCAAGCTGTTTTTTTATTCCGTGACCGAGTTTGTTATGAGCATTTATTTCCACAACGCCAACGTCGACCTGATATCCACGCGCAATAAGTTCGTTGAAAATAATGTTCTCCATAATGTGTATCGGTTCTACCTGACGAAAATCAATTCTGGCATTTCGTAGACCTATATCACTAAAATAATACTTCGCCGGAGTGGAAATATATTTTTTTCCTTTGACGTCATATCTTCTTGCACGGCTGATCATAAACGCATCAATAAAATAGTCAATGTAATTGTTGACCGTATTGGGACTTACCGTTGCATGATTGACTGTTTTAAATGTGTCTGACAGTTTTTGCGCATTTGTTAACGTGCCTATGCCGGACGCAAGGATATCAAACAGTTCGTCAAATTCCTTTGGATTCTTGATTCTGTGTCTCTGTTTCAAATCCGATAAATAGATCTTATTGCAGACCTCTTTCAGATAAGAGATCTTCTTTTCGTCGTTTTTCATCAATGCAACAACGGGAAGACCGCCAAACCGCATATACTCATCCAGCCGGTCCCGTTTATCCCCGCCCAATTCCTCATAGTACTCTTTAAATGTCAGCGGATATACACGGATTTCATCGCTTCTTCCTCTGAATTCCGTAATTATATCGCTTGAAAGAAATTTAGAATTGCTGCCGGTGACATACGTATCCGCATTCTTAATGTGAAGCATGCTGTTGAGGACATCTTCAAATTCGTTAACATATTGGATTTCATCAAGAAGAATAAAATACTTGTTATCGTCAACGATCCTCTCTTTAATACCTTTATACAACGCATTTTTTTCACGAAGATGGATGTTATCCATATCGTCAAGCGCTATTTTGATAATATGATCTTCCGGAACGCCAATCTCTTTTAGGTAACGATCAAAAAGCGTAAAAAGAAGATAAGACTTTCCCGACCTGCGAATCCCTGTAATGACTTTGATAAGAGGACTGTCCATCCCGCCTATCAACTGTTGCAAATATCTTTCCCGCTTAAATTCCATTTCATGTCTCCATATGACAATTGCGCTATTGCGCATTTTTCTTACGCAAATATTATAAGACCGGTTCGTGGCCTTGTCAATATTTAACGTAAGATTTTTGCGTGTGCATCTATTTTCGTCGTCGCGAACGCCGACGATTCCGTCTTCCAAGAAGTTTATCGCTCCTCACTTAAAAGACTCCATTCCCGTCGCTGCGCCTGCTCGTCACCAGTAACTGATCAAGTCTTGTTCTGATGACATCGCTCGCTCCGCTGCGGCTCCACGTCGCCACAAGCAACGTGGACTCCGACTTTCAAGAAACTTCTTCTCTTTCTCTCTTGAAAGTCTCCGTTTGCGTCGCTGTGGCTCCTCTTCCCCGCAAAATCTAACGATTTTACGGGGACCCCATATTTAATATATCTGACGATTTTTCGGGGGTCCCGGTCACTTTGTGGACCTAGTGGGATTGCGTCGGCGCAAGCTGCGCCTGCTCGTCACCAGTAACTGATCAAGTCTTGTTCTGATGACATCGCTCGCTCCGCTGCGCCTCCTTTTCCCCAAAAGTGCGAGCACTTTCGGGGACCCCGGGTTCGAATCCCACGCTGACCTTTTCTAACGCAGAACAAGGTACCCTCGTTCAGGGTACCTTGTTCTGTGTGGTGGACCTAGTGGGATTCGAACCCATGACCTCTGCGTTGCGAACGCAGCGCTCTCCCAACTGAGCTATAGGCCCAAAATAATTGGCGGCAGGAAAGGTGATTGCGTAGGGCGGGCAAGGACTTTCCGTGCGGATGTGATACTAGCATATTTTGGCGGGTGTGTCAACAAAAATCGGTTTTGACGGATTGGCGGGTTGAGGGTGAGATTCAGTGGAAAAATGGGGGCGGGGGTGGTAGAATTGGCGTGTGACAGGAAGGAGATACGGCTTTCGGCATGAATGTTGCGGTAATTTGCGAATTGAATCCCATGCATAACGGACACGAGGCCGTGTTTAAGTTTGCGCGGAACCTCGGGAGGGGCGGGAATACCGTTGTGGCCGTGATGAGCGGGAATTATTGCCAGCGGGGGGAGCCGGCTTTGATCGACAAATGGAGCCGGGCAAAGATGGCGGTGCTTGGCGGTGCCGACATTGTTCTTGAGATTCCTTCGGTTTTCGCGCAGCAGAGCGCCCAGTTCTTTGCGGACGCGGCTGTCGACGTTGTGTGCCGGTCGGGAATTTGCGATGCTCTTGTTTTCGGGAGCGAGTGCGGTGATATTGAGCTGCTGAAGGGGCTTGCCGGTAAGAGGGCTGCGGGCGATTTCGGCGATGCGGTAAAAAAGCTTATGGATTCGGGGCTCTCGTATCCCAGGGCGCTTTCGGCGTTTTACGGGGTTGAGCTTGGCGCCAATGACACTCTCGGCGTTGAGTACATCGTTGCCCTTGAGAAAAGGCTGGCGGCCGTTGAGGTGAGCTGCATGAAACGCATTGGCGGCAATGTTCACGGGAACTGCGACATGGACGAGGGCTCGGAGATTGCCGGGGCGGCGGCCATCAGGAAATATATTTGCGAAAAGGAAGCCGGGCAGGACGGCGGTTTGGAAAGGCTCCGGAAATTCATGCCGGAGAGCAGTCTTGAGATTTTAGATGAACTTGTTAAAGAGGGGCGTTTTGTAAGATCTCTTAATAAATATAATACCCTAATTATAGGGAAACTTCGGGAGCTTGGGCCGGAGGGGATCGGAGAGCTTCCCTTTGCGGGCGGAGGCCTTGCGGAATGCGTTTACAGCGAGGCCTGCAGGACTTCCGATACCGCCAATCTGATCGCCTCGGCCACAAGCAAAACTTTTACGTCCGGGAGGATCAGGCGGATTCTGCTCGCAACGCTCACAGGCGCGCGGCAGACCATGATAAGGGACAGGATCGATGTGCCCTATGTTAGAGTGCTTGGCGTGTCGGCGGAGCGAAAGGATCTGCTTTCGGGGCTTTCGGACGCGAAAGTGCCGGTCATATTCGGCAATATTCCCAAAGACTACAGGACGAGTTTTTCCTGCAATGGGGCAGATTTGCTGGCGCTGGAGATTCTTGCCACCGACTATTACGTGCTTGGCTTTGAAACCGCCAATGCTCCGGCTCACCTTGAGCTGACAATGCCTCTTATTAAAGTCTGACGGTGAGCGGAGCGGCCGCCCTGCGGGCAAAAAAAGCCTGCGCCGGTGGGGTTTGACCCCGTTTTGCCGGCGCAGGCTTTTTCATTGGCGGTTTCGTTAAACCCCCTGTTTTACGTTAAAACTACCGTTCCTCTCTGAAGTATGACAGGCCCAGGCTTGCCGGAGGCAGGTTTTCTTTCTTTTTCCTGGCGCTCACGGTGCAGAGAACCACGATGGTAACCACGTAAGGAAGCGTGTTGATGAGTTCCTTCTGCCAGCTGGTGAGGCCGGGAATGTAGATGCTCAGGATGTAGAGGCCGCCGAACAGTGTCGCGCTGGGGATTGCCAGCAGCGGTTTCCAGATGGCAAAAATAACGATTGCGATGGCAAGCCAGCCCCTGTCGCCGAAGCCGTTGTTAGTCCAGGCGCCGTCAGTGTAGTCCATGACCCAGTAGAGGCCGCCGAGGCCCGCAATCATGCCGCCGATGCATGTAGCAAAATACTTGTACTTCGTTACGTTGATTCCTGCGGCGTCGGCCGTTGCCGGGTTCTCGCCGACAGCTTTGAGGTTGAGGCCTGCCCTTGTCTTGTTGAGGAACAGTGCCGCGAGGATTGCGATCACGAAAGCCAGGTATGCGAGGAAGCCGTACGAGAAGAACAGCTTGCCCACTGAGCCGAGAGATTTTGCAAAGGGAAGCTGAGCTCTAAATGCCTTGCCGGTTTGCTGGAGTGCGATTGAACCGCCTGTACCGCCCATCATCTTGACGAGGGAGCCACCGAAGAAATTGCCTATTCCTACGCCAAAAGTGGTGAGGGCAAGGCCTGTTACGTTCTGGTTGGATTTGAGGGTAACCGTAAGGAAGCTGTAGAGGAGCGCCATGAGGAGCGATCCCAGCAGCGACGAAAGCAACGGTATCAGTATAAGCAGCACGGTGACGGGATTCGGCGTCATTTTCTCATAAATGTAGCCGCCAATGATTCCCGAGATGCCTCCCACATACATGATTCCGGGGATTCCCAGGTTCAGGTTGCCGCTCTTCTCGGTTATTATTTCACCTGTGGCTCCGTAAAGAAGCGGGATGCCTTGAATGATTGCTGCTACGATTATATCAATAATCTTTGTCATCTTATCGCCTCCTTTACGCTATGCCCGAAGGCGCTTTTTCGCCTTCAGTAATTTCAGCCTGTTCAGGCTTTTCAGGTTCGTCAGGCGCCTTTTCCTTTGGCGTGCGGGCGCGGAAATTGATTTTGTACCTGATAAAGAACTCGCAGCCGATGATAAAGAATATGATGATGGCCGTGATGATCTCGCCTACGCTGTCGTTCAGCTTGCACATCGTGGCAACGTTGCTGGCGCCCCTGTCAAGAAAGACCAGCATGAACGAAGCCCCAACCATGATGAAGGGGTTGAACTTGGCGAGCCATGAAACCATGATTGCGGTAAAGCCCATACCGCCGGCAAGATCCTTGTTGATGGTGTGGTCCGCGCCGGCAACTAGGAGGAATCCCGCAAGTCCGCAAAGGGCTCCGGAGATGGCCATTGTCCTGATGACCACCTTTTTCACATTGATGCCTATGTAGCGGGCCGTGTTCTCGCTTTCGCCGACGACCGATATCTCATATCCGTGTTTGCTGAACTTGAGATACACAAACATGAACACCGTGAGACCGGCGACAACGATTACATTCAGCAAATATTTGACACCGAACAGATCCGGGAGCCAACCCCTGTGACTCTGCTCGTTAATGTATCCGACAACGCCGGAGCCACTCTTTATCCAGATGGCAATGAAAATCTGGATTATCTGCATTGCCACGTAGTTCATCATTAGGGTGAACAGCGTTTCGTTGGTATTCCAGAGGGCTTTAAATATTGCGGGAATCACCGCCCAGATGAGGCCGGAAACAAGAGCCGCAGCAAGCATCACAAGTATTACCACCCAGCTCGGTATGACATACCTGCCCATGGTGCGCATCACAGCCGCAGACGCGAGGGCGCCCATAAGAACCTGTCCCTCGGCACCGATATTCCAGAATTTCATCTTAAATGCGGGTGTAATCGCCAATGAAATACAAAGGAGCGTCGCCACCGACTTCATAAGGTTCTGCATCTTACGCACTGAACCAAAGCTTCCCTTGAACATGGCGTCGAAAACACTCATCGGGTTTGTTTTCGTAAGCACTATGACAAGCACCGCCGAAACCGCCAATGCAATCAAAACCGCACCGACGCGAATCAAAATGCTCTGCCAAGGGGGCATCGTATCCCTTTTGGTGATATGTATGAGAGGTTCTTTTGCAATTTTATCTTTTTTCATTTTGAGCCTCCCACGCCTTTGGTCATAAGGTAACCGATTTCTTCTTTGCTTGTTTTCCGTGCGTCAACCTTGCCGGTAATGCTGCCGCCGCACAGTACATATATCTTGTCGCAGAGTCCGATGAGCACGTCAAGGTCCTCGCCGACGAAAATTACGGCGGCCCCGCTCTCCTTCTGCCTGTTGAGCAGGTTGTAGATGAGGTACGACGAGTTGATGTCAAGACCTCTCACAGGGTAAGCCACCATGAGCACGGTGGGGCCCGAAGCGATTTCGCGGCCTACGAGCACCTTCTGAACGTTTCCGCCGGAGAGTCTTCTTACAGGCGTCTGGATGTTCGGCGTCACAACCTCCAGGTCTTCAACAATTTTTGTGGCAAGGGCGGTCGGTCCGCTCTTTTCGAGGAAAACCGTCTTGCCCTTGCTGTAGGTGCGGAGCATCATATTGTCGATAATGTCCATGTTGCCGACAAGACCCATTCCGAGTCTGTCCTCAGGCACAAACGAGAGTCTGACGCCAAGGGCTCTGATCTGCGTCGGCGACATATCTTTAAGATTTTTCTTCTCACCCGTCTCGGGGTCGATGTACGTGATGGATCCGCTGTTGTCTCTCTGGAGGCCGGCAATGGACTCAAGCAGCTCGCGCTGGCCGCTTCCGGCAATACCGGCAATGCCCGTGATTTCTCCTGCTTTTGCGACAAAATTGATATCCTTGAGCATCGGAAGACCCTCTCTGTTCGTGCAGCTGAGGTTCTCGACGATGAGCCTGTCTGTAGGATTTACGGGATCCGCGCGCTCGATGTTGAGCTCGATTTTCTTGCCGACCATCATCTCCGTGAGACTCTCGACCGTCGCATCAGCGGTGCTTACAGAGCCGATTGTCTCGCCTTTTCTGAGAACGGTGACACGGTCCGAAACCGCGAGCACCTCGTTGAGCTTGTGGGTGATGATGATGATTGCCTTGCCGTCCTCTTTCATCTTTTTGAGGACTGCGAACAGCTTTTCGGTCTCCTGGGGAGTCAGAACGGCTGTGGGCTCGTCAAGAATGAGTATATTGGCGCCTTTGTAGAGCACCTTTATGATCTCGACCGTCTGCTTTTCCGAGACGGACATTTCGTATATCTTTTTGTTGGGGTCAAGCACAAAGCCGTACCTGTCGCAGAGCTCCCTGACGCTCTTGGCGGCTGCCTTGAGGTCAAGCTTGCCCTCCATTCCGAGCACTATGTTCTGGGTCGCGGTGAACACGTCAATGAGCTTGAAGTGCTGGTGGATCATTCCGATTCCGTTGTCGAAAGCGTCCTTGGGGGACCTGATCACGATCTCTTTGCCGTTGATAAAAATCTGGCCCTCGTCGGGAAAATAAATTCCGGAAATCATGTTCATGAGCGTGGTCTTTCCGGAACCGTTCTCGCCGAGCAGAGACAGAATCTCCCCGTGATATAGCTTAAGATTTACGTCCTTGTTGGCCTGGATGCGGCCGAAGCGCTTGTAAATCCCTCTCAGTTCTATAGCTACATTTTCCACAAAGCTGTTCTCCTTCGCTTTTTTGGTGCTGTTTTAAACCCAAAACATTGAGCCGCCAAAACAAACAGCCACGACGCCAATGTGCCCGTGGTGGTTCCTTTTCAGGGCTCAACATGTCAAATATTTGTCTCTTCTGCGGCGTCGTTTTCGGACCGAGCCGCAGCAGCCACAAATATAATCGTCTAATCCGGAAGGGGCCCGGAGGGGCCGCTTCCGTGGTTTTCCTTGGCGTCAAAAGACACCTCAGATCTTATTTTTCTATTATACCGTCGATAATTAAATCGAAGTAAGGAGCAGATCTGAAAGTGCTTGCGTTTGACTCATCGAAGTAACCGTCGTGGATAACGTTTGTCTCTTTAACGAAGTCGCCTGCGTCGATAACGTCTGCAATGTACTCAGTGAGGTGCTCGCCCTTGTATGTCCACGTGCTGGTGTCAAATACTTTGAGTTCGCCTGCGATCATCTTAGCTTTAGCGGCGTCGATAGCTTCCTGTGTGCCTGCTGCAGCAACTGCAGAGTTGAGGGTTGTAAGAGCAACGGATCCTGTTGAGAAGTCGCCGCAGTAGTCAGCGGGGATTGTGTCGCCGGTTGCAACTGCTTTGATGATGAGCTCGAAGTAAGGCTCCCAGTTGATCTTTGAAGAAATGAGAGCTGTGGTGGGTCCGAGAGGAGTTGTGTCGATGTTGTAAGCAACGTTCGGAACGCCTTTAGCTTCGCAAGCCTTAGGAGCACCTTCGGAGTCAGCGTGCTGGCTGATGAGGACGCATCCGCTGGCGATGAGGTTCTCAGCTGCGCTCTTCTCTTTGGCGATGTCAAACCAGGATTGTGTGTAGACAACATCCATTGTAGCTGTAGGGCAAACTGATCTTGCGCCGAGGAAGAAGGATGTGAATCCGGATTTAACCTCTGCATACGGCCAAGCGCCGACGTAACCGATCTTAGCCTGGTCAGCTGTGATCTTGCCGGAATTGATCATCTCGTTGAGCTTCATACCTGC
>DBWH01000036.1:0-155 GCA_002308595.1 Mageeibacillus sp. UBA1243 | reverse complement strand
TCGCCAGCCATTTCAGCGGCTGTGTCGTAGCAAGCTGCGTTCTCGTCGATACCGGTTCTGATGATGACCTGGCTGTCCTTGAGACCAAGCTTTGCAGCTGTAGCCTTTATAGCGTTGATGAAGTTTGCATCGTAGGTCGAGTTCTCGTCATGCAG
>DBWH01000013.1 GCA_002308595.1 Mageeibacillus sp. UBA1243 | reverse complement strand
CCATTGCGATATCTCTGTCCTTAGGCGCGATGTCGTTAACCAGTTTTCCGTCTATAAGCAGTTCACCTGACGTGATTTCCTCAAGGCCGGCGATCATTCTCAGCGTTGTAGATTTACCGCATCCGGAAGGTCCGACGAGAACGATAAATTCTTTATCTGCAATCTCGAGGTTGAAATCGTTTACGGCAGTTACGCCACCGGGATATTTCTTATAAATGTTTTTCAGCTTTAAGCTAGCCATCTGTCATTCCTCCAAATAAACTAAGCCACACATAAAATGCGCTTCCGTCATTATAACAACATTTTTGAGAAAATGCAAAGTAGAATTTTAAGCAGATTTCAAGAATCTTTTTGGTTATACTGCACATAAAACGCGCAGTTTTCACTCTTTTCGGACGCTTTTCGGGCGTTTTGAATCCCCTTACGCCAATGCATCAGCCATCGCCAGGAGACCGTCTTCGTCGATGATCGCAATGCCGAGCTGCTGCGCCTTGGCGAGTTTTGAACCTGCCGCCTCACCCGCAACCACGTAATCTGTTTTCTTTGAAACGCTGTCGGATGTCTTGCCGCCTTTTGATTCGATGAGGCGCTTTGCCTCGTCCCTTGTCATTGTCGGAAGCGTGCCGGTGAGGACAAAAGTCTTGCCGAAAAACACACCTGAGGAGGCCTTTTTCTGCTCGGTCTCTGTCATGTTGACGCCAAGCTCTTCCAGCATCGTAAGTGTGTGCTCGGTCTGGCTGTCTCTGAAGAACGAGACAACGCTCTCCGCCGTTATGTCGCCGAAATCTTCGAGTGACGCGAGGGCCTCAAGAGTTGCATTGGCGATAGCTCTCACGCTGCCGAACTCCGCCGCAAGCTGCTTCGACGCCTTGACGCCGATGTTTCTAATGCCGAGGCCGAAAATCAGCCTGTAAAAATCGTTCTTTTTGGACGATTCGATTGCCGCCAAAAGATTTGAGATCGACTTTTCGCCCATCCTCTCCATCGCCGCAAGCTCGTCCCTCTTCTCGTAAAGCCTGTAGATGTCAGGTATTGTCCTGATGAGGCCCGCGTCAAGCAGCGCCGACACGAGCTGTGTGCCGAAGCCGTCAATGTTCATCGCGTCTTTCGAGACGAAATGCTCAAGGCTCCTCGCAAGCTTGGCGGGACACTCGATTCCGGTGCACCTGTAGGCCGCCTCGCCGTCCTCTCTCACGACCGGTCCTCCGCAGACGGGACACCTGCTTGGCATCTCAAACTTTCTTCTTGCGCAGCCGTCGTTTCTCGCCTCTTCGACAACGCCGATGACAGCCGGTATGACGTCCCCCGCCTTAATAAGCGTGATGACGTCGCCAATCATTATACCCTTCTCTTCAATGTAGTCCGTGTTGTGGAGCGTCGCCTTGGAAACCGTGCTGCCGGCAATGAAAACAGGCTCCATCACTGCAAGAGGCGTCAGAACACCGGTTCTTCCGACCTGCACCGCGATATCGACAAGCCTCGTGTTCTTTCTCTCGGCGGGGAATTTGTATGCGCATGCCCAGCGGGGTGCATGGGTCGTGGCGCCGAGCTGTTCCCTTGCCGCCAAACTGTCGACTTTGATAACCGCGCCGTCAATGTCATAGTCAAGGATTGCCCTCGCATTGCCGATGCCGCAGATCGCATCCCAAATCTCTTCTTTAGACTTGCAGACTTTGTAGTCGGGGCTCGTCTTAAATCCGAGTTTTTTCATGAGTTCAAGCGACTCTGAGTGCTTTTCAACCGTCCTGCCCTCAAGCTCCTGGAGGTTGAACACAAATATATCAAGGTTTCTCGAAGCTGTGATCTTCGAATCAAGCTGTCTAAGGGACCCCGCGGCTGCGTTTCTCGGATTGGCGAAAGTGTTCTGTCCGGATTTTTCGCACGCCTCGTTGAGCTTTTCGAAAGCCTTGTGGGGCATGAATACTTCGCCGCGTACGACTATGCGGGTGATGTCATTGGCGTCAATCTTAAGGGGAAGTGACCTCACGGTTTTAAGGTTTGCGGTCACGTTTTCGCCCACAACACCGTCGCCCCTCGTTGCGCCCACAGTCATTGTGCCGTTCTCGTAAGTGACGCCGACGCTGAGGCCGTCAATCTTCTGCTCCACGACGTACTCGGGAGCGTAGCCGAGAGCCTCCTCAACGCGGTCGCAGAAGGCAAAAACCTCCTCCCTGCTGAACACATCGTCAAGGCTCATCAGGGGCACGTTGTGGGTAAACTTTTCGAACTTGTCAAGAATCCTGCCGCCAACACGGTGCGTCGGCGAGTCCTCCGTTTTAAGCTCCGGATGCTCCGTCTCTATATCGACAAGCTGCCTGTAGAGCTCGTCGTACTCGTAGTCGCTTGCCGTCGGGTTGTCGAGCACGTAATACTCGTATGCCCACCGGTTGAGAATCCGTTTTATCTTGTCAAGTTTTTCCTTAAGTTCAGACATTTTCCGCCGCCTCAAAAGTTATTTGTTGAAAAAGCCGAGCAGCCTGTCGCAGTCGTCTTTCGTGGTCGCAAAAGAAGTCACAATCCTGACGACAAGACTGCCGCCGCGGTCCTCCCAGAGCTCGCATCCGAACTCCCTCATAAGAGCCTCGCCCTTCTCCCTGCTCACAATCACGAAAATCTGGTTGGTCACGGGCTCCGACAGGAACTCAACCTTGCCCCTCAGATTATCGCCAATATACTTCGCCGCCCTGTTCGTGTCGGCCGCAATGTCAAAATACAGGTTGTCGGTAAAGGCGCGCTCGAACATGACACCCGGCACAAAGCCCTTGGCGAGCATTGCCCCGCGGTTCTTCACGTGGTACCGGAACTCCTCCGCAAGCGCCTTGTCTTTGAACACTACAGCCTCGCCGAAGAGCAGTCCGTTCTTGGTTCCGCCGACGTAGAACACATCGCAGATTTTGCCTAATAATTCGGGTTTTATGTCATTGGCGGCACACGTTAGAGCCACGCCGAGCCTCGCACCGTCAAGGAAAAGCAAGAGTCCTAATTTGTCGCATATTTCCCTGATTTTCAGGATTTCGCTCTCGGTGTAGACAGAGCCAACCTCGGTCGTGTCGGAAATGTAGACCGCGCGGATCTTCACCATGTGCTCGTCGCAGTGCCTCTTCACGGCAGCCTCAATCTCCTCCGGAAGGACCTTGCCGTCACGTCCCGGAACGGTTACAACCTTATGCCCGGAAGCCTCGACCGCGCCCGTCTCATGAACGTTTATGTGGCCCGAATTGCAGGCAAGAACCGCCTCGTAAGGCTTCAGCAGAAACGACAGCACCGTCATGTTCGTCTGGGTGCCGCCCGCCGTGAAAAACACGCTTCCGTCGTCAACGCCAAAGCGCTTCAGAATCAGCTTTTCGGCATTCTCCGAATGCCTGTCGAGCCCGTAGCCCCTGTTCTGACCGCACCCTACGGCCGCAATCGCATCAAGGATCTCTTTTCTGCAGGTTTCGCTGTAGTCGTTCGTGAATAAACTTCCCATAATGTCCTCCGACATGCCGCAAATTTTCTGACTTAACACGCCAATGCAATTTTACCACCTGATTCAAAACCGTGCAACCAAAAGCGCGGCGCGGGATTAAACAATTTCGGCGCTTTTTGAGCCCTTCCCCGCGCCTCTTCGGCATCTTCCGCGCCGCAGTTTACCGCCGCACACGCCGCAGTTTAGCATGCCCTGATTCTACATCTGACTTTACTTTTTTTGCCAAATATGCTACACTGTCGGTCCGGCTTGGGGATGTTCCGGTTTCGACGGGGTCGTCAAGGGTCGGATAGCGAGTAGAGGGTCCCGTTGGCCTCTTTAAAAAGCGGGAAACTTAAAATTAAACGCAAACAATAACGTTGCACTTCAGGCTGCCTAAGCGCAGCTTGCGCCGCCCCGCGGGTTACTCAAGCCTTCGGCAAGCGGTGTCAGCAATTTGAGCCCCGCGGGTTTAAGGGTTAACGCCGCCAACCACACGCGCAAAGCTTTGAGCGCGTGCGGACACCATGAAGCTACCGCAGCACTGAGCCGGCCGTTTGGCGCTGAGTTGCGGGAAATCTAAACAGACGGCTACACTCGTAGAAGTCAGGCTTGAGGCGGTTTCGGACAGGAGTTCGACTCTCCTCATCTCCACCAGAATCAAACATGAGGAGAGTCGAACTCGTGAGAGTTTCGACGTTAAGCAAATCATCCGGTGGATGATTTGCAGTCGAAATCGTGAGAGCTATGCTCGAACAGCGTAGCATGCAAGCGAAGCGCAGCAGGCGGCGACTCTCCTCATCTCCACAAAATAGAGCTACTTTTTAATACAAAGACGGCAGTCATGAAAAAGGTCTTTTTAAACTAACAAGTTGCTCGGAGGATTATAAAATGAAACCTACTATTGAGCATCCAAAGGTTTTTATTTCATATGCATGGGGAACTCAAGAGTATCAGGACCGAGTTCTTTCATTAGCAAGAGATCTTCAAACTGACGGAATAGAAGTGTTGCTTGATAAATGGAACTTAAAAGAAGGTCATGACACATATGCATACATGGAGCAAAGCGTTAATGATCCAAATGTAACAAATGTGCTGCTACTATTAGATCCCGTTTATGCAAAGAAAGCCGATGATCGCTCGGGAGGCGTTGGAACAGAAACGCAAATTATTTCCCCCGAAATATATAATAATGTTACCCAAGAAAAGTTCATTCCGATTGTCATGGAACGTTCAGAAGAAGGCGATATACCGAAACCTCATTATCTTAGAGGAATTCTCCATTTTGATTTGTCAATAGCTGAAAACTATGATAATGAGTACAAAAAGTTAGTAAAAAGGCTGTATGGAGTTGAGGTTTATGTCCGACCTGAATTAGGAACAGTACCCAAATGGGTTACCGAAGAAACTTCAATTCCAAGCAGCAAAATGACAGCTCTCCAATCGTTAAAAAAATACAATAATCCAAGGATTGCCAGAGGTGATTTCATTGAGCTTCTTGATGACCTGAAAGAAAGAATTATCTCTTTTGACAGCGACACAACTGATTATCTTAAGCTATACGAAGAGATGCTGCCACTACGTGAAGAGTATATCCAGATAGTGAAAACATCTCATGTAATAGACGATTCTATGGTGTTGCTAGGAGACTTTCTTCAGGAAGTGTTTTCAGCAATAGATTCCAACATGATAGTTCTGAATGACATCAAAAAATGCTTTCTTCACGAGATATTCGTATATACTATAGTCTTAGTTTACAAGTTGAAAGACTATGATGCCCTATCATATTTTCTCAACAGATCTTTCTTTGGCAGAAATTACGCTAATGTGAACAGTGATATTGGGTATCATATTTTCTATCACAATAGCCAACAGTTAGATATTGCAAAAGGTAAGCAGGATAATAAAAACTATTTTAGCGGTACAGCGCAGTTATGGATAGAACACATTTCTTCGAACTATTGTAATAAAAGGGAACTTGCGTTTGCAGACGTCTTGCTAAGTAACTATTCGTACTTCGGGGCTAATAACGGTGATAATAGGCTGTGGTTTCCTATTACCTATGTCTATGATGGTGAAAACGATACGATATTGCAAAGCATTTCTTTTAAGTTGAAATCCAGAGAAATAGCTCAGCGTTGGGCAAGGATTTTTGGTTTTGACGATTTTCTTCAATTCCGGGATAACATAAAGAGAAAAAATGAGAGTCTAGGCAATCGAAGAGACCAACGTCTAAGGTATAACGCGTCATTCCATTATGTTCAGCTTTTTACCGATTTTATCAAGCCAGATGAAATCGGAACGTTAAGATAACAGTCCGAGAAAAAAAGTCTAATAATAACAGTTATGTCTTTTTTTTAGCTCGGAAACTATAAACAGATTAAGGCCACCAAAGAATAAGTATGGGACTTTTTTATGCAAAAAAACGCATAATGGGTACTTAATTTTCTATTGCCCCAATGCTGTTAAAAATAGCAAACTTTAGCCATTCTTTTAGACTCTTACGGGAAAGTCGAACTCCGATGATCGACGGCTCCTGCAGAAAGCAAACAACCTTGGCGGTAAGCGTCAAGGTTGTTTTTTCGTGTGTATGCCTAAATTTTACATGCATTTATACTTCTTTTCGCTTCCGCGGCCGACGGCTCTGATCAGGCCCTCGTCGCGCATCTGCTTTGCCAGGGTGAAGGCGCGTGTCTTCTTGAGCCCGAGCATATTCTGAATCTCAAGATCTGTGATTGACCCGTTTTCGCCTATATAATCGAGAATATCCTTCTTCTGCGTGGTGATGCTCGGGGCGGGTGCATTGGCGGCAGACTGATTCATATTCGGAAGGACAATCTTGAACGAATTGGGAGTCACCTCAATTTTCGGTTGCCTCGGGCAGTTTGCGTACAGGCTGTAAATTTTGCGGATTCCCGTGCCGTAGGACTCAATCAGGCGCAGACGGTGGAAAATGTCGGCAAGGTTTTTGTTCCTCGGCTGGGAGATGCCGCTGCGGATGTCGTCGGGCGAAAGGCCGGGAAGGAGACCGCCAATGGAAATAAACTCCATCTCGCTGTCGTTTATGTTGATGATAATGCTGCCGCTGAAGCTGTAATCGCGGTGCACGAGTGCGTTCAGCAATGCCTCGCGCAAAGCCTCCTCTGGGTAGTCAACCTTTTCGATACGCTCAAGGCCTTTGAACGTGGCAGAAGTTTTGTTGCAGAGTGAGAGGTATGCAAAAGCATTGTCGAGCTGCTCAAAAATCGAACCGCCGAACTCCTTGCTGTCACGAAAAACAGTGTTTGCGTTGTCCGCAAAAACAGCTATCTTGGTGGTGTGGGCGCACTGGTCGGAAATGATCTGCGCAAGATTGCTGAAAACCTCGCCTGACTGTACGGTGACGCCAAGGGCACGGAACTTTTCCGGAGAAAATTCCACGTCATAGCGCTTGAACGCTTTCTTCGCGCTTTCAAACGTCAGTTCCTGCTCCATGGAACGCATGTTCTCGTAGCTGTCGCCGTCGGACTCCTTGATCATCGCCCTGATCTGCTCGTAAGAGGCAGGGACGGATGAAGCGCCTTGGCGTACGAAAACTCCGCTCGGTTTGAGACCCTTGCTTTTGAGGTAGTAAGGCTTGTAGGAACCCTCGCTGACTTTGATGAGGATCGTGTGATTTTCGCGGAGCGTGTACTTAACGAACATAGTAACGTCCGGAAGAATTGCGTCGCGTATTCCGTTGGTGATGCGGGTGTAAACCTCGTCGACGTTGTCAAGTCCGGTTACGTTTCCCTCGTTGTCAATTCCGACAAAAACCGTACCGCCGTCCGTGTTTGCGAACGCGATAACCTCCTTGTACAGCTCGTCTGTTGCCTGTGACTTGAACTCAATGTTTTCGGTTTCAAATTTCATGCTGTCGCCTCCCAAACTGTGACTGGCTTCAGTTTATACCAAAAATTCGCTTTTTTCAAGCGAATTTAGCGAATATTCAGCGAATTTCGAGCGAATAAAGCGAATATTCAGTGAATTTTCACTGTTTCAGGGGACTTTGTCGTGAGTTTGCAAGGGCTTGGCGGTATGTGAAGGTGCGAAGGGATAGCTTGGCGGTGTCGTTTTGAGGCGTGGTTTTTGTTGCCGACAGGGTCCCTGTGTGTTATGATTTAAGGAGGCGGTGCTTCACGCTGCCGCCGTAAAAACAGGGAAAAAGAGGCTTTTACCATGAATAAGTTCATTGCGTACTGCGGGCTCGACTGCGAAAAGTGCGAGGCAAGGATTGCCACGGCCAATGACGACAACGCCCTTCGCGCCAAAGTCGCCAAGCTTTGGTCCGAGCTCAACGGCGTCGAGATTACGCCTGAGATGATTAACTGCGACGGATGCAGGCTTGACGGCAGGAAGACCGTTTTCTGCGACAGCCTGTGCGAAATCCGCCAATGCGCCCTCGCAAACCGCCACGAGACCTGCGGCAGCTGCGCCGGGCTCCGGACGTGCAAAAAGATCGCCATGATAACCGCAAACAACAGCGAGGCGCTGAAAAACCTTACACAGCCATGAAAGAAACAGAAGTTACGGTTCAGGTGTTTGACACCTTCGAAAAAACAGACGAAATACTGCGCGCGCAGGGCTTCCGGCTCATTGACAGCTACGTGATTTTTGACCGCTATTTTTCGAAACACGCCAATGTCGCCGCCCTCTCCTACGCGGAGCTCATTGGCGGCTCCTTCCTCGTCCGCACCGTCGAAACCGGCAAGCCCTCCCACAAGCTCATCTACAAAAAGAAGCTGCTTGACGAAAACGGCACAGTGGTTTCCGAGGAAAAGGTCAAGACTGACCTTGGCGATGCCGACGAAGCCGTCAGAATTTTCGCGTTTTCGGGCCTTGAGCCCTACTGCGAGCTCAGGAACCGCTCGTTCATTTACGAACACGCCAATGTCTGCCTCGCCCTTCAGGTCGTCGACGGGCTCGGCACCTTCATCGAGTACGAGGAGGATGAGACGATGAAAGGCCTTGGCGATGAGGAAAAAATAAGGCGGCTGACGGCCGTTCTGACCTCCCTCGGGCTGAAACTCGGGAGCGACTTTTCCTGCAAAAAGGTCTACATGATGCTCCACAAATGACGCCTCAGCAGGCCCATTTTGACACAAAAAAATCAGGTTCAATCGCTCTGATCAAACCTGACGAACCTGGCGGAGATGAAGAGATTTGAACTCTTGCGCCGGTTACCCGACCTACACCCTTAGCAGGGGCGCCCCTTCGGCCAACTTGGGTACATCTCCAAGACCGCCCGATAAGTATAACAAACGATCATTAAGCCGTCAAGTAAATTTTTTGGCGGTTGAAAGCCCCGCGCTATTTTAGTAAAATGAGCCGCAGAGCAGAAACAAACGCGGCAAACCATGATGCCGCCAATCATTCAACCGGAGGATTTTATGAAAGCCGAAGAATTCTGGGACGTTTACGCAAAGGTATACAAAAAGTACGAATTCACAGGTTTCAGAGCCGTCAGCAGGCCCGTCGACCCGACCTCTTCTTTCTTCGAAGAAGGCCTCTTCCAAAACGACGCCGGCGTCTGGTGCGTTGAAGAAACGTCCAAAAAAGGCGAAAAGCCCTTCCACTGGGAGTTCGAGAGCGAAGACGAGGCCGTCGAGACCGTTCTGCGCGAATGCGAAGGCCGCAAAAAAATCGCGTTTCAGTGACCCGTTTCACCAAAAAACAGCTTGATTCCCATCCGCCAATGTGATATCATGCTTTCTGCGTTATTGAGCAACTGGAGATGTCGCCTAGTTGGTCGAGGGCGCGCGACTGGAAATCGCGTAAACCACACCATGGTTTCGGGAGTTCGAATCCCCCCATCTCCGCCAAAAACAGAGCGGGCAGCAAAATAGCTGCCCGCTCTGTTTTTGGTAGTAAAAACGGGGGGATTCGAACTCGAGAGAGTTTCAGCGTTAAGCAAATCATCCGGTGGATGATTTGTAGCTGAAATCGCGAAGAGCTACGCTCGAGCAGCGCCGCATGCAAGCAAAGCGAAGCAGGCGGGCGAATCCCCCCATCTCCGCTTCGGTTTCGTCATCCAAAAAAGGGGATTCGAACTCGGGGTCCCCGCAAAGTCCCGGAACCCGTTGGCGTTGAAAATCACGGCTTGATAGTGTATCATTGCGCCTAAGAAGTGCGCGGCACATTTGAACAAGGCAGACCGCCAATTTATTGCATATGTCGAAAAAAGGAGAAGAAAAATGAAACTGCGTGAATTCAGATACAGCCCCGGCTACAGCGACATGCGCGGCGCCAGCCACAGCGAAAGGCTCAAGAAAAACGATCAAGGCTCCTGGGTCATCGTGTGCAGCGACCGGGACAGGCACGACTCGCCAATGATCTCCACAGTCTACGCGACCTCCCCCGAAGCAGCGGCTGAATTCGAAGAATTTATAAACGCCAATAACATTCCGGCCCTCGCGGACCGCAAAGAGAGCGATCTTTTCGCCTGCGATTACCACCCGTGGTCGGTCACGCTTGTTTTCGAAAGCGATTCAAATGAAGGATACTTTCCTGCGCCATATTTCAGTTTTGACCAGTACAAGGAGTTCACCGGCAAAGACATGGAACTGATAAAAGAACTGCGCGAACGGTTCAGGGCCCTGCGCGGCGCAATCATTTCAAAAACAACAGAAAAGAATGATTGGTAACGGCGGCGCAATCATTTACTACATATCGGCAAATTTCAATATTTTTTGCCGATATATAGTTTTTTAATCAGTCAAATCAGTTATAAACCGGACACAGGCATAAAAATCCCCGTAACGCCTTGGCGTGTTCCGCAAAAGCATTACGAGGGGTATATAATTCAGCTTATTTATAACGCAGCGGCTGTCAGCGCTCTATCACGCACTCAACCGCGCCTTTTTCGGAACGAACCTCGGAAGGCGAAACAAAAGCGCCCTTTTTGAGCTTAAGCCCGTAAGTTCTTCCCTCATAACTCATCACAAGCTCCTTTTCGGAAGAGTTCACAACCGTTTCCATGTGGTCGTCGTCGCGGCCGTACATGTATTTCAGCTCAAAATCCCCGTCCGACGTGAACGTGAAACCGTCCTCGCGCAAGAGCACGGAGAAGCTTCCGTAGTCTGCCCTCGCCTCTCCCTCGCGGATTTCGGTGAACTTCATCTCGCCCGCTTTGACAGGCTTGCCGTTTCTCATCACGCGCACGCCCGCGATGACACCGTTTCCAGTGTGGCGGTTGCCGTCTGCGACAGGAAGCGTCTCGTATGCAGCATCGTTCGCCAGACACACCTTGTCCTCAAACGGATCCTTAAAATGCTCGTCAAACACGTGGATGTCGCGGATGCGGAAATCGCCGTGGTCGGAATAAAGATTGATGCGGTAGTTCTTTGTCGAATACCAGATCGAGTTTTTGTCGTTGTCGTCAAACGCCGTGTGCGCCGTGATTGCGGAGGCAGGAGTGGTGTCCCAGGTCTTCTTGAACCACTTGCCGGTCTCGCCAACGGGCTCAACAACTATCTTGCCCTCAGCGGCAAGCTTTTCGAACTGCGCAAACTGGTACTCAATACCGCCCTGCATGCGCGGCCAGCCGAAGCTGTTCTCCTGCCCTGCCTGCGTAAAGCCGAACGTCAGGCAGTCACCGTTGAAGTTTTCCTTCATGAACCAGTCAACCCATGCGGGAGCACCGCCGCCGGCGCCGAAATAGACGGGCTCGAGGGTTATGACGCCCTGCACTCTTGAGGCGCCGCTCTCAGCCGACATGCCGAAATCGTACTGGTAAACGGGGTCGGAGCCGAGCATGCGGAAAAGAGGCACCTGAATCTGCTCGTTTTTCGTCTGTGCGGGCATAAAAACGTTCTCGCGGCTCGGGTAGTAGGCCTGCCCGTAGTAGCCGCCCCAGAGCGTGTAGCCGTCGGTTCCGTACTGTTCCTTGCAGATCAGCATCGCGTCAATATCATATTTCCCGGAGATGCAGCGCGCCGTGTGAGAGTCAAAAAGCCACGAACCGAACACGCGGGGGTAGTAGCCGAACACCTCGCGGAACTTTCCGAAAAGCACATCCGCCAATGCCTCCCTCTGCGGCTTCGTATACCCGACGGAGAAACCGCAGTGAACGTGCCAGTCCCACGGGAAACGTCCGGTCCAGGGGATATTGGCGGCTTCGCACTGAGGCTCAACGATTTCGAACCACACGCCAAGCTCAAACTGCGCGGGGTCGAGTGACTTCAAAAGGTCGGTGTACACGGGGTCGATCAGCGCGTCGTACTGAAGCAGGAAAGACCCCCTGAGGCCGTGCTTTTTCATGAGCTCAATCTGCTTGAGAACGGGTTCGGCAAGGTCGACAGGACCCCTCGGCTCCACGTCGCGGATGAAATTGACAATACTTACAATCTGACGTTTTTTCAAAGCGAATTATCCCCTATGGTTTATTGCTCTTGAGAAATTATACCACTTAAGCGAAAATTGTTTAACCGTTTTGTGACCGGCCTTGGCGGCGGGAATTGAGGTTGACAGCAAGGCGGCCGTTGTGTTATATAAAAAGCAGGAAATTGCCAATAACAAACGGAGGCGTTTTATGAACAGAAAAAGCCCGGCTACTATAGTGCATCTGGCACTTATGATCCTTATGCTTCTTTACAGCGGTGTACTCGCGGTGCTGCTCATCGGTGATTTAGGGCTGCCCTCAGGAGGCAGCAGTAAGACCGAAATGATGCTGCGCGGTGTTTTCAACCTGCTCACTGTCATGGCTCTCTTCTTAGGCATCTGGTACGTTCTTGACGGCTACAGGAAGCAGGCGGCGGTCTTTTACAAGGCGTTTCTGCTCTCGCAGGTCGTTGAAACAGTTCTCTTGGCCATAATCGAGCTTGTTTTTGCACCGAAAAACCTCACGCTGGCACTTGTCACGGTCACGCTTGTGTTCAAGGCGGCGATTCTTCTGCTGCTCGTTTTACTGAAAAATATCGGCGAAATGCGCACCTGGCTCATATACGGCCTGCTCTTTGCGGTTGACGTGTTCGGAATCGTTGTGATAATCATTTCGACGGGCAACGGCATAATCGGCTTCAGGATTGCAAGCTGCGCGGCAAGGCTCGTCATCACAGGCACGATCGGCATCATGATTCACGGAAAGTATGCGGATAAAAAGCAGCGCGGCCGCGGATAAGTAAAACCGTTTTAATGTACTTAAATGGCGGCTCCGGAAAAGCTCCGGGGCCGCCCCTTTTTTGACTGTCAGCTGTCAAAGCCGTGACGCTTTTTGTCAGCCTTCATTCTTTTTGGTTTTTCTCTTCTTTGAAACGAGTATTGCCGATGCGAGCACCGAGGCGCTGATGACGATCATGAAGAGCATCGCGCCGAGGCTGCCGGCGTCGCCTGTCGGCGGAATCGGCGGGTTGGTGACATTGGCGATCATGAACCTTGCGAAGGCGTTGCCGTCGTCGGACACGATCAGGATCACGTGCTCGCCGTTTGAAAGCGTCTTAAGGAAGTCGCTCTTCAGAGTGATTTCGGTGCTCTCGGACGAGATTTCGTAGTCGGAAGGATCAAGCACCTTGCCGTCAATCTTCACGCAGACGAATTTTGAGAGATCCGCGTCGGATACGAACCTGAGCCCGCCGTCCTCCTCACCGTTCCAGCTCGAATCCGAGCCTTCCGTAACGTTGTATTTGGCGGCTGTGACGGTCACCTCAACGGTTCTCGAGAGCAGTACCTCCTGCGCGCCGGTTTCTGCAAGCCCCGTGGGAACGCCAAACTCGTCAACGCTGAGCGGCGCGCCTCCCGATGAAGCACGGTAGCTTTCCGCGATGAACAGCGAAGTGTTTTCTTTTACGACCGAAGCCGTGACTGTCGCCTTGCCCTCTTTGAGAGCGGTTACGTTGCCGAGTGCGTCGACGGATGCGACGGAAGGATCGTCAACGCTGTAAACGATGCGGTAGCCGTTTCTTGCGTCGTACGGTGAAATCGTGCCGCCAAGGGCCAGAGTTTCACCCGCGCTGAGGTCGGCCTTGCCGTCTTCCGCGTTAAGGAGTATATCCTCAGGCTCGGCAGTGCTTGCGGCCGCCTTGTAAAGGTAAAGCGTCTCGGTCCTTGCTGCCTCGCCGTTTGAGAACGCTGCCACTTCGAGCTCGCACACGCCCTCCTCGTCATAAAACTCGTCGGGCACCTTAAATCTCAACGTCTTTTTCCCGGTCTCGCCGATGCCGAGCTTCAGTTCTTCCACCTGTGAGAGTGCCCTGAAAACGCTCCTGGCGTTTTCGCCCTCGCCGTCCATTTCAGTGTAGCCTGCCGCGATGTGTCCGTCGAAAGCCTTGTTGCCGTCGTTTGACACGTCAACGTAGAACTCGTACGAGCCGTCAGGTCGGATAATAAGGTCCGCGCCGGAATAGCCGATCTTTTCGCTGTAGGGCAGCCTGAAGTATTTGACCGCCGGATAATCGTCAAGGTCATCGTCCCACGCAGTCACGCGCAACACGTAATTGTTAGGCTTCTCCGGGTAGACGAGATCTTCAAAGAGCGCCGTAACCTTTTCGTTTGATTCGAAATGGTCCTCGAAAACCTGCGTTCCGACGGGGGTTATGTTTCCGTCCTTGTCGATGAGGTCGGCTTTTACCGTAAGTTTGCTGCTCGGGAGCGACGCAAGGTTCCTGACGGATACCGCAAGCGACGTCTTTTCACCCGCCAAGGGGAATTCGTTCGGGAACAGGCTGAAATCGATTTCTTCCCTGTTGCCGCCCTTGAGGAGCATGAGGCTGCTGTCGTACGATGCGATGCCGCTCTCTTCCTCCTTGTTTGCGACCTTGTAGGAGATGAGCATCTTGCGGCCGGAGCCGAGGTATGCGACATCGGAGATATCCTGATCTTTTTCAACCGAGGCAATCTTGGTTATGTTGCCCCACATTCCGTACGTGTGGTCAACGCCTTCGCCGTCCTTGTAGGTGCCGTAAGCGGGGTCGTATTCGCGGAAGAAGACTGCAGGGACGTTGCCCTCTTCGGTTTCCTCCCAGTCAACCCAGACGATGCAGAGGTTGCCGCCGGGCTGGACCGTGACGAAGTAGCTCGAGGCTGCATTGGCGATTTCACCCATGTTGTTCACACCGCGTGCGGCCTGGTTTTCAATGTATTCCGCGTGGTTGTATGTGCTGTTGAGGTAGCCGACAACGTCGCCGCAGTTCAGCTTGCCGTCCTGGTTCCAGTACATGAGAACGGTTCCGTCGTAGGTGATGAGCTGAGGATTTGTGTCTGCCGTCTCCTGCTCCGAGAGAAGGATCGGGGCCGACTGCTCCATCGTCTCAAGGTCGCAGGTCACGAGAAGAAGCTCTCTGTCCGTGTCGGTCGAGAACGTTCTGTCCGTGTCAATCGAGTAGACCACGTACGCCTTGCCGTCAACAGCCGCCGCAGAAATCTCGCGTACAGTCGCTATGGTCACCTTTCTGTTTGCCTGCGTGTTGAGGTAGCGCATTCCGTCAAGGGCGCCCTTTCCGTTGGCGGATTCGTACGCCTGATAGGAAGCCTCGCTCTTTTTGTAGTCCGTAACAATATCGCCGTTTTGGTCGAGAACCTTGAAGCAGACGTTGCTGTAGGAGTTGTAGAGGAAATTGCCGATCTCGCCGATGTTGTCCCCGCTGAGCGTGATGCCCTCGGTCTGGTAGTCGGTCGATACGTAAGCCACGAACACGTTGCCTGTCTGTTCGTCGTATGCGATGGAAGGAGTGCCCTCGTAGCCGTAGCCCGAAGTGAGCTTCCTGATCTCGCCCGGGACGCCGTTTTCGTCGAAAATGCAGTAGCTGAGGTCCGCGTGGTTGAGCATCTCGCCAATGTTCTCCACGTCGGCATCGCCAAAGGACTTGTCAAGGTCGCTCCAGACCACAAGGACGCGCCCGCCGCCGATTGCCGCCGCCTTAAGGTTGAAGTCAAACGTTCCGTCGTTCTCAAGGTATGCAGGCTCTGTCTCGTTTCCGTCCCAGTCGATTATACTGTAGGCAACAGACGAGTAGTCGTCGCTTCCGCGGGTTGCGTCATCGTCAAGCCTCAGGTAGAGGACCTTGCTGCCATCGCCAATGGGAACGAGCACGGGGCTTACGTCCTTCACAACGTTCTCAATCTTCTTTTCGGCAAGAACTCTGTTGTACGGGTCGCTGCTGTCCGACGCCTTCATCGAATAATTGCCCGAGAGGAGCGAACTGCCCCGCAGGTTTTCCTCGAGGTTGCCGTAGAACACTGTCTCCGAGTTGGCGTCTCTGTACGACCTCAAAACTTTTTTGTTTTTGAACTTATCGGCATTGACAATGTTGTTAAAATCCATCAGACCGGCATAATTTTTCGATCTGAACATGCCGAAGGTTGCCTTTACGACGGTCATCCTTGCCGTAAACTTCAGGAAAATCATCTCAGCGTCTAAGGCAAGCGTCACGAGACCCGCGCCGTCTGACCAGGGCTGGTATTCGATTTCCATCGTCATCTTTCCGGAAAGACCGAAGGTGCAAAAATCAACTTTGCCGACGCCTGCGCCGACTTCAAAGTAAATCTTTACGCTCAAAACTCCGCCCCATTCCGTCGAATCCGTAATTCTGCCGTCGAAGAGGCTGTCATATCCTGTGAGTTTGAACGGTTTTCCGCTTTTGGGATCACCGTGAATGATTACTGAGCCTTCGAGCATACCGTTAAACTTTATGTAAACAGGTACGCCCCAAAGTGTGTACTGCCTTGTTTCGGTAGCTATAACCTTGGCGTCCGCATAAAGCGTGATGCTGTCAAAATACATATCGTTGCCGTAAATGACAAACGACAGGAATGCGTTGATGGTATATGTGAATACAACGTCTGATTTCTTGTCTCCGGCTTTGAGCGAGGGCTCATTCTCCATTTGGTTGCCGTCGTCATTTTCGTTCGGGGTATATTCCGGAATTTCACCTTGGAGAATCCGCTCCCAGTCCGGGTCGTCGTCTGCCGGAGGTTCCGCGGGATCTGTGTCCGGAGGTGTGACGGGGTCTGTGTCCGGAGGGGTGACGGGGTCTGTGTCCGGAGGGGTGACGGGGTCTGTCGGATTGCCTTCGCCGCCGGAAGTCGTGCCTTCCGCGGTTCCGCCGCCTTCGCCGCCGGGAGTCGTGCCTTCCGCGGTGCCGCTGCTTTCGCCGGTTCCGCTGCCTTCGCCGGTGCCGCTGCCTTCGCCGGTGCCGCTGCCTTCGCCGGAAGATTCGCCGCCCGATCCTTCCCCTTCAGCGGTATCTTTGTGATACCAGCTTTGAGATTCGTAATCTACCATATTGTTGAGGATTCCGAGAATACGCATTGCCCTCTCGCTTCCGGTCATTGTCGCATAGCCCGGCGTCTTTTTTGCCATCTGAGCCGCCTTCTTGACAGCGCCTGCCGATCCGTAAGTAACCTGCATGTACCACACCAGCGGATGATTGTCGGACGGGTCTCCGAGACTGGTGTTACCCGAGCCGGCCTGTGACTGGCTCACGGGAGTAACGTTATGGTCGCTTCCGAAAGAAAACGTGGTCGTCATTTCACCGAGAACAGGCAGCGTCACACTGTCCATAGGATCATACTCCGGGAAAATTACCGAGCCCTTGGCGGGTTTCATTCTTAAAACGTAGCCCGTCTCGAACTCGCCAAGGCCATTGCCGTATTGGTCATAAAGTTCAACCGTCAGCCTGCCTCCGGGTTTAAGGTTATTGCTGAGGACGAATGAAGACTCATACGTCCAGCCGCTTGCAGCTGACTCCTCCGCGAGCCACTCTTTGAAAAGACTGCCGGTAGCGTCATAGCTTCTCAGGACAAGCTTCTGTGCACGGTATCCGGGCGCAATAACTGCGTGGATGCCGAGTTTGACGATAGAGTCGGTCACGTAAATTTCCGTGGTATCCAGGTCCGAACCGATCGTCATAAGGTCGATCTGGTAGTTCGGATTCTGGTGAGGAAGCACGTAGACAGTTGTGCCGTTCTGCGTAAATATCGAAACTCCCTGGTAAACCCTGTCTTTCTGCGAGATATTGATGCAGTAGCCGTAGTTTTCAACGCAGGCAGGCAGATAGACTGTGAAATAGCCGTCCTTGTCGGTTGTCGCATTGGTGTAGTAATCAACGTTATTGACCGTGATCTTATCCGTCGGGTCGGCCGAAAGCACGGATACTGAAGCGCCAGCAACGGGTATGCCCGCGATGTCTACGTTCTCAGCTGTGATATCAACCGAACTCGGTCTCTTGATGGTTCCGCCCTTGGTTACAACCTTTCCTCTGACGAGCGTTCCGCCCTCTTCGGCAGCCTTGTCGACCAAGTAATACGTAAACTCCATATCATGGTCGTCAACCTCGAAAGCGTAGATATCGCCAATGCACGGAACGAACCTCACGTCATCGTTGAGACGCACCTCGCCTTCAACCGCGTTCCTCGTCCAGTAGCCCGTGCGCGTTCTGACAGCGCCCTTGAAGGCCGTGTAGTTCTGAGCTGAAACGGTACTGCCGTCAAGCTTGAGCAAGCTGACGGTTTCGCTGTTTGAAAGCGCGACAATTTTGATGCCCTCTTCGGAGCCCTTCTTCCACACCGCGCCGTCCGGGTCGTTCACCTTAAATGTGTCGAACAATACTGCCTCTGTGCTGTCGGCCGGAAGAATTCTGAGCTTAAGCTTGAATTCGCCCTTGTCGGTAACAAGAGCAATCCGGTGCTCGCCCGCAGAAAGTGTCTCGAGGTACGATGCCTTCAGCACTGCGGACGTGTCGTCCTGGTTTACGGGGACAAGGTACATGGTCACAATGTCGCCCGGTGTCATGTTTTTGAAAGTGTACGTTCCGTCGCCGTTGTCCGTATAATTGTACGTGGATGTAAACGTGTATCCTGCCATGTTTGCCTCGCGGTTCCGGTATGCGACAAGCGAGCCGGGATACTTCCACGAAACTGTTACCGTAATGTTCTCCTCATAGAAGAGAGGCTTTACGGACATGCCCTTTGTGAGCATGACTGTCCCGCCGGGAGCGATGTACTCAACTTTTCCGTCGGCCCTAACAATTTCAATTTTGTCGCATTTATAGCCGTGGGAAGGATATGCGAATATCATCAGCTCATCGCCTTCGCGCCACAGATCTGAGGTCACTTTCTCGTTGCGGTATTCCTTATCGCCAATGTACAGGCTGCCGCGTTCCGCTTCATAATCCTCCACTCTGACAGAGCCAATGAGAGCGCCTCTTACCATCGGGATCAGTGAAATATTGCGCCAGGGGAACAGGTTCTTCGGGTCGTCACATAACACCGCGGTGTAACTGTCAATGTCAAGGAAACTGCCTCTTGACTTTACAACCGTCTTGACGCCCTGAATCTCATAATCAACGTTGATTGCTTTTCTTGCCGTTGCCTCTTCCGTGATCGTGTACGGAATTGATGAAAAATCAAAGCCCCTGTAGAGCCACTGAGGCATCTCAAAGAATCCGCCGTCGTACTGTTCGGTCTTTACGATGCTTTCTGCACCGGTTCCGTTAAACACGCGGTATTCCGCCTTGACGTTCATTATCTTCTGACCGTTCAGATTGCTGACGAATAAGCTTTTTTTTTCGGGATACAGTCTGATTTCATTGACCTGTATGTCATCCCAGGTCAGTTCTTCAACGGTAACGTAATGTTTGTACCTGTTAAGGAAATCCTTGAGGTCATTGCGGTTCATGTATTTCGAGCCGTTTTTGAAGGCGCCAATGTGCTCCGATGTCATCGGGCGCTGCACTGCCTTATAGAACTTGAATGACAGGCTGTCCGTGCTCCATGTCGCGTACTGTTCCGATCCGGGGGTTTCAATGCCGAGAGTAAACGTGCCTGACTCTCCGTCTTTCAGCTCAAGTCCCGGAATCGCGTCGTAGACATGCCCGCGGAAGCCGTTCGGGTGTCCGAAAACTCCGAAAAAGACTTTTTCTTCGTTGTACTTATCCCACCAGCGGCCGTTGTTGCCGTTTCTCAGGACGGTAAAACCGATAGTGATTTCTTTTATGCCGAAAATATTAATGCTGCCGCCGCTGAGCTCGTTGAAAAGGCCCGCGATTGAGCCGCTGTCTTTGACCTTGGCGATGTCGATAGTGAAATAGTCAACAGTTTCATCATCGTTGTAAACAGGCTTGACGTTGTCGCGCATTGCCGCCATCGGCAATATCTGAATGACGGACGTGCTGACGTCGACCTCAGCGCTGCCCGCCTGCACGTCAAGAACCACGCCGATCTCTTTTGTCTCGGTCTGGTCGGCAACCGACGTCTTGAGCGGGACGATCAGCGTCTTCTGCTTTTCGCCGGGCACAAACACAGAGGTTGTATCGATCGGGAGATAGTCATTGGCGGTATCAGCGTTTAAAGAAACAGTAACAACACGGATCTGTGCGTAATCGTTCAGGCATCCTTCGCGCACAATGTCGACAGCTGCGCAAATCTCGTCGGAACCTACCGTCACGAGTGAAGATGCAAAACCGATGGTGCTCGGCTCAGTTTCGTCGTTGTCGTTGATGACAACCGAGCAGCCGAGAATCTCGCCAATTTCGGCGCCGCCTTCGGGATTGCAGAGACCGAGCGAGAAGACCTCCTGCGGTTCAAAATCCGTATCCTCAAGCGCCTTTATAACGATCGTTTTTTCGTTCTGGCCGTCCTCAAAAACCACTCTGAGAGAAGCGCCCTCCGCCGCGTCGTAAACCGCAGAGGCGATGAGGTTCTCGTCGTTATTGCCGATAAGCTCCTCCATACCGAGCATATCCGCATCTTTCATCCCGTTGGGAGCCGTCTTCTCGCCAAGGACACTGTCCTTAAGCTCGTGCAGAGGCGATTTGTAGGGAGCGTCGGGGTCGTAGGTATCGGTTTCGGCGACTGTTGCCTTGCCGGCCTGATCGACAATGCGCTCCGCATCCTCTTCCGACACCTTAAGAATGTCCGAAACGAGTGTCACGGAAGCCTCGCGGAGCTGCTCGGATTCCTCCTCGGTGAGCGTATTGGCGTTTTCGTCATAGCCGATAATCTGTTTGTAGACTTCGTCCGTCAGAAGCGTGTCCGCTGTGATGTAGTCTCCGCCAAGTTCATCAAGATAGGTCTCCGTCAGAGTGCCCTTGTAGTCGCTGCTCTGTTTGAGCGGGGTGTTGTTAACCCTGACAGTGTAGTCTGTGCCGAACTTTGCCGAGACGTCTACCGCTTTGAGCTCGATTGAGACCTTGCCCTCGGTTCCGCCCATGCGTATCAGCTTCAGGGTGAACTCGCGGCCCTCGTCAACCGAGATCTCCGACTGGTAGAGTTCGATAACTCCGTTTGGGTAACGCGCAGCATAATCGGGTGTAATGCTGTAGTCTGCGGTTACCGGTTCCTCATTCCCGCCGAACACGTTTGCCGGAACATATGCTTCGAGCATTATGACGGAGAGAACGATGCAGATGATTTTTGAAATGACACGTTTCATATCTGACCTCATAAAATCAAAAATATGCATCCGGCAGATCGGGTCAAGCCGGTGCATTGCGTCGTTTTGGAATCCTTATTCGATTGTTGACAAGCTGTCTCTTGTCAAATATAATCCTAACATAACCACCCGTGGTCAAGTCAACGGACAAACGGAGATTTTTTATGCTTTTTACGGATAAAAATAAACTATTCTCAATTCACGAAGTGTGCAGGGTCTGCGGCATCAGCCGGACGACCCTTATCCGCATGGAGGAGAGCGGATTTTTGAAGCCTTGCCGTGTTGACGGGGCAACGGGATACCGCTACTACGACGCCCAGAACGTCGCCTCTATCGGCCAGTACAAGCGCATGCAGGACATCGGTCTTTCCCGCAAGGAGATAACGGATATCTACTACGGCCGGAAGGACAGCGAAGAGTTCATCAGAGAGCAGCGTGAGAGGCTCAGCAAGCTTCAGAGGTTTCTTGATGAGTACGAGATGAGACACGACCGCTCCGGCAACGGAAAGATTTCCTTTATAACTCTTCCCGAAGTTTACTGCTACTGCGAGCACCTCTCACCGTCCTCGATTGAGGAGAACGCCGTCCTCTGCTACCTTGCGTATTCGCGGTGCATCGAAAGGGGCTACCGTATACTCGGCGACGAGCCTCTCATGAGCGTTTTTGACAGCTGCGACATTCTGTCCTCGCTTCCGGGGCCGGGCACTGAGCAGACATACTGCATCCCCGTGATTCCGGGACCGGGGCACGACGGGAACGTCAGGCACTTTCCGCGCACAAAAGCCGTTTCGATTCTCGGATTCGGCACTTTTTACGCCTTTACGGACCTCTGCGGAGTTCTTGCCGGTAAGATCAGGGACGAAGGTCTTAAGCCGTCGGGGCCTCTCAGGGTGATTGCGCTCGTCGCGCCGTACGCCGGGACTCATTACAGGAGGGAGGATTTCTGCTATGAGTGCGTGATTCCCATTGGCGGTGACACGGCCTGAAAGGAAGGCAAAAAGCGTTGCCGGCAGCCCTTTTTCGTTTGCAGTTTTCGTGAATATTTAGGGGAAATCGCCAATGTAACGTTTTGTGACATTTTTTTATCGCAATATTTGGTAAAATGACTTCGAAGGGTTTATTATGTCCCGGGGGTAATTATGAAATCAAATTCGGCAAAAATTATCATTGCTCTGAGAAAAGAAAGGGACATGAACCAGCAGGAACTTGCCGATATGCTGTTTGTGTCACGTTCGCTTGTAGCGATGTGGGAAACCGGGAAACGAATACCGGACGGCGCCAGCGTCGAAAAGATGGCAGGTTTTTTCGGCGTATCAGAGTCGGACATCGTCAGCGACAGGCGTTACGCATACGGCCTGCCCTCCGAGCTTGAGATGATTGAAAAAGAGATTGAAGAGTTCACGGAAGGCGAGCCGCAGGACGGAGCCGGAAACAACGGCGCAACACTGCGCGGCTTTCTCGCAAGTCTTAAGGACAGCGACCGGACCATTTTCATGGGCCGCTATTACTCCATGAAAACGTGCAAGGCTATAGCAGCCGACATGAAGATGAAAGAAGTTACGGTGCGCGGAAGGCTGGCAAGACTCAGAAACGAACTGAAAGCGTTCTTTAACAAGGAGAATTAAAGTGACACGTGATGAATTCAAAAAACAAATAGCCGAGATAGGTCACGAGGAGGAACTGCTTGCCGTCGAAAAGGCGGAGGCAAAGAGAAAAATCAGGTATCCGTTCTGGGGTGCGATATGCACCGGAGCCGCGGTGATTGCAATTGTGGCGGCGGTCACATTGGCGGTTGCCTTAAATACCGGAATTCCCTCGATGAAGGGCCCGTCGGGCTCGCCCGTTCTCGTCACCGACCCCACAAAATCACCTGAAAGCGGCTCGCAGGAACCGTTCTTCACACCCACACCGGAACCCGGAGGAAATACGTCGGACGTCAGCGAAAGCATCACTCCGCTGCCGGTCGTGACACCGGAGCCTACAGAACCTTCCGTTGAGACCGGTGCGCCGGCATCAACCGAGGACCCCGAAGAGACAAGCACCCCGCAGGAGACCCCCTCCGAAGGATTTGAGTGCAGCATTTCACTTGTGGACATACATTCATTCCTGAAACCCAAGGAAGAGCGCACCCCTTCCCCCGCCGTGTCCGAGATAACCGAAGGCATGACGCTCGGCGAACTTCTCGACATGAACGGATCGCCGGTTATAGACGACAGGAACACGGACTACCCGATTTTCTGCTCGTGGGACCTTGGCGGTGACAGGCTGCTGACAGTTGTTTTTCTTACCGATGACAGGGACGCGTTCTGGCAGAAGATTGTAAACGGCGAGTTCATCCTCCCCAATGAAACTGTTCAGTACGGTTCGTACGGTCTCAGGAACCTTACCGCCAATGAGCTTTCCGAAATTCAGAAATGGATCCGGAACTTCCGCGCGGTTGCAGCATATACCACTGAGAATGGTGAAAAAACCGTTCTTTTTGAGTAATCCGAATAGCTTAAATTCATTTTCTTCTCCTGATGATTCCTGTTTTGTTTAAGCGGCGGGCTTTTAACCGGTCCCGATGATCTGACGGTTTTGCGCCCGCCGCGCCTTTCAGCCGGAAAAGCCTTTGCAATTAAAGAGACCGCCATCCCCGGGATTTTTAAGGGATGGCGGTCTCTCCTTGTTCACGGCCGCCTCGCGGCGGCCGCAGTTTTTATAAGCTTTACTTCAGCATGTCGATGAGCTCGGGGAGCACAGGCTCGAACTTGACGCCGTACCAGTGGTCCTTGTCCCCTGCGGTGTTCTTGATGCAGAGAACGGTGTAGTCCGCAGCAATTGCCGCAGCCTGCTCAACGGTCTTGCCTCTCATGAGAGCGCCGGAGAATGCGGAGGCGTATACGTCTCCTGTTCCGTGGCAGCCGCCTTCGAGCTTCTCGTGCTTGTAGTAGTACTCGCCTGCCTTGTCGGCAACGAAAACGCCCGTGAAGCCTTTCTCAAAACCTACGCCGGTGAGGACGACTTTCTTTGCTCCGAGAGCGAGAAGATCGCCGCAGACTTTGCGGATATATGCCTCGTCATACTCTTCGCGGTACTCATTGGCGGTAAGGAAGCAGGCTTCGGTGAGGTTCGGAACCACGAGATCTGCCTTGGCGACAAGCTTTTTCATTGCCTCAACAAATGCCGGGTCGAAGCCCTTGTAGAGAACTCCGTTGTCGGCCATCGCGGGGTCAACAATGAGAAGAGCGCCGTCTTTGAGTGTCTTTTCAGCTATATCGATACAAATATCTATCTGAGTTTCGCTGCCGAGGTAGCCGGTGTACATGCCGTCGAATTTGATGCCTTCGCGTCCCCAATGCTCGAGGATTGCCGGCATATCGCTTGTGAGGTCTCTGAAAGTGAAGCCTTTGAAGCCGGCTGTGTGTGTCGAAAGAACCGCAGACGGAATGACCGCTGTTTCGACGCCGCAGGCTGAAAGGATCGGCAGAGCCACTGTAAGCGAGCACTGACCCACGCAGGAAATGTCCTGTACTGTCAAAATACGTTTATAGTTGTAAGAATTCATGGAAATCACCTCCAAAAATATCTTTATGACAAGCCCTGTATCGCCAAGGCTTTTCACCTGTTTCACGACGTGCAAACGGTTTACGCCAACGTGCCCGTCTCCGCGACGACCGGATTCCCTTTTCTGTCGGGAGCCGTGCCGCCCGCTATCATTGCCGTGTAAGCCACGGCGAGCCTGTCGCACTCGTTGTTGAACTCATTGTCGGCATGGCCTTTGACCTTTATCCACTCAACTTTGTGGATTTTTGTGAGGCTCAGAAGCTCGGTCACGAGATCGACGTTGGCTTTGTCTTTAAAGCCCTTCGCCTGCCATTTTTCGACCCAGCCAAGGGTAAAAGTGTTCACAACGTAGCTGCTGTCCGAATAGATTTTGACGGAACACGGCTCTTTGAGAAGCTTCAGCGCCTCAATCGGGCCCCTCAGCTCCATGCGGTTGTTGGTGGTGTCCGGTTCGCCGCCGTAAATCTTCTTGTAGAGATTTCCGTAGATGAGAACCGCACCGTATCCGCCCGGTCCGGGATTGCCCGAACAGGCTCCGTCCGTGTAAATCGTCACGTTCTTCAAGAGTACCCCTCCGTTTTGACCGATTTCTTTCTGCACGCATCCATGCCTTCAAGAATTGCCTTCCTGAATCCGGCCTCGTCAAGCGCAGTCACAGCCGCAATAGTCGTTCCACCGGGCGAGCAAACGTCGTCCTTGAGAGCTGCCGGGTGCACACCCGATTCAATCAGATATCCCGCCGTACCGAACATCGCCTGCTCGGCCATAAGGAGCGCGTCTTTTCTCGTAAAACCTGCCTTGACGCCAAAGTCAGCCATCGTCTCGATCATCAGGCAGAAGTATGCCGGGCTGCTCGATGTGACCGCGATCATCTCGTCAATGAGCTTCTCGGACTTAACGGTGACCACCTTGCCGGTTTTGGAAACAACTTCAACGATGCTGTCGTGAAGAGCCGCGTCATTATCGCCAAAGTTATAAAAATACGCTCCGGTGATTCCGAGTCCTGCCCTTGCCGGCAGATTCGGTATCATTCTGACGATTTTTGCGTCATTGCCGACAATTTCAAGATAGGATTTAATTGTGACGCCCGCGGCGATTGAAACGATCACCTTGCCCTTTTTAATCTCGGGCTTGATCTTTTCCGCGACGATACCCGTAATCTGGGGCTTTACGCAGATAAAAATGACGTCAGACTTTTCGGCAGCCTCAAGTTCGCTTTCGCATACAACGCAGCCTGTCTCCGCAGCAATTGCCTCGGCCTTCTTAACGTCGCTGTCGTAAAGAAAAACGTCCTTTCCGAGGGCCGCGCCTCTCGTCAGTGCAGCTGTCGCCAATGCGCCTCCCATAGCGCCGCATCCCAAAAATGAAATCTTCATGATTGCCTCCGTTTTGCTGAAAATGGTCGTTTGATTCCGGCCATACCTTTTTATTATACATCTCACAGATATCAAAGTAAAGAAACAGGGAACCGCAATGCTACAAAATTAAGCTTATTTATAACTTAAAGCGGCTGTTTTCGGTTGTTTAAAAAACGCTTTTGGGTTAAAATATGTATTGTAAAAAACATACAAAAGAGGTCCGTTTTATGAAAACATCTTTAAAAACAACAAAACTGCTTGTTTCCGCCTGTGTTGCGGCTTTTGCATTGGCGATTTCGTTTATTTGTCTTTTCATAAGCTCAAACGCATCGAATCTGATCATATGTATCGACCCGGGTCACGGAGGGAGCGACTCCGGCGCGGTGAATACCGTTGACGGCGTTCAGTACCAGGAGAATTCGAGCAACCTCAAAATCTCGCTTGCGGCCAGGAAGTACCTTCTCGAGTATGCGGGCGTAGAGGTTGTGATGACCAGGGAGACACTTCAGGAGGAGCTTTCGCTCGCGCAGCGCGTGGCTTTTGCAACGAGCAAAGGGGCCCACGTTGTCGTCTCGATACACAACAACTCGTATTCGGACCCTAACGTGCGCGGTTCGCTTGTCTGCGCGGCGGCGAGTACCTTCAGGCCGGAGCTTTCAAAGGCAACGCGTGACCTTGGCGATGCGATTCTTTCAAGTTTAAACAAGATCGGTCTCAGAAACCGCGGTCTTCTGACCACAATGGCCAATACCTCGAGCTACCACGCATATTATCCGGACGGCTCGCTTCAGGACTACTACGGGATTGTCATGCGCTCCATCAGGTCAGGCGTCCCGGGAATTGTTGTCGAGTGCACATTCATCAGCAGCCCCGACGACGTCAGAGAATATCTTTCATCAGATGAAAAGCTCGACAAACTCGGCAGGCAGATTGCCGAGGGCATCGCAACATACTACAACCTCTCCAAGGAGACCCCTTACGTTGCCGAATACAGGCATCCGATCGACGCGCGCCACCTGAAGTTTGACGAGCAGTACCTCCGCGACCTCTTCTACCCGCTGAGCGGCACGACTGTCTCCGGCGAAAACGAGGCGGCCTTCAAAAACGCCAATGGCAAAACCTCAGTCTACCTCGACTACATGGGCATGGCGGTACAGACCAAGGACTACACGTCAGCCGTTCTCAGGCTTAAAGGCGAGCGCAGCGGCACCAAAATCAAGATTTACACCGGAAGCGACGAGGTTATAACGCGCGAGCATGAATACAGCTACGAAATCACTCTCACTGACGAATACGCGGACTATGCGCTTGATTTCACCAAGGTTCCGACCTGGAAAAAGTCGTTCAACTTCTTTGATTTTGAGGTTTTAAACGGCGGCGGCTTTTCAATCAGCGAAGTGACTTTCCTTGCTTCGCCGCCGGAGAACGCTATCGCACCGTGCAAAAACGGCTCTCAGGAGACGCCTTCAAACACGCCGTCTCCGACCCCTACGCCTTCACCCACGCCTACCGAAGAGCCCGAGACTCCGACGCCGACTCCCACGGAAACGCCCGTCCCCACTGAGACGCCTGACAGCGGCACCCCTGAAGCGCCTTCCGGGACTCCCGCAGGTCCGTCGGCAACGCCTTCCGAAGCGCCGACACCGGCATCCACTCCCGCAAGCGAAAACGAAGGCGAAGGCAAGGAAGGCGGCAAGGGCAAAGACAGCACGGGCCTTGTCATTATTATAATAGCACTCGTTCTCACTGTCGCGGTGGGTGTCGCAGTGACTATCATAGTGTTTAAACCCGTCAAAAAGGAAAACAATAAGGAGCAATAAAAGCTCCCTATAAATACGAAAAAAGAAGTCCTGAGTGGTTGTGAGCCGCTGCAGGACTTCTTTTTTATATATCATTCTTGGTCGGACTTTTGCGGTTTTCTGTTCCTCGGTCCCTTAAAGCCGGGCCTCGGTCTTCTTCCCTGCCTGTTTCCGCCCTGCGCGCCTTCGGCTCCGGGGCCGCCCTGACCGGGTGTTCTTGCAAATTCAGGCTTGGGTCCCGGTTTTCTTCCCTCCGGGTTACCGAGCTTTTTGCCCTTTCTGAACTTCGGGAACTTGCCCCTTTCCTTTCCGGGCCTCGGATTGTTTCCGAAAGGATCGTCTTCGGAAGCAGTTTCCGGCATTGCCTCGCCTTCGGTCTGTTCGGCGCTCAGGTTTCTCTTGTCCCTGCGGTTGTCGCGGCGGCGTTGCTGCCTTGACGGGCGCTCGCCGCGGTTTTCTCCGTCGTCTGCGGAACGGTCTTTTGAAACTTTTTTCGTTCCGCCTTCAGAGCCTTCGGCCGAGGCTTTCTCCTCGTCATTTCTGCTGCTGAGCCGTTTCTGCGCCTCGGCCTCCATCTCGTCCTTTTCTTTCTTTCTGAGTGCGATGTATTCGGTCTTTTCGGTTTCGGTCAGCTGTCTTATGCTTTCGACGCCGTACGACTTGATCTCAAAATTCGACTCGAGACCCACCTTTACGGTGCAGGTTTCTTTCAGCATGTTCACGACAATGATCTTGCCGGGGCCGTCCTCGGTCATTATGAGCGAGCCGTTCTTGGGCATGATTCCGTGGGCATACTCGTATGCGGCTTCCTCGTGCCTGATGCAGCAGAGAAGCTTGCCGCAGCTGCCCGAATACTTCGTCGGGTTGCTCGTGAGACCCTGGTCCTTGGCCATTTTGATCGTGACAGGCTCGAAGGTTGTCATGAAGCCCTGGCAGCAGAACTGTCTGCCGCAGAGACCTATGCCGCCGATTGCCTTGGCGTGTTCTCTGGGACCCACCTGAACCATCTCGATGCGGATTTTGATGCGCGGTGCGAGCTCCTTCACAAGGTTTCTGAAATCAACTCTCTGCTCCGAAACGTAGTAAAAAATCGCCTTTGAGCGGTCGAGCGTGTACTCGGTCCTGAAAAGCTTCATGTTGAGACCCTGCTGGCTGATGAGATGCTTGCAGATGTCAAAAGCTTTTTTTGCAAGCTCTTCGTTTTCGGCCGCGGTGCGAAGGTCCTGATCGGTCGCAATCCTGATGACGGGCTTAAGTTCATTGCCCTCAGGCATCTTTTCAATTTCTTTTGAAGCGTATACTATCTCGCCGATTATATTGCCGTGCGCCGACTCGACAACAACAAGGTCGCCCTTCTCGGCTCCGACGTTTCTCGGATTGAACAGGTATACTTTTCCGTTTGGCGTCAGCCTGACGCCGCAAACATTGATCATATTGTCTCCTCTGCCGCGTTTCACGGCAAGTTTTTAGTACCCGGAGGCGGTTCGCATGCCGAGCTTGATCAGCATATTGTCAACTGCAAGCTCCGCATTGGCGTTTTTCGCAAGATTTTTGTAGCACTCGTCGATTGTCTCAAGCGCGTTCTTCAGTCTGTAGTATCCCACACTGCCGCCAAGGGCATGAAGCGCGTCCCTGAAATCCGCGTTGATGATTTTCGTTCTCATTCCGAACCTCGAGAGCACCATCGCGTCCCTCACAAAAGAAATCATCGAAAAGAAAACAAAGTCATATTTTTTGCTCTTGACGTCAATGAGATCCATGATGCTGTTCTTGGCCTCAATGCTGCCCTCAAACAGTCCCGGCAGAAGCTTTGAAAGAGTCCTGCGGCTCTCCATCGCGTCCCCGTCGTTCATTATCTCGTCAATGCGCCCCATTATGCCGTCGGCATAAGAGCACACAAGTTCAGGTGTGACGTCACCGGACGAAGCAGCCGCCTCGCCCTGTTTTTTACGGTATTTTGCGAGAATTTCCTCGTTTGTGTTGCGTCTCAGCTCAACTATGACAGCCCTCGACTTTATGGTCTCGAGCATCTGAAGCAGGTTGTCGCAGAGGAGTATTATCATCGCATACTCCGGCGGCTCCTCAAAAGTTTTCAGCAGCGCATTCTGAGCCGCCTCGTTCATTTTCTCGGCCGACTCGACGAGCACCACGCGCTTTGCGGAAAAGTTGGGGGCCTTCGAAACCGCCTCTCTTATATCGTCGCGTATCCTGTCAACGGATATGACGGACTTCCCGTCGTCCGCCGAAATCACAAGCAGATCGGGGTTGTTTTCGCTCTCAAGATACGTGCATGACTTGCATCTGCAGCACCTCTCGGAGCCGTGCCTGTTCGTGCACATCGCCGCGGAAACAAACTCCCTCGCGAACGTTTTCTTGCCGATTCCGCGCTCTCCCGTGAATATATAGGCATGGCCAAGCTTGCCGGTTTCAAGCACCCGGTTCAGCTTTTCCTTAACCTCATTTTGTCCCAGCAGATCAGAAAACGCCAATGCCGCTCCTCCGGGCTTTATCCCGCAAACAATCTTTCCCGCTCTTAATCTTTATCTCTGAACTTTCTTGCTACGCCCGTCTTTTCGGCAACGCTTCTCACGGCTTCGGCAACGGTGGCCGCAATCCTTCCGTCAAAAGCGTCCGGCACGACCTTCTCGGGGCAAAGCTCGTCTTCGCCTACGAGGCTCGCAATCGCGTCTGCAGCAGCCACAAGCATATCGTCCGTGATATCTCTCGCCTCAGCGTCAAGGGCGCCTCTGAAGATGCCCGGGAACGCAAGAACGTTGTTGATCTGGTTCGGGTAGTCGCTTCTGCCCGTGCCGATGATGAAGGCGCCTGCCTTGGCGGCAACGTCCGGAAGAATCTCCGGAATCGGATTTGCCATCGCAAAAATGATGGGCTTTTCGTTCATCGCCGCGATATCTTCAGCCTTGAGCACGTTCGCAGCGGAGACGCCTATAAACACGTCAGCCTTCTTCATCGCGTACGAAAGCTTTCCCTTGATTTTGCGGCGGTTTGTGATCATCGCAAGGTCTCTCTTGTACGTGCCCTCTTCGGTTGTCTCTTCCGAAAGGATTCCCTTCCTGTCGCACATCACAATCTTCTTGGCGCCCGCTTTGATGAGAAGCTTGGCGATTGCCGAACCTGCGGCGCCGCAGCCGTTGATAACGATTGAAACCTTGGCGATGTCTTTTCCGGCAAGCTTCAGCGCATTCTTAAGAGCCGCGAGAACAACCGTTGCGGTTCCGTGCTGGTCATCGTGCATAACCGGGATTGAGAGACGCTTTTTGAGCTCGTTTTCAATTTCAAAGCATGACGGAGCCGAAATGTCCTCAAGGTTGATGCCGCCAAAGCTGCTCTCGATGAGCGCCACCGTCTCAATAACCTTCTCCGGGTCCTTCGAACCGATGCAAATCGGGAACGCGTCAACGCCACCGAAAGCCTTAAACAGAGCCGCTTTTCCTTCCATGACGGGCAGTCCCGCGGCAGGTCCTATATCGCCAAGGCCGAGCACCGCTGTTCCGTTCGTCACCACGGCAACGGTATTCCACCTTCTCGTGAAATCGAACGACTTTCTCTCGTCCGCTTTAATTTCAAGGCAGGGCTCCGCCACGCCGGGCGTGTAGGCCAGTGCCAGATCGTATGAATTCTCAAGAGGGGCTCTGACTGATGTTTCAATCTTTCCGTGCCACTCTCTGTGCATTGCTATCGGAAGGCTTTCTTCCTTGATGATCTCCATAAAAACGTACCTGATTTTCCTTAAGATTTTATATTACGGCGTCAAGCGTCTGCCTCATCTGCTCCTCGGTCCGGCTGCCCGCTATCAGAGCGACCGGGAAAGGCGAATCCAGCATTTTTCTTAAAGCCAGCGCTGCCGGGCGCATTTTCAAATCATCCGCCTCGGCTTTCAGCCTTTTATAAAGCCTGATATTTTCTTCGCAGAAATATCTGTCCCTGCATTTGCCGGGTGCCATTGCCGGCGTCCCGTCATCCTCAAACCCGAGCTTCGAGAAAAAGCCCTTCGCCTGAGCCGAGTAGGCAAACACTGCCGTACCGGTTTCCCGCAAAAATGCGAAATATTCGTCGCTCATCTCCTGCAGGGTATCGTCGTACTGAGCGTCTTTTGCGGTAAGCGCATATCCCCATTTGATCTGCGCCGGTGCTTTTTGAATGCCTCTTTTTTCCGAAACGCCGAGCGCTTCGCGCATTCTCGCCGGGCTGTAGTTTGAAAGCCCCCAGCACCTTACAAGGCCTTCCCTTTTAAAACCCTCAAGCGTGTCAATAAGTTCCTCTATCCGCTTCGTCTCGTCATCCCTGTGAAGCCAATAGATATCTACGTAATCAACGCCAAGGCACCTGAGACTCCCCGTCAGGTCAGATCTTATCTCCTCCCTGCCGAGTCTTGAGACAGTCCTGTCCGAAAGGTCCGGAAATCCGCCCTTCGTCGAGATTGTGAGCCTGTCCCTCAGGCCTCTTTCCTTCAGCCACTTCCCGATTGTCTTCTCGCTCGAATGCTTCTCGCCGGGCAGATAGTCCGAATAAACGTGGGCCGTGTCAACGGTGATTCCGCCGGCATCAACGAACATGTCAAGAAGCCTGAACGCATCCTTCCCGGGAACGGTTTTCCCGTAATAGTCGGTCCCGATGCATATTTCGGATGTCACAACACCCGTGCCCGGGATCTCAAAGCGTCTCATGAACCGAATTTTGCCCTGAGCGAGCGGAGCTCCTCGATCTCCATTTTGATCTCGGCCTCGATGCTCCTTGTCTCGGCAGCTATCTCCTCGGCAGTCGTCTCATGTTTTACGACCTGCGGCGGGCGCTGCGGACGCCTGTTGTCCCTGTGGAATTGGCGGTTGTTGTCGCCGTCTCTTCTCTCCCCGCGTCTTTCGTTCGGGTTGTAGGGACGCCTGTTCTGAAAGCGGTTGCGATTCTGATTTCCGTTGTTTCCGTTGAACCTGTTATCGCGTCTGTTGTTGTTTTCGCCTTCCATTTTTCCTCCGTGTTACTTGTGAAAATGACGGCAGATGGGGTATGAATTGCCCTCTTCGTCAGTGAAAATGAGGTAGTCGCCGTTCTCGGTCTTTGTCATTCTTCCCGCGGCCGCAAGCGACTCAAACAGGCTTCTCACCGAAAACAGTCTGAACTCCTCGTATTTGTCTCCGAGTTTTGCCGCGACGCAGTCGATATAGTAGCGCTCCTCGCTGTCAAAAAACCTTATGTCGCCCTCTGAGTTCTCGCGCGGCGAAATTCTGTCCACACCAAGGTCACCGGCAACGAAATACACCGGCTTTATATAGCTTCCGAGGATGTATTTTCTTGCGGGCACGACCGACTTTGAGAACAGGTCCTTTTCGTCGCCCTCCTCGATTCCCTCGAAAGCGCCCTCGGCAACGAACACATTGTCGATGTCCGCGTCGAACATGATGACAGTCTCGCTGTCCCTGTCGTAATTCTCCGGGAAAAGGGCAAGGCAGCGGAGAACAGATATCTCACCGTCCCAGGGTGCCGCTTCGGCCCATGCAGGCTTCTCCGACAGCTTCAAACCGTCAAGAACCAGTTTCGCAAATATTTGTTTGTTCTGCACAGTATATAAACGCATAACACCTCGCGAAAAGCTGTTGGTATACGCATTTATTATATTAAAAGTCCGCCCTTTAATCAACAAAAATCATGAGCATCCCGCCGCACAAAAACAGTCCGGAAACGTATAATTTTGGGCCTTCGTCAGACTTTTTTCTACGCGCAGAACCGCTCGCCGTACGTCAGGCGCGAGGCGATGTCGCAGTATTGGCGGATTATCTCGCCCTTCATATTCCTGCAGTAGACGTCTCCGGCAACATTTTTGAAATACTGCCTGTCGCTGTCATAGCCGATGCTCCCCGCAAACTCATACTTCCCGCCCGTGACGCCAAGGAGCTCCGCGCCCGCACCCGTGCCGCTCTTCTCCCAGCAGACAACCTTAAGCCTCTCCTTTGAAATTCTGTTCTCGCCAAGGAGTCTCGTATAGTGCGCAGTCGCCGTCTCAAACTCGTCCGCCTCGTCTTTCACCGGCAGCAGCACGTAGTCGCAGTACCGCATGACCCGCACGCTGCTCTCGCGGCTCTCGAGCATACTGTCACAGACAACGGTTATGTCGTAGTCGGTATAGGCGCCGGCCATGAAGCTTCGCATGAAATCGTCATCCGGCTCGCCCAGATCTTCGAGTGTGCCGGCGCCGATGAAAAGCCTTGGCGATTCCTCAGACCTCACCGTTTTAATTCTGAAATCCCCGGTCATGCAGGCCCGCGAAAACCTCCGGACAATTCCTTCAGAGGATTCGTCGTCCCTGCTGTTTCCGTTAAGACCGGAAGCCTGGTACTCAACGCTCTCCTCGGAGGCAAGAAACGCGTCATCGTACCCTCCGCAGTATGCCGCCCCCGAAGTTTCATTGTATGCGTTTTTGCCTGAAAATGCGTTGTTTTCGATGCTTTCTTCAGCCGGCGTCAGATAGTATGTCAGCCTCGGAGGCGCATAGTCAAAAAGCTCGTACACGCATGTCTTAAGACCGAAGCAGGTGCAGAAAACGTAGCCGAGTTCGGTCGCAAAGCTGACGTTTCCGGGGACGTAAAGCATAAGCCGCCTGTAGCCCTTCTCGTAGTGCGGGAAAAGTATCGCCTCATCCTGCGGATTGCCGTCAGGTTCGTCCTCCGAATACTCTGTAGTGTCTTCCGGAATCTCCTCAACAGACCCCTCTCCGCCGTCAGCCTCATCAGGTAAACTCACGTCAGCCGCGCCATCTTCTTCAGGAAAGATCAGGCTCTCAAACTCCCTCTCGAAATCGTCAACGTCATCCCTGTCCTTCCCCGGAAACAGATGCATACCGGTACCTTCGCGCGGCCTTGTCTCCTCACCGTCGCCGAATCTTCCGCCGCCAAGGTAAAACCCTATCTCATCCTCAAGGCTCCCGAACGGGCTCCCGCCTGTCTCCCTCAGTATATCGCCAAGCTCCGCCGCAAGCGCCTCAATGCTCCCGAACCTGTCCTCCGGCTTCTTCTCGCAGCACCTCCGCAAAAAATCCTTCAGCCTGCCCTCAGGCAGCTTTTCGCCGCCGTCCGACGCCTCGCCCGTCATGAGATAATTGAGGAGCACGCCAATGGCAAAAAAGTCGGACGCGCAGCACGCCCTGCCCCTGTACACTTCCGGCGCGGCGAAACCAGGCGAGACAAACTTCAGCGTTTTCGACTTGAAGTTTTTTGCCGCGCCTCCCTCCCCGGCCTCATCTCCGGCCGACTCAAAATCGACAAAGAACACGGAGCTTCGGCCGAGTATCACGTTTTCGGGCCTCAGGTCGCCGTAGTACTTCCCCGTTGCCTGGTAAAACCGTCGCAGCCGAAGTGCCACGCATAGGCACACGGCAACGGCCTTGGCGGCTTCCATCGGCCCGTACTTTTCCGCAAATTCCGCAAGGCTTATGCCCTCTATCCAGCGCCTCACAAGTATGAACCTTCTGCCGTCGTTTTTCGCCTCGATGAAGTATTCCGGAAAAGCGCTTTTCCAGATTTCGGCCTCCCTTTTTCCCTCCGGAGCGTCCTTTTCCCAGACTTTTACCGCTACCGGTTCTTTGTCTTTCCGCCTCACAGCTTTAAGCACTGCGGTGTAGCCGGAGTCCGGCTCGTCCTCAGATACATATCTCCCGTTAAAACAATAGTACAAAACTACCTCCCGTGCATTCCGGAGAATGCCGCCATGCCAGAATTTTTTTACCCTGTTGAATCTGAAATCGATGAAATGATAACCCCGGAAAATCGGTGTGTCAAGGAAAAAAATATATTCCGGAAATATTAGATTTCCCGAAAATATGCGCAAAAATCACAATCATTATATTTAGCTTAAACTATATGTCTGCAACCATTTTTTTATTGATTTTAAAAGTGTGCTTTGGTATCATTGTCGTCGGAAGGACGGACACGTTATGGGCGCTTGCAGAGACGAAAACAATACCTGCATTTCCGGAGAAGAGATTATCGCAAAAGAGGAAGAAATCTTCGCAAGAGAAGAAATGATTGTCGGAAAAGAAGGGCTTGCCGCGCTTAAGGGAGCCTGTGTTGCGGTGTTCGGCATTGGCGGTGTCGGAGGGAGCTGCGTCGAAGCTCTCGCGAGAGCGGGGGTCGGCAGGCTGGTGCTCGTTGACAATGACAGATTCGCCCCTTCAAACCTTAACAGGCAGCGGTTTGCCTCAACAGATACTTTGGGTCTGCCGAAGGCGGAAGCTGCGGCGGAAGGGGTTAAAAAGATAAATCCTTTCTGCAGTGTGCTCCCGCTTGATATTTTTTTCGGCGATGAGACCGTTTCGGAGGTGCCGTGGGATGAGATTGATTTCATCTGCGACTGCATCGACTCCGTTGGTTCCAAGGTCCTTCTCGCGAAGATCGCCGAGGAGCGCGGGATTGGCATTATAAGCTGCATGGGCACGGGCAATAAATTCGACCCGCTCGCCTTTAGAATTTCAGACATTTACAAGACGTCCGTCTGCCCTCTTGCAAGGGCAATGAGAAAGCTACTTAAGGAAGCCGACGTCAGGAAGCTGACGGTGCTCTACTCGGTTGAGGAGCCTGCGAAGACAGGCAGCAGGACGCCCGGAAGTATTTCGTTTGTGCCGCCCGTTGCCGGCATGATGATCGCGGGACACGTGATAAAGAGAATTATCGGCAGGGCTTAGGCTTTCCGAAGGACATTGGCGGTTTGTAAATTCCGCAGAAACAGAGGTTTAGGAGTTTTATTATGGATCCTCTCTACCAGAAGCACAGTTTCAGTTTGTTGTGGCCCGACTACGCGGCAGGCAGAGCAAAAGAGCAGGCCTTCAAATCGGGCGAAGGTGTTCTTTTCAACCAGGACATCATGGAGCGCGACATTAACGCCAATATGATTCTCCAGGGCATGGATATACGCACCGATGGCAAGGATTACATTGTCGCGAGGATAAGCGACATGGTCACCGACAATGAGACCATAGTCTACCGCCAGGCAATTCTGAAGGACTTTCTCAAGTACCCGGAACTTGAGGTGCTTGCGAATACGGACCTCCTCCCGCTCATAATTCAGCTCGGTCGCATGGAAAAGACGAACCTTGCCCATGACGACGACGTCAGAAAAACGGTCTGGCGCATGGAACTGCTGAAGATTTACGTTCAGTGCGTGACGGTTCTTGACAGGATTTTCTGCAGCCCCGGAAGAACTTTTGAGTCCGAGGGACTTCTCAAGCTCCGGGAGCTGATAACCTCGATAATGAACGACGAGAACTACCATGAGCTGGTGGACCTTCTGCCCACGCTCAGCGACAACATCAAGGGCATCCAGAGCGTTACCCTTGGCGTCAACCTCGACAATGAGCTCCATCCGGTTGAGTCGGTGCTCCTCTCTGTAAGCGAGAAGCCGATTAAAAAGCGCGGCATGCTCTCGAAGCTGTTCGGCACGAAAAACAACGAGGAAAAGTACTTCGGCATAGGCACGTGGTACTCGATTCTCAGGGACAACAGCGCAGGAACTCTTGACGCGGCAATTATGCGCGACCTCTCGTCCGTCATGAAGGACACTTTCAGGAACCTTGCGGACTCGCTCAACAGGTACGAGAGAGTCGAATCGGCTTTCCTCTTTGAGCTCATGCCTGAGATTTCGTTTTATATTGGCGGCACACACCTTGTGAACAAGCTGAGGAGCGCGGGACTTCCCGTCTGCTTCCCGAAAGCACTGCCGATGGATGAGCGCAGGTTCTTCGTCAAAAATATTTACGACCTCAGTTTTGCGATAAGGGTCATGTCCGACACGGGTATCAACAAACTTGACAATGTGATCGTCACGAACGATTTTGTTCTCGGCGAAGAGGAAGGCAGGATCGGAATTCTGACGGGCGCAAACCAGGGCGGCAAGACCACGATCACAAGAGCTCTCGGACTCTGCCAGCTCATGTTCCAGGCGGGACTTCCGGTTGCGGGAACGTCGGGCGAGATAAGTCCCTGCGACAACATATACACGCATTTCCCTGAGCTTGAGAAAAACTCGGTCAGCGAGGGACGCCTTGGCGAGGAATGTGTAAGACTTGAGCAGATTCTCCCCAAACTTACGAAATACAGTATGATCCTCATGAACGAGTCGCTTTCGAGCACGTCGCACCAGGAATGCCTGTTCATTGCGACCGAGATCATGAAGTATCTGCGCACGATCGGTGCCAGAGCGCTTTTTGCGACACACATTCACGAGCTTGCCGAGAACATTCCGGAGCTCAACAAGGAGCCCGGTCTTTCAAACATGATGAGTCTTGTCGCGGGCATCGACGAATCCAGCGGTCTCGAGGTCATGACGGAGGACGGAATCAAGAAGCTCCAGACGGGAAGCAAGAGGACCTACAAGATCACCAGAATGCCCCCTCAGGGCAGAAGCTTTGCACTCGACATAGCCCGTACTTACGGTATCAGCTATGATCAATTAATAAATTCACACGAAAAGGAAACCAGTAAATGAAGTACATTGTAATCCTCGGCGACGGCATGGCGGACTACCCGGTGCCTGAGCTTGAAGGCAAAACACCGCTCATGGCGGCTGAAAAACCCAACATCGACTATCTTTGCCAATACGGTGAGTTCGGTCTTGTGAAGACCGTTCCCGACCATCTGAACCCTCCGGGAAGCGACATCGCCAATATGTCCGTCCTCGGCTACGACCCCGACAAATACTACACGGGAAGATCGCCTCTGGAAGCGGTGAGCATGGGCATAGAGCTTCAGCCGGATGAGCTTGCAGTCAGGTGCAACCTTGTAAGCCTTGGCGGTTCCGGCGAATACGAGACTCTCACAATGGCCGACTACAGTTCGGACGAGATATCCACCGAAGAGGCGCGCGAGCTGATTCTTTTCATCAACGAAAAACTCGGCAGTGACATTCTCCGCTTCAACCCCGGCGTCAGCTACAGACACTGCATCGTCATGAAGGCTGAAGGCAACGTTAAACTTTTGTGCACTCCCCCTCACGACATCTCCGGCAAGCCCATCACGGAGCACCTTCCCAAGGGCTTCATGTCAAAGGAACTCCTTGATCTCATGAAGAAGAGCTACGAGCTTCTTTCGGACCACCCGGTTAACAAAAAGCGCATCGAGCGCGGTCTCAAACCCGCCAATTCAATCTGGCCGTGGGGCGAAGGCAGGAAGCCCTATTTATCGAATTTTACCGAGAAATTCGGCATCAAGGGAGCAGTTGTTTCGGCCGTCGACCTCATCAAGGGAATCGGTCTCTGCGCAGGCATGAAGGTGCTTGAAGTCGAGGGCGCCACGGGAACCTACAAGACCAATTTCGAAGGCAAGGCCGATGCGGCTTTCAACTACCTCATGAACGAGGGCGACTTCGTTTATATCCACATGGAAGGCCCTGACGAGTGCGGCCACAGGCATGAAGTAAAAGAAAAGATACTTGCGATTGAGTACATTGACAGGCGCGTTGTCGGCCCCCTCTGCAGCCGCCTCAGAGAAGCAGGCGAGGATTTCAGAATGCTCGTTCTTCCCGATCACCCCACCCCGCTTGTACTGCGCACGCACACACACGACGCGGTACCCTACATCATCTACGACAGCAGTTCAAAGTTCCCGAAAAATCCGGGTGCATCATATGACGAAAGATTCGCCAAGGCAACAGGCATATACGTTGCAAAAGGCGACACGCTCATGGAAAAGTTCATCAAAGGATGATACACGGATAACAGGTCTGATATCAAAAACAAAGAGCCCGAACTCGCCTTTT
>DBWH01000044.1:49037-49579 GCA_002308595.1 Mageeibacillus sp. UBA1243 | reverse complement strand
GCGAGCTTGAAGTTGTAAAGGTCGCCGATACCGCCTTGAGAGGAGGGCGTGTTGACAAGAATACGGCAGGTCTTCATGCGTGCGGTGAACTCGTCAAGCTTGGCTTTTTCGGTGCGCTCGTTGAGGTAAACCGACGATGTGTGTCCGTAGCCGCCGTCCGCGATGAGGTGCTCCGCCTTGTTGAGTGCGTCGCCAAAATCCTTTGCTTTATACATTGCGAGCACGGGGCTGAGCTTTTCATGAGCAAATTCTTCCGATATCTCAACGTTTTCGACCTCGCCAATGAGAACCTTGGTCCCTTCGGGAACTGTCACACCGGCAAGCTGAGCGATCTTGGCGGCAGACTGACCGACAATCTTTGCGTTGAGTGCGCCGTTTATAATAATGGTTTTGCGAACCTTCTCGGTCTCAACGGGGTTCAGAAAGTAGCAGCCGCGCGTTGCAAACTCCTGCTTTACCGCATCGTAAACCTTCTCAAGCACGATAACGGACTGCTCGGATGCGCAGATCATACCGTTGTCGAACGTCTTTGAGTGGATGAT
>DBWH01000044.1:48804-48953 GCA_002308595.1 Mageeibacillus sp. UBA1243 | reverse complement strand
TTGACCATTCCGGGACCGCCCGTTGCGAGAATTATGTCAGCCTCTTTCATGACGAGGTTTGTCAGTTCAAGGCTCGGAACGTCAATCCAGTCGATGATTCCGTCAGGCGCTCCGGCTTCTACAGCTGCCTCAAGAACGAGTTTGGCGGA
>DBWH01000044.1:35369-48735 GCA_002308595.1 Mageeibacillus sp. UBA1243 | reverse complement strand
ATGGCGGTCGACGTCGGGTTTGTCGTCGGAATTACCGCTGCGATGACGCCAATGGGCTCCGCAATCTTCTTTATACCAAACGCGGGGTCTTCTTCAATGACTCCGCAGGTCTTTGTAAACTTATATTTGTTGTAGATGTATTCCGCGGCGTAGTTGTTCTTGATGACCTTGTCCTCAACAACGCCCATGCCCGTCTCCTCGACAGCCATCTTGGCAAGGGGAATCCTTGCTTTATTGGCGGCAGAAGCGGCTGCGAGAAAAATCCTGTCAACCTGCTCCTGTGTGTAGGTTGCGTAAACTTTCTGTGCCTCTCTTACGCGGGCAATAGCTTCTTCAAGTTTCTCGACATCATCGACAACTGAATAATTTCTGATTTCCATGTAGTGTCCTCCTAATTATGATTGCATAACTGATTGTTGAGATGGGCCAGGGAAAGCGCCAGGTTTTCGTTTTGGAGAAGCACACCGGAGGGGACGCTCAACTTGCACGGGGCAAAGTTCCAAATCGCTTCGATCCCGCAGCCGACCATCCGGTCGCACACCTCTTGAGCCGAGCCTTCACCCACGGTAATGATACCGAGTCTGATGTGCCCGTCCCTGCAAAAACTCTCAAGCTGAGACATAGGAAGAACTTCTGTTTTTTCGCCGATGATGATAGGTTTCTCGTTTAAGTCGAATGCCGCCGAGATTTTGACGCCGTACCGCTCGAATTCCCTGTACTGCAGCAGCGCCTTTCCCAGCTTTCCCGCACCGACAAGAATTGCCGGAGTCAGCTGATCGTAACCGAGAAAATGCTCGATTTCCTCAATCAACTCGCCAATCTCATACCCGAGCTTCGGTTTTCCCGCGCCGCTGACCGCCGCGAGATCCTTCCTGACCTGAACTTCACCGAGGCTAAGCTTCTTGGCGATAGCCGTTGCCGAGATGTGGGTGCCGTCTTCGGGTGCAAGATCTCTCAGAGTCCTTAAATACTCCGGAAGCCTGCCCAGCGTCGCCTTCGAAACAGTTGTTTTTTCCACAAGCTCTACCTCCTTCTCTCCCAAGCTCGGGACAATTCTAACAGCTAATATCTGTTCTTAAAATTCTTAAATCGGATAATCGGTATAATCTATATCGATAACCCCTGTATCGACTCCGCCAATGCAAAAAAATCCGACCTCATTTAGAAGGCCGGAACTTAAAAAATCAAAAATGTTTTCTCTTTGATTCGCAGAGTTTCGTGATAAACTGCCTGTCAAGCTCCGACAGCCTGTAGCCGGTCCTGTAAATGAGAACGTCCTTGTAAACCTTTTTATTCTCCGCGCAGCTCCTCTGGACAAGGTTATAGCGCGTAAGCAGCTTCTCAGGGGCAGGGGACACCCACATAAACGTCTCCGGGTTCATCGACAAAAGATCAAACTGGCTCGCTCTCTCAAAAATGAAAATTCTCCTGTCAATGTTGTCCGGCAGCTCCTCTTTCACAACTTTTGAAAGCGCCATCGACGGCACGTATGGGTCCGCATGCGCGATCTCAATGTAGCTCTGAAGATCCTCAAAAGTGATCGTCTCCTTTGCCGCCAAGGGGCTTTCCGCGCTCATGATCAGCGAGTAAGTGAACTCCGTGACCAGTTCGTACCTGAACCCTTTTTCCTCAAGCATCGTCTTGAAGTAGCGGTCGTAGTTCTCCGCATACCTTATGATGCCCAGCTTGTAATCGTTGTTCAGCATGTTCTGAATAGTGCGCTGGGAGTTGGTCTCCTTGTAGAAAACCTCCGCCGGGTCTTTGGTAAGGGATTTTGAAAACTCCGCAAAAGCCTCGGAAATGTAGCAGGCGCGCGGAACCGAAATCGAAAACTTCTGCTTTTTGGGCGCGCCGGTCTTGTAAAACTGCTCCACCTCGTCAATCTGCCCGAGGATGCTCTTCGCATAATTGATGAACTCCTCGCCCTGGGGCGTCAGCTTCATACCGTTCTGGGTGCGGTCAAAGATAGTGATCCCGAGATCGCTCTCGAGCTCCTTGATGGATCTGCTTATATTCGGTGCGGCAATCAGAAGCTTTTCGGAGGCCTTGCTGAGCGACCCCGCCTTGGCGACTTCAAGCGCATGTTTCATGTGTAACAGGTTCAAACTCACTCACCGTCTTCTTATTGGATTGACAACAAATTCTAACATTTATCGCCAATAAAAATCAACGTTTTAAGCTTCCGCCGCCGCCCGTAGGCGGCGACCGTTTGTCAAGACAGACTGAGTGTCTTGGCGTATTTAAAGTGAATTATTTCGTTAAGAGGCGTTTTAACGTATGCATCTTCTTTGTGCATCGTTTCAACAATCTCGTTCTTCGTTGTTTTGCCAAACCTGCGGATAACCGTGTCAAGAATCGCCCTGTCATCTGAGGTCAGGTGAGGGTAATCTTTGCTTTCTGTAGGCAGAAACTGATATCCGGTCCCGTCATCCAAATCAATTTCCTCACAGTTAACAGTGCTCAGTTCGACAATGGATTCGTATGCTACGGGAACAGCACCCATGCGAAGGGCACGGTAAACGAGACCGGAAATTGAGTGACCTCTGCGTTTAAATGAGAGGGCATCTGCGTACCAAAGCAGTTTCATGAGTTTGACACGAAAAAGGCTTGTCACCTTGGCGGAATTGGCGTAATAGCGGATCATATCCGAAACCACATCCAACGACAGCTCATTACCTCCGTTCAGGTCGGTGTTTCCCGTGAACCGGGCGTACTTTGACATTATTGCGCTCTTGAGATAGGTGTCGTGATCCTTCTCGAAGAGGGCGGTTCCTCTTTCCGTATATTTTTCGTAAGCTGCGGGAGAAAGAGAATCTTTGGCGGCTTTGAGCAGCTGCAAAAACCATTCCGGATCCGAGTCAAGCTTACGCAGTATTGTATCGTGAGCGGCGTCCTGCACCTGGTGGCTCTCGTAGCGAGTTACGGTTTTTGCTCCCCAGCCAAGCAAAAGACACAGGTCGTTCTGGCTGATACCGTATTTGGCGCGTAAATCCGTAATCTGATTGGACGTCAGCAACCCCATCTCCTTGCGGTACGCATTTTTCATGGCAATATCGTTTGAAGAAAGCTGCTGCTCGTCCTCAAAAGTCTCGTCCGCATTGTCGCAGTAGAAGCACTCTGCATCGTAGCTGACAGGCACGTTCTTAAAAACGGTTTGCTCGAAGACGCCAATGACTTTCACGCTGTGTTTTTCCATGCAGCACGGACAAAGCATATCAATCTCTTTCAATGTTTTCATTTTAAGTGACCCCTTCACAATCTTACGGTATCATTTGATACCATTATACACGCTGGTTTGCGAATTGTCAAGTGAATTCATTGGCGGATTCGAAAAAAAGCTGCAAAAACGCTCACGCCAAGGCAAGCACGTGCTGCAGGGCTGTTGCATACGGAAATCTGAAGAACGGTGTTGATGTCTGCAAATTCGGAAAACAGTGGGTCGTTTCAGCCGAAGCAGTGCAGCGTGAATACAGCGAACACCGCGAAAAACTGATGATTATCTCATTTTTAAGCCTTGACAATATACCCTATAAGGTATAATTTTGACATCTTAAACAGAAATATACCCGTAAAGGTATAATAATTAGAAAAAGACTTGAATTTATACCTTAAAGGGTATATAATCGATAGAAAAACAGGATGAAGGAGATTTGAACTATGAATCCTATTGCTGAATTTGTGAAAACGAATAGAAAAAATGCGGGGCTGACTCAAGTTGAGTTTGCTATGCGTTCAGGATTAGGACTTCGCTTTGTTCGCGATCTCGAGCAGGGCAAAGAAACTGTGCGTATGGATAAAGTTAATGCCGCGCTTGAAATGTTCGGCGCCACTGCCGTTCCGGGAAGAAAAATCAGTAAATAATGGATACTTTTAGAAAAGCTTATGTATATGTACGGAATACCTTTGCGGGTATTCTCTCTGAAACAGATTCCGGATATAAGTTTGCTTACGACGAAGACTATCTGAAATCGGAAAACGCATCTCCGGTCTCGTTGACGTTGCCTCTTCAAGATGAACCATACAATTCCGGTACACTGTTTTCGTTTTTTGACGGACTCATACCGGAAGGTTGGCTCCTCGGTGTGGTCAGCAGAAACTGGAAGATTGATATGAAAGATCGTTTTGGGTTATTGCTCGTCGCTTGCAAGGACGGCATTGGAAACGTGAGTATCATGGAGGAGAAAAAATGAACTGCTGTTGCTGTGGCAAGCCGATACTGAAAAATGATATAAACGGTTGGCATCAAGCATGCGTTAAACGTTTTTTCGGAACGAACGTTATTCCGCAGATAGAAATTGATGATAACACCATAATAGAAGAAATAGTAAAAGAAAATACCGCCAAAGGGATTACTGTGCCCGGTGTTCAAAAAAAGCTGTCTCTACATTTGCATTCTGCAGGCAGCAGCCCACGCTTGACGCTGGTTAATTACCCTACCGGCTATATTCTGAAACCTCAGGTAGATGAGTTTGAATGCTTGCCGGAAGCCGAGCAGCTGGTTATGACCATGGCGGATGTAACCGATATATCTACTGTGCCGCACGCTTTGATAAGGAGCAACAATACATTTGCCTACATAACAAAGCGAGTTGATCGAGTGTTTGACAAAACCGGATTCCAAATGCTTGCCATGGAGGATTTTTGTCAGCTTGATTTGCGTCTGACGCAGGATAAATACAAAGGCTCTTATGAACGCTGCGCAAAGGTGATAGAAAGATACTCTTATCAGCCTAAACTGGATATGACAGAATTGTTTATGCGTATAGTATTCTCTTTCGTTGTCGGGAATTCAGATATGCATCTCAAGAATTTCTCGCTGATTGAGACGCATAAGGCAAGCGGTGTTTATAAGCTTTCGCCTGCATACGATCTGCTTCCCATCAACGTCATCATGCCGGAGGATACGGAAGAATTTGCTTTAGCTATGAACGGAAAAAAAGCACGTATCCTCAAAAAGGATTTTTTCATATTCGCGGAAGAATGCAAAATTGCAAAAACGTCGGCAGAAAAAATGATTGAGAGGATTGTTTCTTTAAAGCGAAATTATCAAGAGTTGTGCGAGAATTCTTTTCTGTCGCAGCCATTGAAGGAAAGGTTTTCAGAATTGATAGAGAATAGATGTAAGATTTTAGAGTAAATAAGTGGAAACTGATGATCGACAAAGGGATCAATAAAACCGAGCTGACAAAAAAAAGCGAGAATATCCACCAATGCTATGGCGAATCTCGGACGCAACGAATCTGTTCCACTCGAAACGCTTGAAAAAATCTGCGCTGTTCTGGATTGTACACTGGACGATATTGTCGAATTCAGCGAGGATGACGATAATGACTAAATGGTCAAGAATATGAAAACTGATTTGAGAAAGGGTAATGTTGCTATGAATAAAATGCATGAATACTATTCGAGAGGTGAGGAGCGCGAACGGCTTGATGAGCGATTTGGCAGAGTCGAGTTTCTAACGACTGTTCGATATATTGAAAAATACTTGTTTCCCGGAGCAAAAATCCTTGAGATCGGCGCCGGCGCAGGCAGGTATTCTCACTACTTTGCCCGAATGGGTTATGAGGTTTCCGCAATCGAGCCGGTAGATTTACATATCGAGCAATTCAAAGCGGATACCGCCCCCGGAGAGCGTATTTCAATCGTAAAAGGAGATTCTCGCGATCTATCTTTTTTTGCGGACGGCGAGTTTGATTTAACGCTCGTTTTGGGTCCGCTGTATCATCTTTCCGCTTTTGAGGATAAGCGTAAAACTATTTCGGAAGCACTCCGCGTAACTAAAAACAACGGCGTTGTTTTCGCCGCTTATATTCTCAACGAAATGACGGTAATGAATTATCTTTTTCGTCGCAATAAAATAAGTGACAAGGATATTGCCGCTCGCGTCAAAGAAAACGATTACTTAGTGTCCGAAATACCAGAAAAAGGGCTTTCAATATGTAGGATAGAAGATATTGACGCACTGATGCGCAGATTTTCTGTCGAGCGACTGCATTTGGTCGGTACGGATATGTTCTCCGGCATGATACGCGATCTGCTTGCTAATATGAGCGACGAGACGTTCAATATGTATGTTGAATACATTTATACGATTTGTGAGCGACTGGATATGATTGGTCTTTCGGGTCACTTACTTGATATTTTTCGGAAATTATAAACAATGATTCATATGATTTGAATTTTATATATTAAATATTTGGAGAAAACAGAATGGCAAACAATAAAGATTTGGTATTGAAACAATACGGTGACGGAATAAAAGAAGAAAACCGTCACAAAAGATAGCGCGCGTCGTCACTTGAATTTTATTATACCAAGAAACACTTGGAGCCGTATATAACAAAAGAAACAAAAAGATTAAAAAAAATAAAATACAGTATCGCGGCAAAATGATCTGCAATTCAAAGCTACAAGCAAAAAATCCCCGGAGAACAATGAGATTCTCCGGGGCAATGGTGCGGATAACAGGACTTGAACCTGCACGCTCGCGCATTGGTTCCTAAGACCAACGTGTCTGCCATTCCACCATATCCGCGCGGACTGTATTATACTGTCCGGCGCAGAAATAATCAATAGACAAAGGCTGACAAGTCCGCCTGAAATCCGCAGGGCGTCATAGTTTTACTCCGCAGGCTCCATAATGTAGTTTGGCGTTGCGGACTTGACCAAAGGATTGTCTTTGATAAGTTCAATTCCGGCCGTCACAGCGTCCTTTGTTTTTTCACTCAAGGTGACAATAAAATCCGTACCGATTCTTGCGGCGTATGCGTCCGCCTGTTCCTTGAGCTCCGGATTGTCCTTAACCCTGTCGTAAGCCTTTTGATTGACGTCTTCCGCACTCTCAATATTGAGTTCCGGGAACAGACTTTCAACGGAACCGGTTTGCTTTTCATTAAGAGTCAGCAAAATAACGCCGGGCTGAAAATCCCTGCCCTGATCGTCACTGTCCGTAGGCTCCGGTGTGGAATTATCTGCAGTACTTCCTGCAGTACTTTTTGCAGGCTCCTGATTCACAGCGGTGCCGCAGGCAACCAATGAAACCGCCAATGCAAAAAGCACGACAAAAACCATAAACTTTTTCATAACTTTATTAACCTCCTGTAACAAACTGTCTGAAACAGCTGAATTAAACTTAGATACTTGCCTTTGGATAGAATTGGAGATAGATCCAATAATATTGCCATATCCTTGTAAACTAATTCTACAAAAGAAAAAAACAAAAAGCAAGCGCCGCGCGGTACAAAACGGTGCCTGCTTTTAAGTTGATTCAAGAATGTGATTCGGCCGCGGGAAAGGGCGGTCAGGCGAGCTCCCGGGCGCCGTCGCCGATCTCGCAGACGTAGAATTCGGGGATGTTGCCGGTTTTAGCGGTGTAGAGAGCGGCGACGTGCTTCTTGAACTCTTCGACGGCGGAGGCTTTTACGATGTTGACGGTGCAGCCGCCGAAGCCGCCGCCGGTCATACGGGAGCCGATGCAGCCGGGGAAGTCCAGGGTGGCATCGAAGATTGCGTCGAGTTCGGCGCCTGTGGCCTCGTAGAGATAGCGGATGGACTGATTGGCGTCGCGGAGAAGTGCGCCGAAAGCGGTGAGATTGGCGTGTTCGAGGAGGGTTACGGCCTCTTTGACGCGCTCGTTTTCGCTGACGACGTGCATGACGCGCTTTCTGATGATGTCATTGGCGATTTCGGGGGAGTATTCGAGGAGCTCGGCCTTGTTGAAGGCGCAGAGGTTGGGCTTTTCGGGGTTGCCGTGTGACTTGGCGATGCGGTTCATTTCCTGAAGCCCGGTTGCGACTTCGGCGCGTCTTTCGTTGTACTTCGAGGCTCCGAGGGCATGCTTTTTGCACGTGTTGGCAAGAACCAGGACTGAATCGCCAAGGTCAAGAGGCGCATATTTGTGCGTGACCGAAGCGCAGTCGAGGAGGATGGCGTGACCGGCAAGGCCCATTGCCGATGCAAACTGGTCCATGATGCCGCAGTTAACGCCGCAGAATTTGTTCTCCGCGCGCTGTCCGGCGAGGGCAAGTTCCTTACCGGTGAGCGGTGAGCCGAAAAGCTCTGACACGGCAAGGCCCGTCGACACTTCAATCGAAGCTGACGAGGAAAGCCCTGCGCCGAAAGGTATCGTGGAAAGGTATGCGGCGTCGAAACCGCCGATATCAACTCCGAGAAGCATGAGCTCCTTCACAACACCTGCCTGGTAGTTGCCCCAGTCGAGGTTTCTTGCGGACTCGATGTCGCCGAGCGTGAAGGTCCTGACCCCGTCAATGGTGGTCGCAGCGAGCCTCACGGTATCCTTAGTGCCGTTTTTCCTGACGGCAACGTAAGTGCCGAGCGTCAGAGCCGCCGGGAACACGAAACCGCCGCAGTAATCGATGTGCTCGCCAATGAGATTGACCCTTCCGGGAGCCGTGAACACGCGTACGCCTTCTGTGCCGCCGAACGTCCTGTCAAAGAAGCTGAGCAAGGTGCTTACTTGGGAATTTGTCTTGTCGGTATCCATTTTTCTACCTGCTTTCAACAATATGTTTGGAAAAAATCCTTCAAAAGAGCCGCCGGGAACTGTGCGTTCGGGGCGGATTCGGGATTTTCATTGGCGTTTTGGACTTGAAAAAGTACCTGAAATAGTTTAAAATAAACGCGGGAGAGTTTCAAGTTGTATTTTGATAAGACTGTCAGAATTACACTATAGCTTGAAGACTGAATGTGCTGCAATTATGGATTTCAAAAAAGGAGATTTTGTTGTTTTTCCGCTTCACGGGGCAGGTGTAATCAGCGAGATTAAACAGAGCGTGATCGACGGCGAAACGAAAGATTTCTATATGATCGATTTGCCATACGGTAATCTTCACCTGATGGTGCCTGCGAGTCAGTCCGGCGGGACAGGACTCAGGCCTGTTATTTCTCCTAAAGAAATCGAAAACGTTCTCGAGTATATAAGGACGTCCGAGGTTCTGCCTCAGGACCCGAACTGGAATAAACGTCAGCGCGACCAGCTTGAACTTATGAAGACGGGCGATATTTACAGAATAATCGACGTTTACAAATACCTTGCCCTCCGCGAGAAGACAAAGACGCTTTCGTCGGGCGAGAAAAAGATGTTCGTCAGCGCCAAGAAGATTCTTTTCAGCGAGATTCAGCTCGCCTCCGGAATGGAGAAGGAAGAGGTCGAAACTATGATCGGCCGCTGCCTGGCTTGATTTTTGTACTGTTTTTGCGTTCGGTTCCAAGACTTCTAAAATCTGCAATTCTCGAGTTTTAAAGTGAATTTAAGTTTGCAAGGGTATAATTCCGGTGAAATCGGAAGCTGCCATATCTTTGTGAATTAAGACTGACAGCCGGAAAGCACCTTAAAGAGGTGACAGGTAAAGCCGGTTTTATTTGTTCAGGAGAGTTTAATATGCCGGAAAACAACGAAATAAACGAAAACGAAATCACGGCGGAGGCGGTGGCGGAAGAAGTGCCTCAGAACGAGGTTCTGACGGGCGAGACCGAAACCGCTGAGGCGCCTGTTACGGATAAAGAGACTAAAGCCGAAAAGAGGACGAGAGACCGCGAGAGCTTGAAGAACGAGATGTATGAAGCTGAAAATCCGGGCGCTCTCGGCTTTTTCAAGCTGTTTTTCATCGGCTTGCTTGGCGGTATCGTTGGAGCGTTTCCTTTCGCGGTGCTGCTCTGCGCTTTCGATATCTTTTCCATACCGCTTATGATCGCATGCGGCGCGGGTGTGACGTCCTTCTATTTTGCGATCGGCCACGGAAAGTACAAAGGGGCAAGAACGCACGTCATCATCGTGCTTGACACCTTATTGGCAACGGTCATATCGTTTGTCGTTACGGTGCTTATCCACTATGTGCCTAAGTTTGCGGAAGTATATCCGGACAAGAACCCGTTTGAGATTCTGATGCACTACTTCTTCGTTTACGCGCCGGGGCACCTTGACTCGGTTCAGGGCGGCAGCATCGTGACCAACGAGGGAGGCTTTAACGGTTATACAGTTCTTGCTGTCGCATTGGTTCTTTCGCTCATAGGAGCGTACGGCGTGCTTATCTGGCTGAAGATTTACAAGAAAAGAGCCGATAAAGCAAAGGCTCGCGAAGAGTGAGGCACTGGCCGCAGAATGCGTGAAAACGCGATATTTCAGAGGAAAAATTATATGAGAAGACTGTCATTCGGCGGGGTTTTCAGGGAATCCGCGAGAATCTTCCGCCTTCACTTCAAAAAAATAATAATCATGATACTGCTCGTGATGGTACCTGCGGGAATCGTCACAGCCGTGTCCGAACTCTTTTTGCTGAAAAACGAATCGGTAAACCTTTTTCTTGAGGTTTTCAGCAACAACAAGTCAACGCAGGACGAGATTTACGAGGCGTTCTACAACGCGGCATCTTCGCTGGTTCCTTTCCTTCTGCTGATGCTCGTGGTTGCCATACTGTCAATGCTTCTGCCTGCCGCAATCGCGAGGCTGACGCTTGACGAGGGCAGACGCGGTATCCTTGCGCGCTACGAAACCGACGAGGCTATGAACGTGGTTCACTCGGATGACTTTGATCACGTCGAGGTTCTTTCGGGCACAACTTACGTTATGAACGCAATTAAAATGCTCCCCAGAATTGCAATCTGCGCGATTATAGGAACTCTGATTGCGTCCCTTGGCTTTTTGATCATGTTCATACCGGGAATGATCATTGCCGTTGTCGCGGGACTCAGCTGCTACTTCGTATCCCTCACGGGTCTGACTTTCTTCAAAGGACTTCTCGGAACGGGCGGGGCGCTCTTAAAAAGGCCTCTTATGATGATCGTGTATCTGATCTCAGGCGCCGCGACACTGATGACAACATTTCTATTCGGATTTGCGTTCTCATTTATCCCCTTAAACGGTACGGCGGGTATAGCAGGTTCGGTCGCGATCACAACTGTGACCTTGTGCCTCTCGTCGGTGGTCTCGGCGTTCGGTTCGATAGCGGTGTCTTGCTACATGATAAACGCCCTTGACATTTCGGGTTACGAGAGAACAGAAAGCGGCTTCATGGAAAAAATTATCAGGCAGCGCGAAAATCCTTTTCAGCAGTAATCGTTAAACAATATCGCCAATGCATCAAAAATCCGGCAGAGCTAAGCCGGATTATTTTTATCTTAAAAACACTTTCGAAAGGTAGAGCCCCTGCGGCGGTGCGGTCATTCCCGCGTCCTTCCGTGCCTTTGTCTCGAGAGCCTTCTCAACGTCGCCCGCGGTCATCTTGCCGAGTCCGGCGTAAACAACCGTGCCGGCAACAATCCTCACCATGTTATAGAGGAACCCGTCGCCCGTGATCTCAAGCTCGAACACGCCAATGCACTCAGGCGCAATTTCAAGCTGGGCTTTTTTGACCGAGCAGGAAAAAACTGTGCGGACGGTCGTCTTGGCGTTTTTCAAATCCCCGCAAAATGCCGAAAAATCGTGAGTTCCGACAAGCTTTGCTGCTGCCTCGTTCATCGCCTCAAGGTCAGGGGCGGTCTGGGTTTTGACGAACCACGCATTGGCGTCAAGCGAAGGGAAAGAGCTCTCGCCACAATAGAACACATACCTGTATGTCTTTTTGACTGTGTCGTAGCGCGCGTTGAAGCCGTCGGGCGCGATTTCAGAACGAAAAACTGTCAGCGTTTCGGGGAGAAGGGGGCGGAGGGCAAGGCAGATCTTGTCCGCAGGAACGATGAGCGAGGAAACCTCAAAGCTTGCGCAGTAATCGAGGGCGTGAACACCCGTGTCGGTCCTGCTGCAGCCGGTGACCTTTATCGAATCGTCGCGGAGAAGCTCGCGAAGAGCCTTGTTCAGGGTGCCCTGTACGGTCGGCTTTGACGGATTTTCGGACCCGCCTTCATTCTGAATCTGCCAGCCGCAGAAGCCCCTGCCGTCGTATCTCAAAAACAGTCTGACAGTCATGGTTTAATTGTGAATGAGCGCTGCGCCTATGATGCCCGCGTCGTTTCCGAGCGTCGCGCAGGTAATCTCAGTCATCGGAATGAGATTTGTACCGTAGCATCTGTCGTAAACGTATTTGCGAAGAGGCTTGAGCAGTTTCTCTCCCTGGTTTGAAATGCCGCCGCCGAGAATGAGAACCTCGGGCGCCGCAATGTTGATGAGGTTGATGAGACCCTCGCCAAGCTCTTTGATGTAATTGTCGACAACAGCCACGGCGACCTCATCGCCAAGGTCCTTCGCCTGGAAAACCTTTCTGCCTGAAATCTTATGGATATCGCCGCCGCTGAGCTCAAGGATTTTTGACTCGGGATGCTTTCTGACCGCAACTTTTGCGTCGTGTATGATAGCTGTCGCGGAGGCGTATCTCTCGAAGCATCCGCGTCTTCCGCATCCGCACTTTCTGCCGCCGACGTGCGTGACCATGTGACCGACTTCACCTGCGGCAAAATTGAAGCCCGAATAAACTCTTCTGTTGAAAACCATGCCGCCGCCGATTCCCGTTCCGAGCGTGACGGTGAGGGCCAACTTCCTGCCTTTTCCGGCTCCCGCGACAGCTTCCGCGAGGGCGGCGCAGTTTGCGTCATTGTCGAGAATTATCGGTATTTTAGTGTATTTTTTGAAGAAGGAAGCAAGATCGAAACCGTCAAGCCTGAGATTTGCGACCCTTATAACCTTGCCGCTTTGTTTGTCCACAGCTCCGGGGATGCCTATACCGATGGATATAATGTCATCTTCTGTTAAATTGGCGTCTTTGATAAGTGAAAGAGCTGTTTCGCACATCAGTTTTGCAATATCAGCCGCTTTGCGTCCTTTGCTCAAAGTAGGGACACTTTTCTTAACAACCAGCTGACAGTCTTCTGTTACCAGTCCGACGGCGATGTTGATGCCGCCAAGGTCTATTCCGATCCTGTACATAAATCGAAACCTCCGGATGATTTTTATACCGTCACATTATAGCTTGTCACCCTTTTGTTATCAACCACAAAATGATTTTAAAACAATTTTAAACAACGTTTTCAGGCTTGAAACAGGTGACGGAGGGCTTGTTTTTCCTTGAAAAAGAAACTTCCCCTGTGTATAATTCAGTTTGACGATGACGCCGCGGCAGATGCTGCCGCACGAATACGTATGCGCCGGAAGGAGTTTTATAATGAGAGTTGTTATTCAGGATAATTATGAGAAGATGAGCAAATGGGCAGCGAATTACATTGCCGCCAAGATCAACGCGCACAAGGGCTACAAACCTTTCGTTCTGGGTCTCCCCACAGGTTCGTCACCCATTGGCGTGTACAAAGAACTCATTAAGATGAATCAGGAGGGCAAGGTGTCCTTCAAAAACGTTGTCACGTTCAACATGGACGAGTACCTCGGACTTCCGAGAGAGCATGACCAGAGCTACTG
>DBWH01000044.1:0-35356 GCA_002308595.1 Mageeibacillus sp. UBA1243 | reverse complement strand
TTCTTCGACCACATCGACATTCCGGCGGAGAATATCAATATCCTTGACGGTATGACAAAAGACCCTGCAGGTGAGTGCGAGAGATACGAAAAGAAGATTGCCTCCTACGGCGGAATAGATCTTTTCATGGGCGGCATCGGCGTCGACGGACACCTTGCTTTTAACGAGCCTTTCACTTCGCTTTCATCAAGGACGGGCGTCAGGGACCTCACAACAGACACAAGAATCGTGAACTCGAGATTTTTCGGAAACGACCCGGAAAAAGTGCCTGCTCAGGCTCTTTCGGTAGGCATCGGAACCGTCACGGATTCGCGCGAGGTTCTGGTGCTCATCAGCGGCCACAACAAGGCAAGGGCTCTTGCCGCAACGGTAGAGGGCTCGGTCAGCCAGAAGTGGACATGCTCGGCTCTTCAGCTTCACAACGGCGCAATCATCGCCTGCGATGAGGCGGCCTGCGGCGAGCTGACAGTCGACACGTACAAATACTTCCTTGACATCGAAAAGAAAGAAAGACTTTGATTTTCGGCTGTTTACGTAATTTGCTGACGAAAACGATAACAGTTGAATTGACGAACAAACATACAATGTGTCTTCGACAATCTGTCGGCAAATTACTTTGCGCGAACTCGCCGCTCGCGGTACCTTCGTACAGCTTCGGGACTCGTGCACGCAAAAACATCTCGAAAATCAGAAGCCTTTCGCAAGAATTTAATCACTGAATGGGCAGGTCTTTGACCTGCTTTCGGAGGAATTTATGAGCGCATTCAGCGAATCGACACTTTTAATAACGGGCGGCACCGGTTCGTTCGGCCACGCCGTGCTGAAATCCTTTCTGCCGGGAGACATCGCGGAGATAAGGATCTTTTCGCGCGACGAAAAAAAGCAGGACGACATGAGGCATGAGCTGCAGAGAAACCAGCCGGAGCTTGCCGGAAAAGTGAGGTTTTACATTGGCGATGTGCGCGACATGCGGGCCGTATCGGACGTTATGCAGGGCGTTGATTTTGTGTTCCACGCGGCCGCGCTGAAGCAGGTTCCGTCATGCGAGTTTTTCCCTATGGAAGCGGTAAAAACGAACATCATGGGCACCGACAACGTACTCCATGCGGCTGTCGACGCAGGCGTCAAAAAGGTGGTCTGCCTCTCAACCGACAAGGCGGCTTACCCGATCAACGCGATGGGCATCTCAAAGGCAATGATGGAGCGCGTGATTTACGCCAATGCAAGAGTCGCCGCAGAGCGCGGAGGCACGGTTATCTGCTGCACCAGGTATGGAAACGTTATGTGCTCAAGGGGCTCGGTCATACCGCTTTTCATCGATCAGATCAAAAACGGTCTTCCGATCACTGTCACAAACCCTGACATGACAAGGTTCCTGATGAACCTCGACGAGGCGGTTAAGCTTGTCGGTTTTGCGTTCGAGCACGCTGAGCCCGGAGACCTTTTCATTCAGAAAGCTGACGCTTCGACCATCGGCGACCTTGCCAAGGCGGTCCAGTCGCTTTTCGGCGACACCGGAATGAACATCATCGGCACAAGGCACGGCGAGAAGGTTTACGAGACTCTTATGACTTCGGAGGAGCGCAGAAGGTGCGAGGATATGGGCGGCTACTTCAGGGTTTTTGCGGACAACAGGGACCTCAATTACGACAAATTCTTCACGAACGGCGTTGACAAGTCGGAGGGCGAGCCTTACACGAGCCACAACACGAAGCTTCTTGGCGTCAGCGAAATCAAAGAGAAGCTTCTCACAACGGATTACGTCAGAAAAGAGCTGGGCATTGATTAAATGAACGGATCGAATTACATTAAAATAGTTAACGCGACGATTGATAAGGCCTGGAACGGCCAGAAAGACACACTCGCCAATGCGTCACTTGCGATTTCAACCGCGATCACCGCAAAGAGGAATGTGTTTGTTTTCGGCTGCTCACACGCGGGCATTCTTGCGGAAGAGGTCTTCTACAGGACGGGCGGCCTTGCCGTCATCAACCCGATTTTTTACGGCGGGATGATGCTGAACACAAGGCCTATAACCAACACGAGCGCCACAGAGCGCGTGCCCGGCCTCGGAAAAGAGATACTTGACGGCACACCCGCAGGGCGCGGCGACGTTATAATCATTCACTCGGTCTCAGGCAGAAACAACGTGCCCGTTGACATGGCTCTTGCGGCAAAGGAAAAGGGGCTTACGGTCATCTGCATCACGAATCTTAACTATTCGCGTTCTGTGACGTCAAGGCATTCGTCTGGTAAGAGGCTTTTTGAGGTGTCGGATATAGTTATCGACAATATGGGAGACATTGGCGATGCGGCGGTCACAATCGAAGGGCTTCCTGAGCGTATCGGTCCCACATCTACGGCCGTAGGCGCGGCCCTTATTAACGGCATTGTGATCGATGCTGTGAATAATCTTGTGAAGAGGGGAATCGTACCCCCTGTTTTTATGAGCGCGAACCTTGACGGCGGCGATGAGCACAACGCCAAGATATTCAAGGAATACAAAGACAACATCTTTTACATGTGAATCCAAGCTATGAGTGAGAATGAGACCTTCGCTAACAGTGAGGCTTTTTTGACCTCCGTGGCAATAGACAACGGGGGCTCCAAGGCTTTTGCGCTTCGTTTTGACGGCAGTTTCAGACCCGTTAAGTCTTTTAAAACCGGGAGCCTTAGATTCAATACCAACTCGCAGAAAGTCATTGATGAGAGAGTTGACGGTATGATCGAAGGGCTCGGCTTCAAAAAGGGCGATGAGATTGAGTCGCTCTGCGGAATTTTCCCGCCTCAGATTGCTGATAAGTTTAAAAAGACGCTTTTGGTCGGCGACGTTTCGCTCTACGGCGAGTTTAAAACGAGCCTTGCCGCGGGCGGTGTTTTCGGCGACGGAATACTTGCAATCTGCGGAACCGGAGTGTCGATTTTTGCGCAGATTAAGGGAAAAGGTTATTCCATTGGCGGCTACGGTTCGCTCATCTCTGACGAGGGCTCGGGATACTATATCGCGAGGCAGGCCTTCAACGCGGCAATCCACGACTACGAGGGCAGGGGACCGAAGACGGCTCTTACGGAAATCATCTCGGAGAGGTACGGCGGCAGCAGAGAAGCTGATTTCAGAGACGCGGTTTTTTGCATCTACAAAAAAGAAAAGGATTCTCTTGTGACTGAGATTGCGTCGCTCACACCGCTTGTCGTAAAGGCGGCGGAAGAAGACGCGGTTGCGGCGGGGATTCTTGAGGATGCGGGAAGGCTCATCGGCGAGCAGCTGCTTTCGCTCGTTAAGAAATACAGTCTGCCGGACGGTCTGCCCGTTGTGATTTCGGGAAGCGTTTGGAAGAACAACCGAATACTGTTTGACGCATTCAAAAGGACGGTCGATAAGGGGGCACACGGGTTTGAAATCGTGGTGCCGGAATACCTTCCGGTCGTCGGTGCAGTAATGCTCAAAATGGCTGAGAAAAACGGCGGAGACGTGCCTTCATTAAGTGCGGAAGACAGGGAGATTCTTGAAAAATACTACCGCGAATACACTTTTTCGGTATGAAAAAGCGGCTTCATTGGCGGTTTAATTTAAAAACGGAGATAAAAACATGTTAATTGACAGGTATCAGAGCGCGGTTGAGGACCTTTTTGCGAAAGTCAGGGGGACTCAGCGGGAGAATATTATCAAAGCCGGCAGGATTGTTGCCGATTCGGTCGCAAACGGCGGCTGCATCTTTTTGTCGGGCATCTGCCACTCTATCGAGAACGACCTCATTTACAGGGGAGGCGGCCCGATTTTCTACAAGCATTTTTCGTACAACCTTAACGTTGAGAGTGCGTCAAGAACGCGCGACCGTTCCGACCTCGGCTATGAGCGACAGACCGTTGCGGCTGCAAAGTATGCTCTCACGCAGTCATCGATAAGGCCCGGCGACGTGCTTTTTGTGAGCTCTGTTTCCGGCAGAACCGTCAAGGTGGTTGATCTTGCATACGAGGCGGAGCAGCTTGGCGTCAAGGTCATCGCGCTCACGTCAATGGAATACGCGACCAAAGTCGACCCCGTCCACCCGTCGGGCAAAAAACTCTACGAGATTGCGACGCTGACGCTTGACAACTGCGCGCCTGCGGCAGAGGCAATGCTTGAGGTCGAGGGCATCGAGGCACGTTTCGCTGCGGCTTCCGGAATCGCATCCGACTATATCATGTGGAGTCTCACATCTGTGGCTGTCGAGGAGCTTCTCAAAAAAGGCATCACACCCGGCATACTCAAGAGCGCCAATTTCCCGGGCGGCAACGACTACAACAAGACAGTTGTCGAGCCGAATTACGAAAAGTTCGGCTACTGAAACCGCCAATGAAATGCCCGTTTAACTGTCATATCGGCAATGAAAAAGTCCCGTCGGCACAAGGCTCTCGGGACTTTCCATTTATATGGCACCCTCTGCCGGAATCGAACCGGCAACGTTCGCGTCGGAGGCGAAGATTATATCCGTTTAACTAAGAGGGCGTGCCGCTCCGGGCAACATATTTTAGCACATGAGTTCCGAAAAAGCGAGTGCCAAATCGCCGGGACTCACCGCAAACTCGCTCATTTTCTCCGAAAGAATCTCAGCCGCAAGCCCGTGAATAAAGGCACCGCACCTTGCCGCATCGTATGCGCAAAGGCCCTGCGAAAGAAGGCCTCCTATAAGCCCTGAAAGAACGTCTCCGCTCCCTCCCTTTGAAAGCGCCGAATTCCCGGTTCCGTTAATTGTATAACGACCTTCGCCCCAAACGACCGTCCCGCTCCCTTTAAGAAGCGTGACCGCGCCGTACTCTTTGGAAATCTCCTCCGCATAAAACAGCCGTCTCTCATCAATTACTTTTGAGGACACGCCAATGAGCCTCGCCGCCTCACCGGAGTGCGGCGTGAGTATGACTTCCTTTCCCTCAAAAAGCTTTGAAACACCGCCGGCAAGCTCTTTCTTCGTAAAAAGTTTTTCGTATTTTAAGGTAAAATCAGCTGTTTCGCCTATCGACAGCGCCCTGAATACCGAAAGGGCAAAAAGCGCGTCCGCATCGACAACAATCTTCCTGCACGGGGTCATTTTCAGAAAATCGACAGCAGCTATTACGCTGCCCGGATTCCTCCCGAGCCCGGGGCCTATAACGACCGCATCTGCTGCGCCGGAGGCGTCAGTCAGAATTTCGAGGTGCCTCCCGGCAAGCGATCCGCAGGCAGAGTTTCCGAGAGGCAGCCTCACCGCTTCTGGGCAGGCGGCGGTGACGGTTCCTGCGATTGAGCCCGGAACCGCCGCGGTCACAAGACCGGCGCCGCTCCTCAGGGCAGACGACAAGGCAAGAATCGCGGCGCCCGCATACCGGCGCGACCCTGCTGTCACAAGCACCCTGCCGTTTGAAAACTTGTTTCCGTAAGGGTCTCTCTTCGGCAGGAGTGCCCTGACCGTTTCTCTGTCGCGCCGCGTGAAGCACTCCGGCGCGTCCTCGCCCGTCAATCCGTCTTTTATCAGTATGGGGGACACGGCAAGTTTTCCCGTCAGCTGTTTGCCCGGAAAAATGAAGTGCCCGGGCTTCGGCGCGCCGAACGTCACCGTTTCATTGGCGGCAACGANNCGGAAGGCACTGCCGCTTCTCCGCTGTCTGCCGAAACTCCCGACGGTATATCCGCCGAAATTGTGAAGGGCGAGCACCTGTTTATGACGTCAACAGCCGCTTTGAACTCATCGGATACGCCTCGCTCAGGGCTGAACCCAGTCCCGAAAATGCAGTCGAGAACGCACGACGAGTCTATAATCAATTCCCGCAATTTACCTGAAAAAATAAAGTCGGAATCCGCCTCGTAAACCCTGCCGCCAAGCCCCGAAAGCTTTCTCAAAAGCTCCTCCGAAGAAGCATCGTTTTTCCCGGAACCGCCGAGGCGCACAACCGCCGCGGGCACATTTTCACGCTTTAAAAGGCATGCTGCGGCAAGACCGTCATTCCCGTTGTTTCCCTTGCCGGCAACAACGACAACCTGCCTGCCTGAAGCCTGATATTGCTTCCTTGCCGGGTCTGCAAGACCTTCGGCAGCGGAAAAAATGAGGTCCAAAAGGTTTCCGCCGTCATCGACATATTTTCTGTCAGCCGTTTTCTGCGCTTTTGAAGTCTGAAGAAACATAGATCCTCCCGGGGGTTTGACAAAGTTTTGTTTCATGCGTATTTTATCATTGGCGATATCCGCTTGCAACGGTTTGTAATTTTTGGGAGCAGGCTCCCTGTTTGCCAATCAGATAACACTAAGCAGGAACGCCCGGCGATTGAAAAAACTCCCGGTATTTGATAGAATGAGGGCGGTAATCATGGGGAAATACATTTTCTCCGGAAAACATCAAGTCTTATTATTTAGGAGGTTGAATATGTTTTGCACCAGTTGTGGAGAAAAAGTTCCGGATGAGTCCGTTTTTTGTCCGCTTTGCGGCCAAAAGATCGCATCTCCGGCGAATGAAGCTCCGGTTAGTCCTGTATCCGGACCGTCTGTTCAGCCTGTTGCGGTACCCGTGCCGGCGGCATATCCTATCGAAAGAAAACCTTACAATAGGTCCGGTATGGTGCTTTCCATACTGGGTCTGATTCTGACCGTTTTCAGCTTTATCACACTGTTTTTCATCACTTCATACAGCGGATATGCGATCAGAGATATGCTGTTCAAAGGCGTAACATACTCAGAGCTCGCACTTATCATCGTTGCCTGGTCGGGATTGGGACTCGGATTTGTGCTCATGGCGGCAGGCCTGATTTCGTCGCTTACGGACCGCAGTAAAAGACCGGTTCTCGCGACAGTGATTGTATCGGGTGTGTTTATGTTCTTCGTTCTGATCTACATAATATCGCTTGTCGTTTCCTTTGCGGTAAGGGGCTCGGGATCGTACGGTTATCTAATCTGAAATTACAGCTCCTGGAGGCTTTGAATGGGTGCTTTGAGACAGAATATTGCCGTTGACCTCGGTTCTTCGGCCATCAGAATCAGTGTTGAAAAGAAAGGTATCGTAATTGACGAGCCTTCTCTCGTTGCGGTCAGACGGAGCGGAGAAGTTATCGGAATCGGCGGCAGGGCGAAAACGCTTGAGGGCAAGACCGACGAGAGCGATGTCACAATTATTAAACCGATCAAGAAGGGCACAATTTCGGACTATACGGTTGCCGTGAATATGATTGGCTATTTCCTTGACGAGGCGATAAAAAACCCTATAAGAAGGTTAATTAAGCCTGACGTGATCACCGCCGTTCACTGCGATATAACCAATGTCGGACGCCGCGCAACCGAAAGAGCGCTGAGAGAAGCAGGCGCAGGAAGAATTTTCTTTGTGGAGACTCCTCTTGCAGCCGCAATCGGTGCGAATCTTGACGTCTCCGCGCCCAACGGTAAGCTGATCGTCAGCATAGGAGCCGAAATCACGGACATTGCCGTCATCTCGTTTGACGGTATCGTCGCTGCAACAAGCGTAAACGTCGGCGGCAGGTCTTTTGACGAGGCGATTAAGATGTTCTTCAGGCGCGAGTACAAGATGGTCCTTGGCGACAGAACCGCCGAAAAAATCAAAAACGAAAATGTGTGCGTCTACAGGGATGCGAGAGTGCAGCCTTTTGACGTCTCGGCTTTTGAGCTTTCGGGAAGGCTTCCCGCTGACAAACAGATACGCCCTGAGGAGATGATAAAGCTTCTCAGCGACATCGCGCTTCCGATAGTCGAGGGTATCAGCAAGGTGCTCGAAAAGACTCCTCCTGAGCTTGTTTCCGACATTCACCAGCGCGGAATCGTGCTGACGGGAGGCACGAGCAGGTTTGCGGGGCTTGACACGTTCATCTCAAAAGGCACCGGAATCGACACGGTGATTGCGGAAGATCCCCGGAACTGCGTGGTGAACGGATGCATGAAGATTCTTGAGAACCTGACGAACGAAAAGAAAAACGAGCTGATGAACAACTGACAGTCGGTTAAGAGAGGTTATTAAAGCAAAAAGAAAGTCCTTTTTCCGGAAATCTTAAAGCGGAAAAAGGACTTTTTGTGTAAGGCTTAAAGCTTTCAGACTGTTATCTTATCGGCAATCTTATTTACCGTTCCGGCACCGAGCAGAAGGACGATGTCTTTTTCGCCGGCGTCTTTCTTTATCTCTGCGGCAATTTCGTCAAAGTCGCTGATGAGCACCGCAGGAAGGTTCTTCTTGAGGAAGAGATTCAGAAGGTCGCGGGACGAGATCACGCCGGTGTCCTTTTCCCTTGCCGCGTATATGTCTGTGAGTATTATTTTGTCAGCCGAGACGAGCGCCTTTGAAAAATCGTTTTTGAAACGGAGCGCCCTTGAATAAGTGTGCGGCTGGAAGACCGCGATGACTTTTCCCTTGGCGTTTTGTTTCGCAGCGTCGATTGTCACCTTGATTTCGGAGGGGTGGTGCGCGTAGTCGGAGATGACCACAGCGCCTTTTCCTGTTTTACCGACAATCTCAAAACGCCTCTTTGCCCCGGTGAACGTAGATATGCCCTCGATGATCTTGTCGTCGGGACAGCCTAGCGCGGAAGCGACGGCAGCTGCGGCAAGCGAATCCGAAACGTTGTAGAGACCAGGAATCTGAAGCTCAGCGCGTCCGACGTCCGATCCGTCTTTAACAAGCGTATATGAGTAGCCCGTTTTGACGCACTCCAAAGAGTCGGAGGAGGGCGTCTTAAGTTCTGCGTTTTTAGCGTAAAAATGAGTTAAAACTTTCTTCCCGAGAGCGTTTTCGACAGATGGGGCAGACTCGCTTTTTACACTGTAAGTGATGACGTTTGCCTTGGTGTATTCTGCGCACATGAGCGCATATTCGGAGTCCGCGCAGAGCACGAGGTAACCGTTTTCGGGAATCCCCTTGGCGAATTTGATGAACGCGTTTTTCATGTTCCGGAAAGTCTTGAAATAGTCAAGGTGCTCCGGCTCGATATTCAGTATGATCCCCGCAAAAGGCCTGATGTGCAGAAAATTCTTGTGGTACTCGCACGCCTCGGTGACGAAAAACTCGCTTCCGCCCGTGATGACGCTGCTCTCAAGCCCCGGAATGACACCGCCAATGTGCGCGCTCGGATTCATTCCCGCCTCAAGAAGAATATTCGAAAGCATCGAAGTGGTGGTGGTCTTTCCGTGAACGCCCGAAACTGCCACGGTTTTGTCAAAATGGTCCGCAATCCAGCCGAGATAAACGCCTCTTTCAACAATGGGGAGGTCAAGCTCTTTTGCTTTCAAAAACTCGGGATTGTCGCCGGCAATGGCAACGGTATAAACAACAAGATCGACGCTGCCGTCAATGTTATCGGCTGAATGTCCAACGTGAACGGTCACACCGAGAGCCTCAAGCTTTTCCGAAGCGGGAGACCAGCTGATGTCGCTGCCGGCCACTCTGTAGCCCCTGTTCAGCGAAATCTCAGCGAGCCCGCTCATGCTTGAACCGCCGATCCCTATAAAATAAATGAGAGCCCCTTGGCGCAGGGACATCTTGCTTACAGTTTTGTCATTCAGTTCCATGTAACCGCCGTTTTTCTTTCGTATTTATGCCCGCTTTTCTGCGGACTTTGCTGATTAATTATCTTAAAATCTGAAAGGATTGTCAAGGTCGAAATAATCCTTCCTTCGCCTAAGCTGCGGCATTCCCGTGCCGAAAAGATCGCCCAAATCAACCTCTCTGAAGTCGTAAGGCATGCTTTCAAAGGGCTCGTCAACCGCAACCGATATGACTGCATCGGACATCCTGTAAACGGTGAGGTGGCGGCCGTCGCTGAAAACGTGGTTTCCGCCGTTCTTCGGTATGAAAAGATCCTTCTGCGAAATCTCCCGGAAGATGCCTTCGCCTGTCATCTTGGCGTGGGCTTCCTTGGCGGTATATATTTCGAGAAATCTTACGAGCTGCTCATCCCCGTCGGCACCGCCAATGTAACCGCGCTCAGTCTCCCCGAAAAACCTGTCTGCGGCCTTCATGTGCATTCCGGCCTTCTCCTTCGCCCCGGCAATCTCCTCAATGTCAATCCCGCACGAGGGCGCAGGGCCGCGGTCCTCGTTGTAGTTTATGACGACGGCAACCGTATTCTTCGCATGCGACATGCTGAACGATATGACGGAATCAAATCCGAGCGACGGTTTTCCGTTTTTTTCGTATTTGTAGGTTAAATCAGATACAGGTACGGCGGTGATGAAAGAGGCCTTTTTCTCAAAAAGTCTTGACGCAACGCATGAAATGAGCAACCCGTCGGGGTTCTTTTTTGTCTCCGTGATAAACGCCCTTCGCTCAGGCGAAAGGAGGGCAAGAAGCCTTTCGGCGGTTTCTTCCCTGTCGATATTTTCGGGTACGGTTACGCGGTACGCTGAGAACATTTTTCTTCCTCCGGACATCATGCGGTTTTTTACGTAAAACGCCAATGAAATTATCGCACTTTATCCCCGACAATTCAACTCGCTTGAATTATTATATAAATAAAGCATTTCCCTTGAAAGAAAAGCCGCCGATGTAGTATAATTCACAATCGGGTAATTGTGCCCTCAATCAGATAAAAAGGACAAAAACAGACGTTTTTTCCTCAAATGTATACGGAGAAATTGATGAGAATAAAGAAAATCGTAAAATCGAACAACGAACTGCTGATCCCGGCCCTCGTGATGCCGTTCCAGACGGTATTCCCGACGACCGTGGAGCTCTTTTCGGTCACCGAGTTCAAGAACGTCGCGGCCCTCATAGCTGCCGACATTACGCATAAAAAGGTTTTCCTGCCTTTCCTGGACTCTCTTGAGAATGCCGACAATGAATCTCTCGCATGCGCAGCGGTCGAGTCGGGTTTTATCGGTAAAAAGGTGAAGCTTTACGGCATGACCTGCGAGATCAGGAACATCGAGATGAAGGAGCGCCTCGGTCTGTGCGACGTTTCATTGGCGGGTATCTGCTACGGCGTTGCCACTGAGATCGTTATCGACAGCGACGCGGGAAACATATTCATGGCTACCGTTGAGCTTGACCCCGACATACCGGATTTCAAGCCTGACGAGAACCCCGGCTCGCTGAAGAGAGCACTCCGCTCGGTTGTCAGAAAGTATGCGAAGACGGTTGAAAAGTCCGAACAGAGGCATATCGAGGTTAACGACGTGCTTTCCACGGCCGATTCGAACGTTCTCTGCTACCGCGTTGCCCAGCTCCTTGACCTTGAGTACGAGGACAAAAAGGAGGTTATCGCGGAGCACGATCCTTATAAGAAGCTTCTTTTGACGTACGACTTCGCCAAGAAAATACTCGCTTACGAGGAAATTCACCTGAATATCCTTCAGAAGACCGGCATAAGCATTTCCGAGCAGCAGAAGGAATCGTTCATGCGCGAGCAGATTCGGGTCATCGAAGAGGAACTCGGCGACGACGAGGCGGGCGAGAGCGACATCCTTGAGGAGAAGCTCAATTCGCTCAAACCGTACATGAGCGAGGATACGTACACAAAAATCAAGAAAGACATCAACAGGATGAGGAGAATTTCGTCAGTGTCACCCGACTATTCGGTGATGAGACTGCACGTTGACTTCCTGCTCGATCTTCCGTGGGCGCCCGAGACTCTGCCCGCGATTGACCTTGACGAGGTGAGGCGCGTACTTGACAGAGACCACTACGGACTCACCAAGGTCAAAGACCGCATCGTTGAGTTCATGGCGGTTAAGACCATGAAGAATGCGACTGCGGCGTCCATCATATGCCTTTTCGGACCTCCCGGAACAGGTAAAACCTCAATTGTAAGGTCCATTGCAGAGGCGCTCGGAAGGGAATACGTGAGGATTTCCCTTGGCGGTGTCAGAGATGAGGCGGAAATCAGAGGCCACAGAAAAACGTATATCGGCGCGATGCCGGGAAGGATACTTTCTGCCTTGGAAAAGGCAAAATCGAACTCTCCGGTCGTGCTGCTTGACGAGATTGACAAGCTTTGCGGCGACTTCAGGGGCGACCCGGCTTCGGCTCTTCTTGAGGTTCTTGACACGGAACAGAACAAGGAGTTCACCGACACCTACGCGGAGGTGCCTTTTGACCTTTCAAAGGTGCTTTTCATCACAACCGCAAACACGCTTGACACCATTCCTTCGCCGCTCCTTGACAGGCTTGAGGTCATAGAGCTTTCGAGCTACACGGAGAGCGAGAAGATGCAGATTGCGGTGAAGCATCTCATTCCCAAGCAGGCGCGCGAGCACGGGCTTTCCAAGAGCGCGGTGAAGTTCACCGATGAGGCAGTGAGGGTACTCATAAACGACTACACGCAGGAGGCCGGCGTAAGACACCTTGAGAGACAGATTGCGGCGATTTTGAGAAAGTCGATCTGCATCATGAAGACGACCGGGAAGCGCAGCGTCACCGTCACGCCGAAGCTCATTTTCGAGATGCTGGGTGCGGGAAAAGCCATCCACAGGTTTGAAACGGGAATCGATAAAGTCGAGGTAGGCTCGGTAAACGGCATGGCCTGGACGCCTGTCGGAGGCGTTCTTCTTAACGTTGAGGTCAACGTTTTTGACGGAAGCGGAAAGCTTGAGGTCACGGGACTCATTGGCGATGTCATGAAGGAGTCTGCGACGGCGGCTCTCAGCTTCATAAGGTCAAAGGCGGCTGTCTACGGAATAGCCCCCGAGGTCTTTAAAACCAAGGATATCCACGTGCACGTGCCGGAGGGCGCTACACCTAAGGACGGACCGTCGGCGGGCGTTACCATAGCGACGGGCATTTTCTCGGCACTTACGGGAAGACCGGTCAGAAGGTGCATAGCCATGACGGGTGAGATCACGATAAGGGGCGACGTGCTTGCCATTGGCGGTCTCAAGGAGAAGTCATTGGCGGCTCTTAAGGAGGGCATCTCGGAGATACTCGTTCCGAAGGAGAACAGCGCGGATATAAGGGAACTTCCCGATGAAGTTAAGAACGGACTTAAGATAACGACGGTTGAGACCGTTGACGACGTGTTCGGAATTGCATTGGCGGAAAAACCGGCCGATAAAGACTGAACCGAGTTTTGGATTTGCAGGAGCCCGAAGGTTATTGCCGGCGGGGAAATGCAGACGGAGAGAAAAATGAGCAAGAACAAGAAAAATCCATTCGACAGACGCACGATGAGATCGCTTGCCGTAAACTGCGTGTTTGCGTACGATTTCGTACTGAGAGAGAAGAGGGCTGCGGAGGGCGACAAGCCGAAGAAACCCGAGAAGATCAAGCGTTCCACGGACACGGTTTCGATAAGCAAACCTGTCGGCAAGGGCCTCAAGAGGCACACGACAATGACGCGCTTTGAGTACGAGGAAAAGTACAAGGAGGTGCTGGAGCTTCTCAAGGACGAGGCGCCCGAGGAACCCGCCAAGGAGGACGTTTTCAACACCGAAGAGTTCATCCAGGACGTTCTTTCGTCGAAGCTCGAGGAAGAGGGCAAAGAGGAGGTCATTTTCGCGGACCTTCCTGACTACAACGAGTACCTCTATCCTGTCGTGAACGGCGTTGTCGAGAACATTGACGAGATTGACGCCGCAATCGTGAGAAACATGAAGAACTGGGCGCTCGACCGCGTAAACAGGGCTGACCTTGCAATAATGCGTGTCGCGGCTTTCGAAATGATGAAGTTCGGAAACGTTGTGCCGCTCAAAATCGCGATCAACGAGGCTGTGGAGCTTGCAAAAGCGGGCGACCAGAAGTCGGGCGGATTTGTAAACGGCGTGCTTGCGGGTATCGCCAAGGAGCTTCCGGAAGAATAAAAGCCTGCGGCTCAGGCTTTCGCTGCGGTTTGGATTTTTACTGATTCATGAAGACGATTTCGGTTACCGAACTCAATAAGTACGTGAAGGACATGATTTCGGAGGACGGACTTCTCTCCGACGTGTCTGTTTCGGGCGAGCTTTCAAACGTCAGAAAATCCGGAAACGGCCACTACTATTTCACGCTGAAAGAGGACAATTCGGTCCTCCGCTGCGTGCTTTTCAGAGGTTCCGCGTTCGGCCTTAAGTTTGTTCCGAAGGACGGAATCAAGGCAATCGCGCGCGGCAGGTGCTCGCTTTACGAGCCCGACGGAGCTTTCCAGCTTATTTGCGAATCGCTCACCGAGGACGGCACAGGAAAGCTTTACGAACAGTTCGAACTGCTTAAAAAGAAGCTTCTCGAAGAGGGGCTTTTTGACGAGAGTCACAAGAAGAATATTCCTTTCTTACCGAAAAAAGTCGGTGCGATCACTTCGCCCGGCGGAGCGGTTATAGAGGACATCAGGCACGTATCCGGAAGGCGTTTTCCGGGCATGCCGATTAAGCTTTATCCCTGCCCGGTGCAGGGGAGCGACGCGCCGCCTCAGATTATAAGAGCACTGAGAGAGGCGATTGCCGACAACGACTGCGACGTGCTCATCATAGCAAGAGGCGGCGGTTCTTTTGAGGACCTTTTCTGCTTCAACGACGAGCAGCTGGCGCGGGAGATATATAACTGCCCGATACCTGTCATTTCGGCTGTGGGCCATGAGACTGACTTTACCATCTGCGACTTTGTGTCCGACAGACGCGCTCCCACGCCTTCTGCGGCGGCAGAAATTGCGGTTCCGGAAAAAGCCAAGATTATATCCGACCTCATGACACTCAAGCAGAGGATGAAGAGAACGGGCGAGATAAGGCTTGACAATATGCTGCGCACGCTCGAAATGCTGAAGCAAAGGCCTGTTTTCATGAGGCCGCTCGAGCTTGTCGAGACAAGGTACCAGATGCTTGACGGCATGGGTCTTAGGCTTAAGGCGCTCGTTGAGGATGCCTCGGGGACGAGGCGAAGGGACCTTGGCGTGTTGAAGGACAGGTTCAACGAATCCGACGTAAAGAAGGTTCTTTCCGACCACAAGGCCGCATTTTCGGGCACGGCAATACGCTTTGAGGCCGCGGGCGACGCTTTTCTCAAGATGAAACGGGCTGAAACCGGTCTGCTTTCGGGAAAACTTGAGGCGCTCGGTCCGAAAAACGTGCTCGGACGCGGCTATTCTATGATTGAAAAAGACGGTGTACCGGTCACGGGCGCCGAAGCGATAAAACAGGGCGACATTTTCCGCGTCATCATGCGCGACGGGGAGTTTGACGCCGAACGGAAATAAAAGCAAACAACCAATTCGATTAAACTTTAATAAGGGGACGGCTGCAGTATGAGCGAGTATCGCAAGATTCCCTCTGCGGGGGAGATTGATTTTAAGGCAATTGCAGAGAACCACGGTGTCACTGAGATTAACAGGCTGGCGCCGCGTTCTTTCTTCATTCCTTACGGAGAGCGCTGTGAAGCACTTTCGAGGAACATGAGGCGGGGCGGCAGAATCAAGAGTCTTAACGGAGACTGGAACTTTGCAATGTTTAGGAGCCCCGAGGGGGCCTCACGCGCACTCTCGGAGGGCACCGCTTTTAACGACGGAGCCCTGATCAAAGTGCCTTCATGCTGGCAGATGTACGGCTACGGCGCGCCCGAATATGTTAATATTGACTACCCGATTCCGTTTGACCCTCCATTTGTTCCGGATGAGAACATGACCGGCGTATACAGGAGAAAATTCACCCTGCCGAGGGACTGGAAGGACCTCAGACTCATACTCCGTTTTGAAGGCGTTGACACGATGTTTTTCGTGTTCCTCAACGGCTCGTTTGTCGGAATGGGCCAGGGTTCGCACCTTCCGAACGAATTTGAGATTACCGGAATTGCCGATAAGGAAGGCGAAAATGACATTGCCGTCGTCGTGCTGAGATACGCCTGGACTACATACCTTGAGGACCAGGACAAGTACAGAACGTCGGGCATTTTCAGGAACGTCACAGTTATCGCAAGGCCCGAAAAGTTTGTGCGCGACGTGTTCGTGAGGCAGGAGGTTGACCTTGAAAACGCCAAGGCGAAGCTCCGCGCTGAAATTGATTTTGACGGCGGCGAGATTGAAACGGGCGCTGTGCTCTATGACGCTGACAGGGAGATTGTCGGTACCGCCAAGGCTGTAAACGGTGTTGCCGAGTTTACCGTCGAAAACCCGAAGCTCTGGAATGCGGAGAACCCTTACCTTTATACGCTCCTCCTTATGACGGCGGATGAGTGCATACCGTTATACATTGGCGTCAGGAAGATTGAAATCGGCAAAATGGGCGAGCTGCTCGTAAACGGCAGATACGTCAAGCTGAAAGGCGTTAACCACCACGACACGGATCCGCTGAGAAGCTCATACATGCCTGAGGACGCGATCAAGAGGGACCTTTTCCTCATGAAGAGGCACAACGTGAACGCGATTAGAACCTCCCACTATCCGAGCACGCCTGAGTTTTATGACCTCTGCGCTAAATACGGTTTTTACGTGATTGCGGAGAACGACACCGAGACGCACGGAACACACAGGGGCGGCGGTGACGGCAACGGAATGTGGAAGAACATTCTCAACGACGACAGGTCGTGGGACAAGGCGTTTCTCGACAGGATGGAGAGGACTCTTGAACGCGACAAGAACTGCCCGGCGGTCATCATCTGGTCGCTCGGCAACGAATCCTTCTTCGGCGACAACTTCAGGCAGATGGCGGATTTCTGCAGGGCGAGGGACGGCTCGAGGCCCGTGCACTACGAGGGCGACTACGACATGGTTGCCGAGGACATCTACTCGAGGATGTACACCGATCCTGATTTTGCCGAAAATTTAGGAAAAGAAAACTATGAGAAGGGCCTTGCCGGCAAGAAGGTTGTGCCTTTCTTCATGTGCGAATATTCACACGCTATGGGCAACGGCCCGGGCGACCCGAAGGACTACTGGAAGGTGTTTTACAAGTACCCGAGTCTCATCGGCGGGTGCGTCTGGGAGTGGGCCGACCACAGTATCCCGACGGTTGACATTGGCGGCAAACCTTACGTTTTGAACGCGCTCATAAACCGCCAATACGCTTCGCCCGACGTTCCGAAGGACGCTCCGGAGCCTGAAAAGAGAAGCTACCACACGTACGGCGGCAGCTTTGGCGAGTTCCCGCACGACGGCAATTTCTGCGTCGACGGACTTGTGAGCCCCGAGAGGGTTCCTTCGACGGGTCTTTTGGAGCTCAAGGAGGCCTATGCGCCTGTTGAGATCAATCTTATTGACGGCAGGCTCGGACTGATCGAGGTCATAAACAGGACCGACTTTACGAATCTTTCGGCTTATGAACTGGCGTATCGGATTACGACAGAGTACGGCACGGAGTCTGAAGGCTCGCTGAAGCTCCCCGACTGCGCGGCGCACGAAAAGACCGTCGTGAAGCTTAAGTATGATCTTCCCGACATATCGGTTTTCGAGTATTTCCTTGAGCTTGACGTTAAGGATACCGCTTCCAAAGAGTGGGCCGACGCAGGTTTTGTGCTCTGCTCGTACCAGTTTAAGCTTGACGTCACGCCGACCGAGTGCGAAAAGACACTCGAATCCGAAATGCCTTCGATAGACTTTGAAGAGACCTCAGACTCATACGTGATAAGAGGAAAAGAAGGCTCCGAATTTGCCTATACTTTCGATAAAACCAAGGGCGCGCCCGCATCTCTTAAACTTGACGGCGAAGAGTATCTGGCTGCTCCTGCGACGTTCGGAATCTGGCGCGCGCCTACCGACAACGACAGAAACATCAGGAACGTCTGGCAGTTCTGGAACTTCAACAGGTCTGTTCAAAAGTGCTACTCGTTCAAGGTGATGAGGAAGACCGAAAAGTCCGTCATGTTCCTCGGCTCGTACGCAATCGGCGGTCCCTCAGTGAGACCCGCAGTTAAGTATTCCGTTTTCTTTGCGGTTTACGGCAACGGCGAGATCGGCGTGTCCGTGACGGGCGACGTCGCAGAAAACGCTCCCGTGCTTCCGAGGTTCGGATTTGAGATTACGATGCCTTCGGGCAACGACAGAATGCGCTTCTTCGGAATGGGTCCCGGAAGCTCCTACGAGGACATGAACGCCTACACAAAGGCAGGTAAGTTTGACATGAGCGTCAGGGAGAACTACACGCCGTACATCAAGCCTCAGGAGACCGGCAACCACCACAAAACACGCTGGGCATACGTTTACAACGGCAATATGCGCGGCCTCATGTTCAAGGGCATGCCTGAGTTTGAGTTCTCGGCGCTTAAGCACAGCCAGTATCAGCTTGACGGCGCGGCTTACGAGAAGGACCTTGTCGAAACTGGAAACACATACGTTCACATCGACTATAAGACCGCCGGAATAGGCTCCAACAGCTGCGGCCCCGAGCTTCCGAAAAAGTACGCTTTTGCGGAAAAGAATTTCGCGTACTCGTTTGTGATCAAGCCCGTTTTTGAGGAGGCCGAGGACTTCGGTCGCGAGGCAAGAACCATTCCCGCCGTCGACGCGGAATAACCTGATTGCAGAGAAAAATGAAAGACAACACGCCAATGGCAAACGGATACGATTTCGGCAGCTGCAGACTTGTCGCAACGGACATGGACGGCACGTTCATCACCTATACCGCCGGGATCCCTGACAGAAACAGGGAGGCCGCAAAGATTTGCGACGAGAGCGGCGTGCATTTTGTCATTGCGAGCGGAAGGTCGTATAAGTCCCTTGGCGATTTCATAGGCGTTGAAGGGAAGAACGGCTATATTATTGCCCACAACGGGGCGAGAATTGCCACGGCAGGCGCAAAAAAAGAGCTCATGAGGACGCCTCTTAAGACGGATGACGCAAAATTCCTTCTTGACCTTGGCGATAAGCTTTCGGCATGCGCGTGCGTCTGGGCTGACGAGATGCTCTTCATTTCAAAGAAGACGAGGCTCGGAGATCTTTATGCACAGGCGGCTCTTGCGGAGACGGTATATTTTGACGCTGCGGACCCTTATTTTCTGAAGGAGATAACCAAGGGCAGGAGCAATATCGACAAGATCTACTGGACCGCGGGCGACGACGGCACGGGCTGGAAGTCTGAGGAGGTTTCACAGCTCATTCCGGACACGGTTTCGTGCTTTACGTCGGGCGGCGGCTGCATGGAGTTTGTTGACAGCAATGTCAGCAAGGGCAATGCGCTTCGGACTCTTTGCGGTATCATAGGCGTTGACGTTGAAAAGACGGTTGCATTCGGCGATTCTGAAAACGATATTTCACTTCTTGAGGCTGCGGGCCTCGGAGTCGCGGTTGAGAATGCAGATGAAAGAGTGAAGGCGGTCGCGAGTTACGTCACGGGGACGAACAATGACTGCGGAGTTGCAGATGCGATTGAGAAGCTGTTCGGAAAAGAGCAGCTCGGGAAAAAGTTTGGATTTTAAATACCTTGGCGGTAAAAATGCCGCGGAAGAAAAGCCGCGGGCTTAATGAGGATTTATGACGAAAGACGGTGAGCAGGAGAATACCGGCAGCGAGAGCGGGTTCATGCGCCTTGATTCGAGCGAGTACAGTATCGCTGTAGGCGCGGAGGCACCGGAGCTTCCCGAAGATGAGCAGGAGATTGAGGTCAGAAAGAAAAAGACCGGATTTCCCGTGCTCACGCTTCTTCTTGTGCTTGTGCTTGCGGCGCTTGCCGTTCTGGGTCTTTTCATCAGCAAGGCGATTCTAAATACCGGCGGCATCATGCCCGGTCTTGACGGCAAGAACATCCTCGGCGGCCAGAGTTCGGGCGGCAAGGTGGCCGAAAACGCGGAGTTCGGCGACTATACGGAACGCTCGATCAACCTCGCGGCGCTTGAGTCGACCCACACCGAATGGACCAACATTGACAAGAATCCCGCGGAGACCGGCTTCTTCTGCATCGCGACGGAGGACGAGGGCGAGCGCATGGTCTACAACCTCGATCCGGAGCACATTGCGGGCAATCACAAGCTGTCAGATTTTGACTATTTATGGGTGGATTCCGTCAACTCGGGCTTCTGCTGCCTCATAAACATTCCGGGCGAGGTGGTTGACCTTTCTGGCTACTACATCATCGTCCACGACGACAGCGGAAACCTCGCATCGAGGCTCATCATCAACTGCTACGAGGCCAAAATCGTCAAGCTCAACAAGGCGATTGTTATGGGCACAATCCTTGCCCCTGACGCCAATGTGGAGTACGACTCGACTGTCATCTACGGCGCGGTATACGCCAAGGCATCCGCCGGCGCGAGAGCATACTACAAGCAGATCGCCTTCACGGGCTACAACGAGATCCTGAAGGAGAGCAAGCGGTTCGAGTTCACAAACCCCGTCATCAGGAAGAAAGTGTTTGCGTGGCTCCGCGAAAACTACCCGCAAAAGTACGCGACTTACCCTGACGACTACGTGCTCCGCGAGGATGACATCGCCAAGGTCACTTCGCTCAATCTTGAGGGCGATACCATTGGCGATATGTATGACGACCTGAAGGCGCTCGTGAACCTCGAAAGCCTGAACGTCAAAGGCACGAGGCTGAAAAAGCTCGACATTTCAAAGCAGACGAAACTGAGGTACCTTGACATCAGCGAGACAGAAATCAACCTCCTGACACTTCCGGAATCGGAGACTCTCGAGGAGTTTTACGCGGACAACACGAAGCTTTACGTCTTAAACACAAACCCGCTCGTGAACGCAAAGGCGGTTTCCCTGAAGGACGCCGATTTCATGTTCAACCCCGACTATTCGAAACTCGCCAAGGTTGAAAGCCTTAACATCATGCGCACGAATGCGAACAACGCGGCAATCGACATGCTCGCGGGGCTGAAGTCGCTGAAAAAGCTGGTGGCTTCCGAAAACGCCGGAATCACGAGAGTCGACTTCAAAAACCTCGAAACCGTAGAATATGCGGATTTCAGCGACTGCTCGATTGAGTCCGTTAGCTTTGACGGCGCGGTGAACCTTAAAGAGATAGATATCAGCCACAACAAGCTCGCGGAGATCGACGCCAATAAAGCCGAAAATCTCGTAAAAATAGCGGCTTACGGCGACAACGTCAAAACGATTTACGTCAAGGGCATGACGGTGGCTGTCGAATGTCTCAGCACGACCAAAATACTATACGGGGAGAAACAATGAGACCGAGAAATAAGAAAAATCTTGAGAAAAGACTTGATGCCTGTTCAAAATACCTTGTAAACGCCCCTGAGTCAAAGAAAGGGAACTGGAAGGGCTCTTTCAAATGCGTCAGGCTTGAAATAGGCTGCGGCAAGGGCGGCTTCATCACGGGGATGGCGGAGAAGAATCCGGACGTCCTCTACGTCGGAATTGAGCTTGTGAGAAGCGTTATAGTTACTGCGGCGGAAAAGGCTGCGGCGGCAGGCGTCGAAAACGTGCTTTTCGTTAACGCCAATGCACTCTTCATCGAAGATTTCTTTGAGGAGGGCGAGATTGACGAGCTCTACCTCAATTTCAGCGATCCGTGGCCGCGCGACCGCTACCACAAAAACAGGCTCACGAGCGACACTTTCATGCCTCTTTACGTGAAAATCCTGAAGGAGCGCGGCTGCCTCATCCAGAAGACCGACAACCGCGACCTTTTCGACTTCTCGCTTGAAATTTACAAAAACTACGGTTGCGAGTTCATACGGTCCTCGTACGACCTTCACAGCGAGCCCTGGTACGGCGAAATCGCCAATGTCGTCACCGAGTACGAGGAGCGCTTTTTATCCCTTGGCGTGCCCATAAACTATGCCGCAGTGAGGATGCCCGAGCGCGCAAGCATTGCCGATAAGATTGCGGCATGCGAGGAAAATATCGCCAAGAGAAAAGCCTTCCGGAGCAAGGCAAGAGAGAATAAGACCGAAACAGTCTGAGCCGCATTGGCGTCAGCTTCGGAACAGTTAAAATATTTCCGGAAAATACGCGAAAACGCCTCCGTTTTGTTTGAACAAGCGGGGGCTTTTTGGTATAATCGCGTCCGTATGAGGGGAATCGGGTGAAACTCCCGAACGAGCCCGTCGCCGTGAGGCGGTTACAAAAAGCAGCTCTCCAACCGGATTCCGCAGATTCGGGCAGAGGTCATTGGCGGTTTCGCTGAGAAGGCCGGAGAGATGTCCGCCGCAGTCGAAATACCCGAATACACGAAAAAGCTTCCCGTTCGCGATTTTCGCGATGCTGCGGGCGCCGGCAAGGGAAGTCAAAAATCTATGCAAAGGAGTGATGCTTATGAGAAAAGAAAATTCTAAAAAGTTGTCTTTTCTTGCAATTATGCTTTGCATCATACTGACTGCGGTTTCAGTTGTTTGCCTTGCCGGTTGCAAGAATGATGGTTCAAAGACCGATAAGCCTGTTGCTACAGCTGCCGCTACCGCAGAAGCTGAGCCTACCGCCGCACCCGAAGCTGATAAGGTTTCCTTTAAGCTTGTTGTTGTCGGCAAAGACGGAACGGAGAAAACGTTTGATCTGGAGTCTTCAAAGAAAATGCTCGGAGAAGCTCTCGTTGACGAGAATCTCGTTTCGGGAACTACCAGTGCAGAATACGGACTCATGGTTGACACCGTTGACGGCGTTAAACTTGACTACAACACTGACGGTTACTACTGGGCATTTTACATCAACGGCGAATACGCTATGACCGGTGTTGATTCAACACCTATCACAGAGGGCGCTGTTTACAAGTTTGCCGCAGCAGCAGGCTGATGAGAACCATTCTGACCGCCGGGGAAGTTTTTCCGCGGCGCTAAAAAGACCGGGACGTTTTGCAGATCCGCAAAGCGTCCCGGTTTTTAAAAATGTGTAAAACTATCCTGTTTTCAGCCGAAATCGTACCTTCCGGAAACAATCTCGTCGGGATCCACCTCGATGATTACGGGGAGTATCATCGGGTTGCGCTTTGTCTTTTCGAAAATGAAAGTGCGCACCGTGTCTCTCACGCTGAGGCGCTTTGCGTTAATGTCAACGCCCTTGAATCTGTTCGAGAAATCGTCGGATCTTTCGGCCATAGTGCTTTTTGCGAGTGCCGCGATCTGGCTGAGTAGGTTCTCTGAATCTCTGATGTAAACGAAACCTCTTGATGTGATCTCGGGGTCGAGCAGAAGCTCACCTGTCCTTGAGGAGACGAGCATGCTGATGATGATGAGACCGTCCTGTGCAAGGTGCTTCCTGTCTCTCAGAACAACGCTTCCGACGTCGCCTACGCCGAGACCGTCAATAAGAACGTTTCCTGACTCTACCTGCTCCTCGCGGATGACTATGTCGGAGCCTCTGAATTCGAGCACGTTGCCGTTTCCCATGATGAAGATGTTGTCGTCGGTAAGACCGAGCTTCTTCGCAATGTTTGCGTGCTGCACGAGGTGTCTGTACTCGCCGTGGACCGGCATGAAGTACTTGGGTCTTGTAATCGAAAGGATGAGTTTGAGTTCCTCTTCGCACGCGTGGCCCGAAACGTGTACGTCCGCGAGGGCTTTGTAGATAACGTTTGCGCCGCGCTTGAAAAGCTCGTCAATCATTCTCGCGATTGCCTTCTCGTTACCCGGGATAGGGCTTGCGGAAATGATGATCGTGTCATTGCTTGAAACTTCGACCTGGTTGTGCGTTGCGCTTGCCATTCTCGTGAGAGCCGACATAGGCTCACCCTGGCTGCCCGTTGTGATAATAACTATCTCGCTGTCGTCGTAGTTTGCGGCGTCGTCAATGTCAATGACAGTGTCGTCGTAGTGGTTGATATAGCCAATCTCTTTCGCAACCTCAAGCACGTTCACCATGCTTCTGCCGCAGATGGCGCATTTCCTGCCGAATTTGGCGGCTGTGTCAATGATCTGCTGCACTCTGTGGATGTTTGAAGAGAAGGTCGCAACAATAATTCTTCCCGTAATTTTAGAGAAAAGATCGTCAAATGCGGCTCCGACGGTTCTCTCCGACATCGTGAAGCCTTTGCGCTCCGCGTTGGTGCTGTCCGACATGAGGAGAAGCACTCCGTTTTCGCCGAGCTCGGCAAGTCTCATGAGGTCTATCGGCGCATTGTCGATAGGTGTGTAGTCAACTTTGAAGTCGCCCGTGTGAATCACGACTCCGCAGGGGGTCATGATCGCGAACGCGGCGCTGTCCGAAATACTGTGGTTGGTGCGGATGAACTCAACCGCAAAATCGCCCTTAATTATAATGTCGCCGTAGTGAACTTCCTCAAGCTGCACATTGGCGGCCATGTTCTCTTCCTCAAGCTTTCTCTTTATGAGAGCAATCGTGAACTTTATGCTGTAGATCGGGACGTTGATCTTCTTGAGAAGGTAGGGCAGAGCGCCGATGTGGTCCTCGTGTCCGTGCGTTATGAAAATGCCCCTGATCTTGTCAAAGTGTTCTTCGAGGTAGGTGAAGTCCGGAATTACGGCGTCGATACCGGGCATGTTCTCGTCCGGAAACGAAATTCCGCAGTCTACGATGATGATATCGTGATCCGTCTCAAAAGCCGTTATGTTCTTTCCTATTTCATCAAGTCCGCCGAGAGGTATGACTCTCAATCTGTTTGATGTCTGAGGTTTTGTAATCATTAATTATCTCCTATATGTGTATTCGTGTTTTGCCTTCCGCCAATGCGCTTCCCGCTCCAAATAATGAAGAGTCAACACGCCAAAAAACTGCGGATTTCTCCGCCTGCGGCGCATGACAAACGGACTCAGTGAGAACTCCTGATTTTATTCAGAGTTTCCTCCGAACGAACCGATTTTTCAATTTGGTCAATTCGAAAAGCCACATCAAGTACTTAAGTTTATCACAAAAGGGAAACAAAAATAAACTACTTTTGCCGAAACCACCATAAAATTTAAGATTCGTTTAAACATTCGTTCATTTACAAAATAAAATATTTATGCTAAAATAGGCGCGATAAATGCGGACGACGCATGCCGGAGGAAGGCTCTTACAAATGATGATAACAATAGCTAAAATCATAGAATGCATTGGCGGTACTCTCGTGCCGGAAAGTTACGGATTTTCGGATTCGGACTATATTGACAATGTCATCACGGACACCAGGCTTCTCTCTGCAGGCGGGGACTACTCCCACACCGCTTTTATAGCCGTAAAAGGCGAAGTTTTTGACGGAAATGATTTTATAGGATCGGCTGCAAAGGCCGGTGTGTTTCTTATCGTGGCGGGCGCAGACGTGGAAAAGGCCCGCCGCGCTGTTTTAAACGGCGGAAAGACGGTCATTGTCTGCTGCGAGGATACATTAAAGGCCTACGGAAGGATTGCCGGCTTGAGGCGTATGATGCTTGACATTTGCGTCATCGGCGTCACCGGAAGCGTAGGCAAAACCACCGCAAAAGAATTTGTCTCAAAAGCGGTCTCGTCCCTCGGTAAAACCGCCAAGACACCGAAAAACCACAACAACGAAGTCGGTGTTCCCGCAACGATACTCTCGATTGACAGCGACGCAAAGTATGCCGTGATTGAGATGGGCATGCGCGGACGCGGCCAGATTTCGTTCCTTGCGGGCGTCGCAAGACCTCACGTCGGCATTATAACCAACATCGGAACTGCTCACCTCGAGCTTCTCGGAAGCATGGAGAACACGAGGCTGGCAAAGCTTGAAATTGCCGATTTCATGGGCAAAAACGACTTCCTGCTCGTAAACGGGGACGATGAGCTCCTCGCAGAGTCATGGGAAGTTCTTGACGAAAACGGAAAGCAGGACATACCCGGCATACTAACGTTCGGATTAAACGAAGGCTGCTATTTCAGGGCCTCAAACGTTTCGGTTGACGCAAAAACGACAGCATTTGACCTTGCAATCGGCGGTATACCTGTCACGAGGGTTACACTCGGCGTCGTCGGCGAGCACTTTATTTACGCGGCTCTTGCCGGTATCGGTGCCGCCAATATCATCGGCGCAGGCGAAGCGGACCTCCTCTCCAAGGTGATCCCCGCTGTCTCGTCGGTCCGCCCCGAAGACACGGGCAGGCAGCAGATTTACGAGCTCCCGGGCGGGACTCTCATTGACGACTGCTACAACGCGTCGCCGGAAGCCGTAAGGGCAGAACTCGGAATACTTTCGAAGCTTGCCGCGGGAGGGCACAAGGTCGCTTTCCTTGGCGATATGCTTGAGCTTGGCGATGTCTCGGAGGAATCTCACATGGGTCTGGGGAAAATCTGCGATGAGTTTGGCGTTGACGTTGTCGTGTGCGTGGGAGAGCGCGCTCTTGATATCGAAAAAGGAGCTCCCAAGGGCACAAAAACGGTGTTCAGGTGCTTTGAAAACTCAAAAGATGCCGCGGAATACGCCAATGAGTTTGTCAGAAAGGGCTCCACGGTACTCGTCAAGGGCTCGCATGCAATGAAAATGGGAGTGATCTCTTCGAAGGTCAAAGAGATCTTTGAGAATGAAAACTGAGGGAAAGATATGATTAACGACGAAATCATAGGTCTTTTAATATCTTTTGCCGTTGCGGCCGTTTCCGGTCTTTTTGTCGTGCCTCTTATGCGCAGACTGAAGTTCGGACAGGTCGAACGCTACAACGGCGTTGAAAGTCACCTTAAGAAGACAGGCACACCGACAATGGGCGGCTGGATTTTCCTGATACCCATGATCTGTGTCACGGGCGTTTACGCGATTATCAAGAAGGACTGGGAGTTTATCGTGCTCCCCGCCGTCGCGATTCTTTTCGGCATTGTCGGCTTCATCGACGATATGCTGAAGATTAAAAAGAAGAGCAAGGACGGCCTGCGCTGGTGGCAGAAGATGGCGGCTCTCCTTGTCGTGAGCGGCGCTTTTGCGGCATACATGCAGTTCTTCGTGAACAAGTCTGCGTCCTTCAAGTTCATGTTCCTCGGAACGCGCTACGTTGTCTCGCTCGGCTGGCTTTACATACCCTTCGTGATATTCATGATGCTTGCCGAGAGCAATGCGGTCAACCTCACCGACGGCCTTGACGGTCTCTGCGGAGGCTGCTGCGCGATAGTTTTCGCGTTTTTCACCGTTGTGACGCTTTACATGTTCCCGAATCCGAGAATATCGATCTTCTCGGCAATATCTGTGGGCTCGCTCGCGGGCTACATGATCTACAACTACCACCCCGCAAAAATATTCATGGGCGATACCGGGTCGCTGGCCCTTGGCGGTGTCCTCGGCGCTGCGGCAATCATGTCAAATCACCCGTTCCTTCTCTTCTTTGCGGGCCTGCTTTTCGTGTTCGAGGCTCTCTCGGTGCTCCTGCAGGTGGGATTTTTCAAACTCACGCACGGCAGAAGAATCTTCAAGATGGCCCCGCTTCACCACCACTTCGAGCTCTGCGGCTGGAAGGAAATTACCGTAACTTACGTTTTCTGGGCATTTGTGGCCGTCTGCTGCATTGCCACATACATTTTCGCAAGGGGCTTCTGACAGAAACCGCCAATGCGTTAAACCCTTAAAAGACCGTACGGAAAGGGAAAGGCGATGAAATCACAGATTCAAAACAAGCAGTTTGATTTCGTTCTCCTGATACTCATTGTCGTGATTCTCGGCGCGGGCATACTTATGCTCGGCAGCTCGAGCTTTGTCCGCGGCAGTTACCTTTCCGACGACACGATGCACTTCATGAGAAACCAGTTCATATTTGCCGTCCTGGGTTCGGTGGTCATGATCGGCGTCTCATTTATCAATTACAGGTTCTATAAAAGAATTTCGGGCTATTTCCTGATATTCGCGCTCGGAATAAACTACCTGACGGCGCTTGTCGGACAGGTAAGAAACGACGCGCAGAGGTGGCTGAAGGTCGGTTCGTTCTCGTTCCAGCCGTCCGAAATACTGAAAATAGCGCTGATTTTTTACCTTGCCGCCACTCTTTCGGATGAAAAGTGGGGCGAAAAGTCAAAAAGCTGGGCAGGCATCCTGACGCTTTTGCTGCCGACGGCTGCGTCGCTCCTTGCCGTAGTGCTTCAGAAGCACATAAGCGCGACGATCATAATATCGCTGATTTGCATTGCCATCATGGTTTACGGCGGCGTCAGGTGGTTCGTATTCCTCACCGTCATAGGAGGCGGCAGCGCGCTCCTCGGGCTTGTCGTCCTGATCAAACCGGACCTCATCGAGCACTTATCGGCAAGGTTTGCGGTTTATTTCGCAACGTTCATGGGAAATACCTCGAAGGTTCCCGAAGGCGTTTCGGAGGAGGCACTCTCCCAGATACATAACTCGATCCTTGCAATCGGCAGCGGCGGCGTCTGGGGACTCGGCTTCGGCAAGAGCATCCAGAAATATTCATACCTCCCCGAGGCTTACAACGACTTCATATTCGCAATCACGGCTGAGGAGCTTGGCTTCTTCGGCGTTCTTGCTATCATCATAGTTTACGGTCTCTTCTTTGCAAGAGGCTTCAAAGTCGCGGCACATTCCGGCGACAGATTCGGCACGCTTCTTTCCGCAGGCATAATGACCATGATGGCTCTCCAGACCATCCTGAACATGGCCGTCGTGTCCGCGCTCATCCCTGTCACGGGCGTCAGTCTCCCGTTCTTCAGCTACGGAGGCAGCGCGATACTGATTATATTGGCGGCAATGGGCGTGCTTCTCAACATCGCAAAACAGAGCAACTATCCGAAAATATAGGGGCAGTGCGCCTTGAAACCGCCAAAAGGATACATTTACCATGGACAAACTTCTTCTCGTTGACGGCAACAGCATAGCAAACAGAGCTTTCTACGGCGCAGGCGCGAGCATGCTCCGGAACTCCGAGGGCACCTATACGGGCGCTGTCCACGGCTTCCTTCACATCATCACAAGGATTCTCGAACAGGAGAAGCCGACAATGGTCTGCGTCGCATTTGACGCCGGCAAGCACACCTTCCGCCACGACATTTTCAAGGAGTACAAAGGCAAGCGCAAAGGCATGCCCGAAGAACTCAGAATGCAGATGCCGCTCATCAAGGAGGCACTCGATCTTCTTGGCGTGTCAAGGTGCGAGCTTTCCGACATCGAAGCTGACGACATCATTGGTACGCTTTCCGTGAGCAGTGCAGAAAAAAACGTACCCTGCCTGATTCTTACCGGCGACAAGGACTCCCTCCAGCTCGTAAACGATAAAGTCACAATACTTCTTCCGATCACTTCGGAGGGCACCACGACCACAAACCGCGTCACACCCGACAAGGTAAAAGACGTCTTCTACGGCGCCGACGCAGACATGGTAGTTCCGATGAAGGCTCTCATGGGCGACAGCTCGGATAACATACCCGGCTGCCCCGGAATTGGCCCGAAAGGTGCTCTGTCACTTCTTCAGCAGTTCGGCTCGATTGACGGAATTTTTGAAAATATAGACAAAGTTGCCGCCAAGGGTACAAAGGAGAAGCTCGAAAACGGAAAAGACCTCTGCTACCTGAGCCTGAAGCTTGCCGAGATCAAAAAGGACGTTCCGCTCGCGGATATATGCGGCGGGGACATTGAAAACCTTGCCGTAAAGGAAAAGGATTATCCGGGGCTGCTTGCCTTCATGAAAAAGCTTGAGCTGAGAAAGCTCATAAAGTCAATGAAGCTCGAGGAGCTTGCGGAAAATGCCGCCGCCCGGGCTCAGACGGATGACGATGACGCGCCTGCATCGCTCTTTGATTTTGCATCAGGCGAAGAGGGCGGCGGTGTACTGCCGCAGGCAAGAAAAGCTCACGCGGATTATGTGAGGCTTACAAACAGAGACGAAATGACGTCGGCTCTTGACTCTATGAAAGGCGCGGAAAACCTCTACATTATCGTGAAAAAGCAGAAGGGCGCGCTCTCGGAAATCATACTTCACGCGCCGAAAGACGACAGGGAAGAGGCTTTCACGGTCGATATGGCGGACGATGCGGCTTCGGAGGGGTTCATTGGCGTGTTCAGGAAGCTTCTTTCCGACGAAAGCGTCAAAAAGTTCATGTTTGACGGAAAAGCCCTCATTACCGCATGCCTGAGGCGCGGCGTTCTCATTAAACCTGTCGCCAATGACCTTGCCATCTGCGCATACCTTTCGGACTCGACAAGGGGCCTTGACGAATACGTTTCGACGGTGAGGTTCTACACGGGCGTTGACCGCGAGGACATTTATTTCATGCCCGAGGTTTTCAAAGCCGCAGACGAGCGAATCGCGCGCGACGGTATGAAGGTTCTTCTTGAGGAGATTGAGATTCCGATGATCACGGTACTCGCCAAGATGGAGTGCCGCGGCGTCAGAGTCAACGCGGAAATACTGCGCGAAGAGGGCAAGGTTTACGAGAAAAACCTTGACGAACTGAAAAAGAAGATTTACGAACTCTGCGGGATGGAGTTTAACATTAACTCGCCGAAGCAGCTTGGCGAGGTGCTTTTTGACAAGCTCGGAATCGAAGGCGGCAAGAAAAACAAGACCCGCACGGGCTACAAAACAGGCCAGGAGGTGCTGGAGGAACTTGTTGACAAGCACCCTGTAGTGAAGCTTATTCTTGAATACAGGCAAAACGCCAAGCTGAAATCGACCTATATAGACGGTCTCCTTGGCGTCATCGATGAGAAGACCGGCAGGGTTTACACTACTTTCAATCAGACTGTGACCGCGACGGGAAGGCTCAGTTCAAGCGAACCGAACCTGCAGAACATACCCGTGAGGCACGAACTCGGCAGAGTCATCAGAAAGGCGTTTGTTGCCGGCAGCGAAAACATGGTGCTCGTTGACGCGGACTACTCGCAGATTGAGCTTCGTCTCATGGCATGCATGTCGGGCGACAGGACCATGGTCGAGGCGTTCAAAAACGGCACCGACATACACACGCTGACCGCGGCGGACGTAAACGACGTACCGCTTGATCAGGTCACATACGAGATGCGCTCCGCCGCAAAAGCCGTCAACTTCGGCATCATCTACGGAATGAGCGAGTACGGTCTTGCGGCTGAAATCGGCGTCAGCGTATGGGAGGCAAGGCGCTACATCGCGGGCTACTTCAAAAAATTCCCCGGCGTCAAGGACTTCCTCGAAAAGCTGAAGCTTGAGGCAAAGCGGACGGGCTACGCGAAGACGCCAATGGGCCGCCGCAGATACCTCCCCGAACTCGTCAACCCGAAATACCCGGTGAGACAGTTTGGTGAGAGAGTTGCGATGAACATGCCGATCCAGGGCGCCGCAGCAGACATAATGAAGCTTGCAATGGTCAAGGTCGACCGCGAGCTGGAGCGAAGGGGCCTTAAGTCCTGCCTCGTTCTTCAGGTGCACGACGAGATACTGTGCGACTGTCCGAAGGAAGAGGAAGAGGAGGTCAAGGCGCTCGTCACCGAGATGATGGAAGGCGCGGTTGATCTCGAGGTACCGTTCCCGGTATCAGTAGTATCATCTTATGAGTGGGAAAAATAGAAAGCGCCTATTTATAGGAAAACTTTAAGAGGTATTATATGCGAGTACTTGGCATAACGGGAGGGTCGGGCACCGGAAAATCAAAGGTTGCCGCGATTCTCAGAAATAAAGGCTGCGAAGTCATCGACGCGGACGTCCTTGCAAAGGAGCTTCAGCGCAAGGGCACACCTGTGTTCGATGAGATTGTTGCTTACTTTGGCGGTGACGTTGTCGACAATGCAACAGGCGAGCTTGACCGCGCAAAACTTGCGGCCGTCGTCTTTACCGACAATGCAAAACGGCTCAAGCTCAACGAAATCGTGCACGGGGCCGTTGCGGCAGAGATTAAGCGAAGGCTTTCCCTGCTTGAAGCAAGAGGCGCAAAGTATGCGGTCCTTGACGTGCCGATCCCCGTCGAAAACGGCTTTTTTGACGTGTCCGACGTTGTCTGGGCGGTCTGCGCAAACGACGACCTCCGCATTGAAAGAATCAAAAACAGAAACGGTCTCACCGATGAGGAGGCTGAGATGCGCATTGCCGCGCAGCTTTCGAACAGGGAGTATCAGGAGCTTGCCGACGTGACTATCGACAACGAAGGCTCAGAAGAAGACCTTGAAAAACTGGTGCTTTACGAGTTCGAGAGGACCGTCGGGAAGCTTTGATGCATTGGCGGCAGTCTTATCGCCAATGAAACCGCGCGGCCCAAGCGCCGCGCTCCGGAAAAATTTAAAAGAAGAACGGTAAAATGGAGCCTGAAAAGAGCGTTGAAAACGAATTGAACAGCGGAAAAATGCCGAAGAAGATGAGGGGTCTTAAGGACCTTGTGCTCAGCATGCTCGGTCTTGTCGCGATGAACGGCGTCATACAGCTGCTGCTTTATCCGAGCATCAGCAAAGCCCTTGGCGAGGACGCTTTCGGCGACGTTCTTTCGATGCTCGCGGTCGTGTCTGTGCTTGCCACGGCAATCGGTACGGGCGTCAACTATGCGAGAATGGTTGCCGAGACGAAGGGAAGAAGTGCGAACGGCGAGTTCAACCTGTTCCTGCTCATATCCATGATCTACGTTGCCGGCATATCTGTCGGCGCATCGGTTCTTATCCTTAAGGAAAAAGGCGTTCTCTTTAACGTTCTTTTCATCGTGCTCTCGGTTCTCAGCGTTCTCCGGTACTACGGTGACGTCGAGTTCAGGCTGAAGGTCAATTTCTTCAGATTTTTCGTTTATTACGTCCTGATTGCGATCGGCTACGTCGGCGGTTCGTTCCTCGTCAGGTTCAACGTCTTCGGCGGAAGCTACAGCTGGGTGATTGCAATCATCCTCGGCGAGGCGCTTGCGGTTGGCTTTGTGTGCGTCACGGGCGACATTTTCAGGGGCAGAAACGTTCTCAAACCAAGTCCGTTTGCGAAGGAAAACGTCAACACGGCAATGTTCCTCCTCGCGACAAACCTCATCAACGCACTCGCTCTCCAGGGCGACAAGATACTGCTCCAGATATTCAGGCAGGGCTCGGACGTCACGGTTTTCTACGTTGCGACCCTTGTCGGCAAGATCGTCGCGCTCCTCACTACGCCTCTCAACGGCGTCATCATCGGCTATCTTGCCCGATATAAAGGCAAATTCACAAAGAAATTCTTCGCCACGGCGACCCTCATTGCGGTCGTTGTGATGGCTGTTTTTACTGCGGGAAGCGTACTCGCGTCACACATTTTCGTGCGCCTCATCTACCCGAACATATACGCCAATGCATCCCCTTACTTCATATTCGCCAATGCAGGTCAGATCGTTTATTTCACCGCCGGCACAATGATGGTCATCGTCCTGCGCTTCGTTCACGAGAAGTACCAGCTTATCATCAACACGGGCTACGCGGTCCTTTTTGTGGCTGCGCTCGTTCCGCTCACAAAGTACGGCGGCATCTGGGGCATCACCTGGGGACTCCTTGGCGTCAACGCTGTCCGCTTCATCGCAGTTGTGATCCTGGGCTTTGCTCATACTGACAGAGATAAGCCAAGTATTGATGAAACCGCCAATGAAACACCTATCGACTCAACCGAAATACAGTAGACCTTTAAAATGACAGAAGTTTCGAAAAACAGCCGCATAACTTTTAAAGTCAGGGACGTCTCGATTGACGGCAATGCCGTCGGCGTGTGCGATCAGAACGGCATGACTGTCTTCTGCTTTGGCGGAGACGTCGGTGAAAACGTTGCCGGCACGGTCATCAAAAAGACATCAAGCTATCTTGTGGCAAGACCCGAGAGCAGGGCGGCGTCCGAAAACTGCCCATATTACCCTGTGTGCGGCGGCTGCTCGCTCCTTCACTTTTCTTACGAAAGAACGCTCGAAATCAAAGAAAACCACGTGAAGGACTGCCTGGAACGCATTGGCGGCTTCAAGGGCATCAAAATCGATCCGATTATTCCGTCGCCCGCGACTGCAGGGTTCAGAAACAAGGCGATTTACCGCTTCGTCAGGACGAAAGACGGTATCCGCTGCGGCTTTTTCAGGCGAAACAGCCACGACGTTGTGGCCTCGGACAGCTGCTTTTGCGAGAAGCCTCTTTGCCGGAAGGTCTGCAACGCGGTCCTTGACGTCCTGAACCGGAAGGGCTTCACGGTCTATAACGAGGAAACCGCCAAGGGTCTTCTCCGCGCTCTCATGGTCCGCGTCTCAGTCTCAAACAGGGCAATGGTCTGCCTCTCGGTCAACTCAAAAAGCTTTCCCGACGCAGAATGGATTGCTTCCGAGGTCATGAAGACCGTTCCTGAGGTCGTGTCCTTCTACACGCACGCAAACACCTCAGAGACCAACAACGTTCTCCTTGGCGAGTTCACGCTCATTGCGGGCGAGAAGACGCTCACGGATTTCATTGGCGATGCGGTTTTCGAGATTGCGCCTGAGTCGTTTTTTCAGGTCAACCCCTACGCCACCGTAAAGCTTTACGACAAGGCTTTTGAGTATGCAATCGGAGACCGCCAAGGCCCCGTCAACATGCTCGACGTCTACTGCGGCATCGGTACCATAGGCGTTTATTTCGCGAAAAAATGCGACAAAATCAAAACTATCTACGGCGTTGACTTCACCGAAGCTGCAATTGCCGAAGCAGGCAGGGCAGCCGTCGTGAACGGAATTGCCGTCAACGCAAAATTCACCGCAGGCGATGCCGAAAAAGTCCTTTCCGCCGAAACCGCCAATGCCACCCTCCGCCAAGCCGACACAATCGTTGTCGATCCCCCGCGCAAAGGCCTTGGCGACAAAATGCCCGAAATCCTGAGCGGTCTAAACGCCGACCGGCTCGTCTACGTCTCCTGGAACCCCGCGNNTAAAGAATAGATTTATCCATGTGGATTACAAGGAACAAAGTGCAATTCAAAGTGCCAAAGTGCCAAACACAAAGAGCCATAATGGCACTATGAAGATGACACTTGAGGAAATGGCAATAATAAAAGTACTACAGACAGAGCCTTCAGCAACACAAAAGAGAATTGCGGAGCTTACGGGAAAATCCGAGAGGACGATCAAAAGAAGAACAGTTGAAATGCAGGAAAAAGGATTGATCCGCAGAGAGAACGGCAAGCGTAACGGCAGATGGGAGCTTTTGATAAAACCATGATGGATTTCTTAGAGAATTCGATTTAAAGTCCACGTAAATTATGACGCTGAAGCAGGTGGTAAGGTGTTGCTCAAGCGTAACGACGTCGAGACTGTGGTTCAACTTTCCAAGGGAGATATCAAGAAAGAAAGTCTGGAGAGATAAAGTGTTGAAAAGGCCGGTGATACGGGGATAATCAGCGGTTACAGTAAAGGAAATAAGGCTCCCGAGACAACAAACGTAAAGATAGATTTTTCCTTGGATAATCTTGATCTGTCGTAGCTGAAGGGCAAAGCGACATATGAGCAGATTAAGCATTATGTCAGAGAGCAGACGGGATTCAGAGTATCATCATTATACATTTCCCAAGTGAAGAGAAAGTGTGGTCTGGAAGTCGGAGAAAGCTACAACAAGCCAAAGTCAGATGATGCCAGACAGCCGCAGTGTACGCCCGAGAAGGAAGAGGCTATTATGCAGGCACTCAGCCATTTTGGGGTGATTTGAGGAAATGGGATAAACAACCAGATCCTAATTTGATACAGAGGTGGTTAATGTGATAAAGCCGAAAAGATTAAAAAGGGGAGATAAGATCGCTATCGTAAGCCTTTCATGGGGCGGGCTGGGTGACGCCAA
>DBWH01000030.1:20239-20458 GCA_002308595.1 Mageeibacillus sp. UBA1243 | reverse complement strand
GCGACTTGCTTTGCGCGAGCTCCCCGCTCGCAGTACCTTCGTACAGCGTCGGGGTCGCGCACGCAAAAATAGCTCCAAAATCAAGATTTTTGGGTTATTTGTTAGAGATTTTGGGCTCTTTGCGCAAGTCGCGAAGGGAATCTTTAAAAACCGACTGTACTTCTAAAAGCACACAAGGTGTCTTACGACAAATTACTTGCGACTTGCTTTGCGCGAGCT
>DBWH01000030.1:0-20097 GCA_002308595.1 Mageeibacillus sp. UBA1243 | reverse complement strand
AGTCGCGGGAAAGGTTATTACGAAACGAGGAGTCTTACGACGATTACTCGCGACTTTCTTTCCGCGAACAAACCGCTCGAAGTACCTTCGTACATCATCGGGTTTGTTCGCGAAAAAATAGCTCCTAAATCGCTGGCTTAAGCAAGTTGGGTTTGTTCACGAAAAAATAGCTCCTAAATCGCCGGCTTAAGCAAGTCGGGGTCGCGCACGCAAAAATAGCTCCAAAATCAAGTTTTTTGGGTTATTTGTTAGAGATTTTGGGCTCTGTCAGAGGGTGATGTGTTTTGCCTTGGCGGTAATCGCGTCAAGGTACGAGGCGCACTCGGGGTCCTCGCCTGAATCTGCGAGGCTTGTGATGAGGTCTGCGGACTCCTTGACGGCTTCCAGCATGCGGGGGTCTGCCGATGCTGCGGCCGATGCCTCGTCGCCTGCGCCTGTCTGGGCTGTTCCGAAAAAGTCTCCGGGGCCTCTAAGCTCAAGATCCTTCTCGGCAATCTTAAAGCCGTCGTTCGTCTCGGTCATAACCTCAAGCCGCTCGGAGCTCTTGTCGCTTATAAGAATGCAGTAAGATTTTTCCGAACCTCTGCCGACCCTTCCGCGCAGCTGGTGGAGAGTTGAGAGACCGAAGCGTTCTGCGTCCTCGATGATCATGAGCGTTGCCGACGGCACGTCGACACCGACCTCTATGACGGTTGTGGCAAAAAGAACCTTTGTCCCGCCTGATGCGAATGCGTCCATCTGAGCCTGCTTTTCGCGGTCGCTGAGCTTTCCGTGGATGAGTCCGGTCGGAATTCCGGCAAAGACCGTTTTTGATAGAAGCTCGTGGTTTTCGACGCAGCCGAGCAGCTCGTCTGCATTGGCGTCAAGGGGATTGTCGTTGTCGTTTTTGTCTATTTTTGCGTGAACAATGTATACTCTGCCGCCCGATTTCACAAGGTCCGCGGCTCGCCTGTATATTGCCGGCCTGTCCTTTTTAGTGTAGAGGTAGGTCGCGACGGGAAGGCGTCCTGCGGGTTTTTCGGTAAGGACCGAAATGTCCATGTCGCCGTAGAGAATGAGGGCGAGGGAACGCGGAATTGGCGTTGCGGTGAGCGAAAGCACGTCGGGAACGGTGCTGCCGGATTTTTGAATCAGGCTTGCCCTCTGAAGAACGCCGAATCGGTGCTGCTCGTCAATCACAACGAGCCCGAGGTTTTTGAAATTTACGTTATCGCCAATGAGACTGTGGGTTCCTATGAGGCAGATCGCGTCGCCGTCCTCAATCCGCTTTAAAATCCGTCTGCGCTCCGTGGCTTTGGTGGCGCTGTAGAGCATCTCGGAGTCGATTCCGAGGGCAGAGAGAATTGAGCTGACTTTTGACATGTGCTGGGACGCGAGGACAGTTGACGGCACCATAAGAGCGGCCTGCATGCCGTTTGAAACCGCGTTGAAAATTGCGGCGAGCGCGACAACTGTCTTGCCGGAACCGACGTCGCCGTTGATGAGGCGGTTCATCGGGGATTTGGACTCCATGTCGGAAAGTATTTTGTCAATAATTGAAAGCTGGCCGTCCGTAAGTTTGAACGGGAGCTTTTCCTTGAATTTTTCAATGTCGCATCGTTTGAAGCTGATGCCGGGAAGGCCCGAATCGCGCGCGTCTTTCAGCGCCCTGATGTTTAGGGCAACGTCGAGAAGCTTCTCAAACTCGATCCTTCTGCGCGCTTCGGCTGCATCCGCGGCGCTCTCCGGAAAATGAAGCGTCTTGACAAGACCCGCGCCGCTCCTGAAATTGTACTTTTTCCGTATAACAGCGGGAAGTTCGTTAGCGGCGCCCGACGGGGGTGCGACGTTTTCGCCTAAGAGGAGGAGGGCGCCTTTGACTGCATTGGCGATTTCCTTATTGCCGAGTTTGCCGCCTGTTCTGTAGACAGGTGAGAGCACGAGAAAATCATCCGTCTGCTTCACGCTCGAGGCGTCCGCAAACCGCGGCTGCTGCATCGAAACGCTCGCAAAAAGGTCCGGACTGCGCCTGATCCTTCCGTAAAAATAGTACTTTCTGCCGACGCGAAGAAGGCTCTTTACGTACTTGTTGTTGAAAAAGACGACGTCAATGATGCCCGTCTCGTCGGTGCACGAATACACAAAAACGGGGTTCCTCGGATTGCCGCGTTCCGAAAAGCTCATAACCGTAAGAAGAAGCGTGCCGAAAACCGATTCGCCGGGAAGAAGTCCGCCTGCGGCAGACCTTATATTTAAAACATTCTGCCTGTCCTCGTAGCCCGAAGGGTAGAACGCGAGGAGCTCGCCAATGTTATTCACCCCGAGCTTTCCGAGCAAAGCTTCGGTCTTAGGTCCGACGCCTTTTATAACGGTCACGGGGTCGGTGAGGGCCGCGCCGGCGCTGCTTTCTAAAGCCGGCGCGGGTCTGCTTTCAACCGGCTCAAAAGGCTTTGTTTTGGCTTCTTTTACGGCAGATTTGTCTTTCTTAACAGGCGCGCCGCCGTCCGTTTCGGTGTCAGATGCCTTATTTTCGCTCAGAATGCGTTCTGAGGCGTTTTTTATATCCTGACGTGAAAATATGCCTCCTGTGCCGCCAAGCCCTTTAAACGCGCTCAGAACGGCCCTGTGGGCGTCAAACAGCGGATCGCTCTCCGAAAGAAACGACCCGGCGCGCGTCGCGGCGACAAATCTGTCTCTGCCGTCAAGGTCTTTTACGACCTCAACCCACGTAAAGCCTTTGCTCTTAAGTATCGCGCTCACGGCCGCTCCCTGCTCCTCGCCGATCTCAAAAATCACTGCGCCGTGAGGGCAGAGTACCTTGTCCAAATCAGCCGCAATCTTTTCGTAGGGCAGAAGTCCGCCCGCTCCGCCGTCAAGCGCGAGCCTCGGCTCGTAGTCTCTGACGTCGCGGGGAAGCGTCTTTATAACCTCAGTCGGAATGTAAGGAGGGTTTGAAAGTATAACGTCAAACGTTTCAGCGGCGCCCCTGGTGAAAGGGTCAAGAAAACTGCCCGTCTTATACGTCACAGCGTTTTCGGCGCCGAGAATCGCTTCGGCGTTTTTCTTCGAAACATTAATTGCCGCCGACGAAACGTCGCTCAGCGTGACCTCGCAGCCGGGGCAGGCTTTTCTGACGGCAATGCCAATCGCGCCGCTCCCCGAACAAAGGTCGAGCACCTTGGCGGGTCTCTTAAGCGCATTTAGAAGCGCCGCGGAAATCTTCACGCCCATGTCGACAAGAAGCTCCGTCTCCTGCCTCGGTATCAGAACGTCGGGCGTCACAGTGTACTTATTGCCGCAAAAATAGGAGAAACCTACCGCATACTGAACGGGCATTCCCTGACATACGGAAGCAAGAGCCTCCCTGAACTTCGAAAGCTTTTCGTCTTCCGCAATCTCAAAGTCAGGCTCCGAAAGAATGAAATTTCTCGAAAAATTAAAGGCGTACTCAAAAAGAAGCTCAAGCTTTGATGAGTCGGCGTCTGAAATTCCGGACTCGGCAAGGCTCTTTTTTGCGAAACGCCTCAAATCTTTTAATTTCACAACTGTCTCCTTGTTAATCAGTTACTGCTGCCGGAGGGGTCGTTAAAAAACATTGACACCTTCCAGTCTTCCGTGGTTTCGTACGGGACAAAGGCATCTGCCTTCTCTTCAGCGGCCTCATCAGCCGCGGTTTTTTCCTCAATAACTATGTCAACGCTATCTTCAGTCGCGTCTTCGGCTTCTTCGGGCACAGCTTCTCCGGCATCGCCAATGTCATCCGCACTTTCTTCAGCAGGAGCGCCGCCTTCGTTTGAGGAAGGCTCATTGGCGGTTTCACCCGCAGTTTCACCCGCGGTTTCATCGGCGGCTTTGTCCGCAATCTCAGGAGTTTTTGCGGAATAGTCGGGCATCTCATCAAGCTTCAGAGCTTCCTTGAGCGCCACGATAGCGACTTCAATCATGCTGTCGTCAGGCTCTTTTGTGGTAAATCTCTGCATGAGCAGGCCGGGAGCCCTGAGAACTCTGACAAATTTGTTCTCGTGCGAGCCCGCGTAGCGGTTAAACTCGTATGCGATGCCTGCAACGACCGGAAGCGAAAGAATCCTGACGAGGATATTCAGCCAGACGTTTCCGAGGTCCGGAATCACCGAATGGACAAGGATGCTGATAATCATGACGACGAACAGGAACGCCGTGCCGCACCTCGGATGGTGCTTTGACTGCTTTCTTACGTTCTCGACCGTCAGTTCCTCGTATTTTTCGTAGCAGAAAATCGTTTTATGCTCGGCGCCGTGGTACATGAACACGCGGCGGACGTCTTTCATCACCGAAATGAGTGCAAGGTACCCGATGAAGATCATCATTCGGATGATGCCCTCAAGTATGTTACCGACAAGCCAGGGGAGGTGAACTCCGGGGATTCTCTCGATTCCCCACTCGACAATGGCTCTCGGAAGGAAGAAGAAAAGACCTATCGCAACGACAAGGGCAACCACGAGTGAAAGAGTCATCACAACGCCCATCGCCTTGTCGCCAAGTTTTTTCTCAACCCAGAGGTCAAACTTCGACGGTTTGTAGTTCGGATCGTCTCCCGAAGCCGTTATCTCCGCCGAGTTGAAAAGCGCCTTCGTGCCGACAATGAGCGAATCGGCAAGCCTTATCGTCCCTCTCACAAGGGGCAGGCTAAGGAACTTGTTTCCCGCGCCAAACTGCGGCTGACGCTTCGTCTCAATCACGAGCTGTCCGTCAGGGGCTCTTACGACCTGCGCATAACCCGAAGGGCAGCGCATCATGATGCCTTCCATCAGCGCCTCACCGCCAACGGAACACACTCTCGTTTTGCAGACCTCACCGTTCTGCTTCTTCTCTTTTTTTTCTTTCTTAACTTTCTCAGCCATATCAAAAATTCCAATCCTGCCGTTTCTGTTCCAAAACGTGTTTGTCTGAAGTTCAATGTTGCAGATTACGGCACCTGAAATTGTATAATATTTAAGCTTGATTTACAATGAAAATACCCCTAAAAATCATTGAAAAAACCGAAAAATTCCCGTTGACACGCATTTTCCGTTTTGGTATAATCGCAAGGCTGCCGCTTAAAAACGCATTCCCGTTGCGCCGGCAGCTTATAAGGACGGTCCTCTGCCATTCATTGCACGAACGTCTACGAGGAGAGGAGTGAATTGTATGGATATCATTAAAGCAGTTGAGGCTGACTACCTGAAGGCGGATACAACGAAGATCAGAATCGGTGATTTCGTTAAAGTTCAGTTTAAGGTTATTGAAGGCAGCCGCGAGAGAATCCAGGTTTTCGAAGGTACCGTTATAGGTATGCGCGGAGAAGGTCTCTGTGAGACTTTCACAGTCCGTAAAATCTCCTACGGCGTTGGCGTTGAGAGAGTTTTCCCGGTACATTCGCCTAAGATCGCAGGTATCACCGTTGTCAGACACGGTAAGATTCGCAGAGCGAAACTTTATTACCTCAGAGACAGAGTCGGTAAGAGTGCAAAAGTTAAATCGGGTATTTAACAGCAATGAAGAACGGAGGTCGGAAACGGCCTCCGGTTTTTCGATGTAAAACAGGTTTTTTAAAAAAAACGAAATAATCGACCTCCGGCCCTTCCCTTAATTATACAAAATTTGCATTTTGTATAATNNTGGGACTGGGGTGCCCTTGGCGGTATAAATGCGCGCGTTTTCTTTAAAAACCATGAAAATGATTTAGTTGAAAAGGCATGCGTTATCTGATAAAATGAAATTTGGAAACCGTTAGCGAAGATATGCTTCGGCTGTCTGAATAATATGAGAAACGGAGATTAAAATGAAAAACGCTAAATCTTTTTTTCTTAAGATGGCGACATTGCTGCTTGCAGTCTTGATGGTTGCTGCCGCGGCTACTGCATGCGTAAACAGCTCCACCCCGGGCAAAATTGTTAAAAAGACAAATACAGGTCTTCTTGACATCGGAGACGTGTTTGAATTCGGCACATACGAGCAGGATAACAACCCCGAAACCGTTGAAAAGATCAGTTGGATCGTACTCGACAGGGAAGACGAAAAAGCTCTTGTTATGAGTGTTGCGGGACTTGACGTTGTTCAGTATAACGAAAAGGGCGGAGACACGACCTGGGAGACTTCTACCGCAAGAAAGTGGCTCAACGAGACTTTCCTCAGCGAGGCATTTGACGAGAGACAGGCCAAGGCAGTTCTCACAACAACCGTTTCCGCAGACGAGAACCCGAAGCACAAGACAAGCGCCGGAAACGAGACCACTGACAAGATATTCATCCTCAGCATCGATGAGGCGGTCAGATACCTTGAACCAAGTGAGAGAAAGGCGTCCCCCACAGATTACGCAACCGCAAAAGGCGCGCTCAGTTCGTCCGCAAAAACACCTCTCTGTTGGTGGCTCTTAAGAACTCCGGGCAGTTCGGCTTCGCTCGTGGCTTACGTTGACGTCAACGGCTTCATCAGCAACGACGGAACTTACACCCAGGTTGTAAACAACACCGTCCGCCCAGTTTTCTGGATCGACGTTAACACTTACAAGTCTGTTGTAAAGGCCGAAAAAGCAGAGGAAGAGGCGGCAAAAGCGGCAGCAGAAGCTGAAAAGAACAAGACTCCCTCGCCTGAGACAGAGACTCCGGCTCCCGACGTTACGGCTGAGCCTTTAGAGACCGCCGCTCCGTGAAGAAAAGCTTAACGGGTGTTTGACATTTAGTATTAAGTAAAGGAAGACAGTTACAGTTTGCCGGAAGAGGCGCTGTAACTGTTTTTGATAGTGTAAAATTATGACGGAGATTTTTGGCAGTAAGGTTGATTGACGGCAAAAAAAGATATCCATAGAATCCGCCTTTATGATATGCTTAATGTGCCTAAAAAACTTCAAGGAGGCGAACCCTATGGACAGGCACATTTTATCACAAATTTCATCAGAACAAAACAGCGAAAACGCTGATTTAGAGTCAACGGTTTTTTTCGACATTAGTGTCAGAGTTCCGTGTAAAGTCGGTAGTTTAGATGATATGGCTTTAAATCTCCGCAATGCCGTCATGCCGGTTCTTGCAGAGCAACTTGGTCAGTTTATGATTAAAGTTGACACGCTGATCAAGGATTCAGCCGAAAGAAAAAAAGACGGCTATCTCGTCAAAGAAAATGATATTCCCAGAACATACACAACGGCTGTAGGAGATATCAACTTTACACGTACACATTACCGAAGCAAGGACGGAGGGTATGTTTTTCTGCTGGATAAAGTTATGAAGATTGATTCCAGAGAGAGGATTTCAAAATGTGTTGCAGCGGAAGCTGTGAACTACGCAGCTGAGATGTCTTATCAAAAGGCTATTGATAGAGTTGGTGTAAACATGAGCAGACAAACGCTCAAAAACAGGACGCATTCTCTCAAAGAAGTGGTTGCAGATGTTCCGTTGACCAGAACGCCTGTGAAGGAGTTGCATTTCTTTGCAGACGAAGATCATGTCAATGTTCATGGCAATAACGGAAAGAAAAGCGTTATGGTTCCCATGATTGTAATGTCCGAAGGCATAGATAAATCAAACCCTAAAAGGCACAAGGTCAAGAATCCTCTATATATAGCTGCATACAAGCAAAAGCCAAAAGTGACTTTCAATCAGTTGTATGCCGTTGCAGACAGGAAATATGATCTTTCAAAAGCGGACATATATGTACATGCTGACGGAGGAAGTTGGATTCGTGAGTACAAGAATGTGTTTCCAAATGCCACCTTTGTAATGGATGAATTTCACATTACAAAGAGATTTAAGGAACTGGCTTCGTTTTTTGAAACCGAGACCATTTCCAAGTTATATGACTGTATAAACCACAATGACAAGAATAGCTTTTACAACACATTTGTCAAAGCTCCATTAATACAGAGAATCAACAAAAGGCAAAAAAGCAAGCTAATCGAGCAGCTTAGCTTCTTTATGGCACAATGGACAGGCATAGTGAACCGTAAGGTTCTAAACGTGTGTGGAAGCTGCACGGAACCAATGGTGAGTCATGTATTGTCAGAAAGATTAAGTAGGACTCCGTGTGCCTGGTCGGAGCGGGGGCTTGATGTAATGGCAATGCTTCGCGCGTACAGAGCCAATGGATTCAAAGTTACGAGAGAAGATATTAACACAAGCATTGCGAGTAAAAAGCAGGAGCTCAACGTGCTCAAAAAAAGAAAGGAAACCGGATATGAGAAGTATGAAAAATACTTTACGGAAGCAGAGGAGGAAATTGAGAAATGGTTTAAAGAGAAGTATTGTAAGAATGTCCCTGACACCATAATTGATGTCAGCGGAGGAGTGCAACAATTCATTAAGCGTATTTCCTCACAAGGGTTATGAAGGGATTATTGGAAGATCTTTCAGAGAGTGACAAGCCAAGAAAAAATGTCACTTCTCCGTCGAAACTTGACACCGACACTGTTTTTTTACCGTTTTACAAGAGGGGCGGATTTTTGTATAATTTCAGCATGAAACGAAGGAGGTTCATTGGCGATGAAGACTGTCAAGGATAAGTATCTCGTTGTCGGCGCCGATTTTGCGGGCTATCCGCTGAAAGAGGCTGTGTGCGCGCCTCTTCGCAAAAAAGGCTGGAAGATTACGGACGTCGGTGTTGTTGAGGAAAGCGACCCGGACAGGGACACGGATCTCATGTTTCATCGCATAGGCCTCAGAGTCGGAAGTATGATCTCGGAGGGCGAATTTGAGCGTGCTCTCGTTTTCTGCGGCACGGGCATGGGTATCCACATCGCGGCAAGCAAGTGTCCTCACGTTCACGCAGGCGTTGTAGAGAGCGTCCCGGCGGCCTTGAGGGCGATTACCGGCAACGGCGTCAACGTCCTCGCGATGGGTGCTTTTTACGTTGCCCCGCAGATGGGCTGCGACATTGCCGATGCATACCTCGGCGCCTCCCTCGGCTCGGGCTACGAGTGGTGGAAGAATTTCTACGAGTTCCACAAACTCGCGATTGACGAGCTCGAAGCGTTTAACTATGAAGAGTACAAGGCCAACGGGTTTAAGCTGAAGCACCTCGGCGATTTCCCGCTTAAGCTTGAGACCAAACCCGAAGACTGAAACAGTAAGCTGAAACGTAATCAAAAAATGGATAATAAAGATCAGATTAAAACCGCCAAAATAAAACTCAAAAAACTTCGCGCATCCGCCGCTGTACCCGTCTACGGGACGGATTTTTCGGCCGGGGCGGACCTTGTCGCAGCCGTCGATGAGCCTGTTAGGATAAAGCCGGGAGAGACCTTGGCGATAGGGACGGGCATCGCGCTTGAAATTCCGACGGGCCTCACGGGGCTTGTGTTCGGGCGCTCGGGCCTTGCGTCAAAAAGAGACCTTGCCCCTGCAAACAAGGTGGGCGTTATCGACAGCGACTACCGCGGCGAAATCACCGTGATGATGCACAACCACGGCTGCGAGGAGCGCGAGATACTGCCCGGCGAGCGCATTGCCCAAATCATATTTATGCCCTATATAAAGGGAATTTTTGAAGAGACCGACAGCCTTGCGGAGACCGTTCGCGGAGAGGGCGGATTCGGCTCCACAGGAAGAAAATAATTTAAATGCCGATTGCTTCGGCGGTTTAACGGAAGGGGGACTTGCTTTGCAAAACTTCTGCAGTAAAGGAATCGATTCGGATACGGTTGTGATCAGAGAACCCCGCGACGGCGAGTGCGGCGGGAGAACTGAAACTCTCGACCGGAAGGCGCCTAAGGAGATTTCTTCGCACGACATAGTACTTTTCACCGCTGAGTCTGCGCTCGGCTTTGTCTCGGACGACAGCGACCTTACGTTTGTGTCCGCATATGCCGCCCCGTCCGACCGCGGAACCTTTGTCTATTACGAATACGCCAATGACTTCCACCCGCGTGACACGAAATCCGATTGGGCTTTCATAAAGGAAAACGCCTCCGCCGCGCTCGATGCCCTTACTGTCGAGCAGAATTTCATTGCCGATAACGGTCATTTTTCGAAGACGCACGGGCTTCCGGAAAATTTTGGCGGCAGCGTCAGAATCATGTACGCAAGCGGCGAGACCATCTCTTTTTCCGACAACCAGTCTCCCGTCTTTTCTCTCAACACCGCCAAGGCAATCGACCGCCTTTTCAAAAAGCTTCTGAAAAAACCTCGCGCCGCGCTCCCTGACGTTGAAACGTTAAAACGTATTGAGTTTGAGGAGACCCGCAAGGAAGGTATCTTCACCAGGGCCTGCCTGACGGTAAACCCCGACGGCACAGCTTTAAACAAAAAGCAGGCCTGCTACGGCGACCCCAAGGTCTACGAGAGCGAAAAGCCCGTCGACGCCGAAACCGTGAGGGCAATCAAGGAAAACATCAGGAAGAGCGGCATCGTTGCCTGGCCTTTCCTTCCCGAACAATCCTTCAGTTTTTCCTCCGAAAAAACGCTCAGGTTAGTTTTTGCCGGCGGCGAAGAAATCACCGTACCCGCCAATAAACTCACTCCCGACCGCCTCGGAAACGCCTTCTTCAACATCGAGCTTGAACTGGTCACAAAGCATTAAATCGCACGGCCGACTGCCGCCGATACACCAAACCGCGGGCTGAAAACGCCCGCTATTTTGTTCTTCAAGAGCCTTTTCCGGCACACTTTTTAAGACTATTTCAAGCCTGCCGCCAAGCCCGTCCGTTTAGCCTAAACGTCTTAACGTAATAGCTTAAATGCTCAAAAATAAAGTGTGAAATATTTCCTATTTTTCGGAAATATTTTAGTCTTTCCGAGCTGTTGACAAGCCCGGTTTTTCGTACTAAAATTTCATCACTTCATCGATTCCACGCAGCGCCAAATCACGTAGCGGAGGTTAGCCTAATATGGTTTCGAAGATCACAACGTTCGGATTGTCGGGAACAAGGTCTTTTCGCGTCACAGTCGAGACTGACATCGCCAAGGGCATACCGTATTTTGAAATTGTGGGGCTCGGGAGCGAGACGGTAAGAGAGTCGCGCAAGAGGATTAAGTCTGCTGTTGCAAACCGGGGTTTTCAGCTGCCTCTCGGGCATGTAACTCAGAATCTTGCGCCTGCGGATGTAAGGAAAACAGGAACGGGTTTTGATCTGCCGCTTGCGGCGGGGCTTTTGAAGGCGAGGAGTGATTCTCCGGGAGCGTATGAACACATTGGCGTCATCGGCGAGCTGTCACTTGACGGGAGCGTAGTGCCTGTGAAGGGCGTGCTTCCTGCTGTCGCGTGCGGCAGAAGTGAGGGTATAACGGACTTCATAGTGCCTGAGGGCAACTATGAGGAGGCGTGTATGTGTCCCGGGGTTAATGTTTATCCTGTTGGTGATTTGAAGGATGCGATTGACGCGATGGAGCTTAAAGGGGGGGAGTTTCGGGAAGCATGCGCGAGGAAGAAGGAAGCGTTCGGGAAGGACGGGGGCTTATCGTCAAGGGCTGACGGATTCGGCGGGAACGAGGATCTTACGCATTACGATTTTGCCGACGTTTACGGGCAGAAGGGCGCCAAGAGGGCGCTTGAGATTGCGGCTGCGGGAAAGCACAACGTGCTTATGACAGGCAGTCCCGGGTGCGGAAAAACTTTGCTTGCAAAATGCTTCGCCGGAATTCTTCCGGACCTTAGTTACGAAGAGTTTTTTGAGGTCATGCAGGTTTACAGCAGCTGCGGGCTCCCCGGTTTTGCGGAAAACAGGATGGCAAGGCCTTTCAGAACGATTCACCACGGGATAACCAAGTCGGCTCTGCTCGGAGGCGGAAGGCCTGTAGAAATCGGCGAGGTCTCGCTCGCACACTGCGGGGTTATATTCTTCGACGAGCTTTCGGAGACGCCGAAGAGCGTTGTTGAGACGCTGAGACAGCCGCTTGAGGACAAAAAGGTTTTTGTAAACAACTACGGCACGCGCGAGGTGCTGCCCGCAGATTTCATATTTATAGGCGCGGCAAACCCGTGCGCGTGCGGAAACTTATACGAGGGATCCGGCAGATGCACGTGTAAACCCGGGGAAGTCGCCAAGTATGCCTCACGGATATCGGGAGCGCTCCTTGACAGGATTGATATTAAAATTGTTATGCGCAGCGTCAGCGGCGACAAGATAGGGGCAGAAAGGGACGAGCCGTCAAGCGTAATACGCGAGCGCGTTATAAAGGCAAGGGAGATTCAGCGCGAGCGGTATGCAGGCGAGCGATTTTCGGCAAACGGAGACATCGACAACGTGAGTTACGTCAAGGCATGCTCCCTCACGGCCCCGTCGCGAAAGATACTTGAAAAGGCGGCCGACAGCATGGGCTTCAGCGTGAGGTCGTATGAGAAGATAGTAAAGGTGGCAAGGACGATAGCCGACCTTGACGGCAGGGATTCAATCTCGCAGGATGACATTCTGGAGAGCCTTTCGTACAGAGGCCCCGAAAATGCTTCAGGGGGTGGTCTGTCATGATTGACGTAAACAGGTATGCGGCATATTACTGGCTGAACCGCATAACGAGGGGCAATGAGTTCACACAGGAGGATCTTAAAGCAAAATTCGGCGGCGCGGAGGGCGTGTGGAACGCCGCGGTGAAGGACGAGATTGACTACACATCTTTCATAAGCGAAAAGAACCTTGAAAAGTGTGACCCGAAAGAAATCATGAAGGTATCGCTTTGGGTCATGAAGAAGGTTTCGGAGAGTGGCATTGGCGTGGTCTGCAGGGACGACGAGGACTACCCGGAGCTTTTGAGGGAAACGCAGGTGAGCCCGGCAATTCTCTTTTACGAGGGAAATATAGGGAAAATCAACAGGTCAAAGTCGAGGCTTGCCGTGGTCGGGTCGAGAAAATGCACCTATTACGGGCGAGAAATGTGCTCAAAGCTTGTGACTGGGCTGAAAGGGAAGAATATATGCATTGTCAGCGGTATGGCGCGCGGTATTGACGCTGCGGCGCACAGGGCTGCGCTTGATGCCGGTATGTTTACAGCTGCCGTGCTCGCATCCGGAACAGACGTTGTTTACCCTGAGGAAAACAGGGGGCTTTACAACAAAATTAAAGAAGCCGGTGTTATAATAAGCGAGCAGATACCGGGGACACAGCCGCTTAAGAACTATTTTCCCGCGAGGAACAGAATCATTGCGGGTATCGCAGAGGCGACTTTCGTGGCGGAGGCGGGTGCTTCTTCCGGCGCACAAATCACAGCCAACTGCGCCCTGAATGCGGGGCGGGACCTTCTTGTAATGCCGCACAGAATTGACTCTGTCGAAGGGGCGGGGTGCAACGACATGATAAAGGACGGCGCGATGTGTGTGACAAGTCATGCGGATATACTTCTTGCGCTTGGTTTTGAACCCGAAGAGAGGAAAAACGAACCGTATCTGATGCCGGAGGCGCTTGATCAGAATCAGCTGAAGGTGCTTTCGTTTATCAGAAAGAACAGGGAGGCGGACGAGGATGAGATTGCTTTTGAGACGGGCATAAAAAGCCAGGAAATCAAGCGGGCGCTGTCGGCTCTTGAGATATTCGGTTTTGTCAAAAAGGACATCGGAGGTAAATTTTGCGCTAAATGAGAACTAATTTCGCTTGACAAGAGAAGTATTTTTATTTATATATTTAGGATTGTGCACGGCAGTGCGCAAAATGAAGGCTCGCTGCATTGGCGGTGTCCTTCACGGAAGGAAGACTCAGTTGATGAAATTAGTTATCTTGGAGTCGCCTACAAAGGCGGTTACAGTCGGAAGAATTCTCGGAAGTGATTACAAAGTAGTTGCGTCAAAGGGCCACGTAAGGGACCTGCCGGGAACAATGCTCGGTGTAAAAATCAACAAGGATTCGTTTGAACCCGTATACGTGAACCTGCGCGACAAGATCACTGTTATAAACAGTCTGAAGAATCTCGCCAAGGAAGCTGACGCAGTTTACCTTGCATCGGACCCTGACCGCGAAGGAGAGGCAATTGCATGGCATCTTGAATACGTGCTCAAGCTTACGGACACGCCCGTTTACAGAGTAACGTTTAACGAGATTACAGAAAAAGGTATAACGGAAGGAATGGCGGCGCCGAGAAAGATTGACAAGCAGCTTGTCGATTCGTATCAGGCGAGGCGCGTGCTCGACAGACTGGTCGGCTACCAGATAAGCCCTATCCTCTGGAAGAAGTTTAAGAACAACCTGAGTGCCGGAAGGGTTCAGTCGGTTGCGACAAGGCTCATCTGCGACAGGGAAGAGGAAATCGAGAAGTTTGTTCCGAAGGAGTATTGGACGGTTGACGCGATACTTCACCCGGAGAACAACAGAGAAGCTTCCTTCAAAGCCGCTTTTTACGGAAAAAAAGGCAAAAAAGTAGATCTTAAGACTGAGGCTGAGGCGCGCGAGATTGAGAAATCCGTCAAGGACAGACTTTTCACTGTTACGGACGTAAAAAAGACCGAGAAGAAACAGTCTCCGTATCCGGCGTTTACGACAAGTACGCTCCAGCAGGACTGCGCGCATAAGCTTGGCTATGCTCCGAGCAAGACCATGCAGCTTGCACAGGCGCTCTATGAGGGCGTAAACATCGAGGGAGCAGGACTTACGGGTCTTATCACCTATATCAGAACGGACTCCGTACGCGTGTCTGAGAGCGCAATAGACGCGGCAAGGAATTACATCCAGAGCAAGTTCGGACCGAAGTACCTGCCCGCCAAGAAGAGATATTACAAGAACAAGAGCAGCGCGCAGGACGCACACGAGGCAATCCGCCCGGCACACATCGAGATGACTCCCGAGATGCTGAAGCCGTCTCTCAAACCGGAACTTTACAAGCTCTACAAGCTCATCTTTGACAGGTTCATCGCCTCGCAGATGGCAGACATGGTTCTCTCGCAGACAGTTGTGACTCTCGACTGTGACGACAACACGTTCAAGGCTTCGGGTTCGGTTGTGAAGTTTAAAGGCTTCGGCGCCGAATACGACTCCGGAGAGGAAAAGGACAGCGAGGGCAATGCTTCGCCCAAAATCCCGGCTCTTGAAACTGGTGAGAAGGCAATGCCCGAGATAGTAAAACCCGAGCAGCACTTCACACAGCCGCCGCCAAGGTATAACGAGGGATCTCTCGTAAAAGCTCTTGAGGACCTGGGAATCGGAAGGCCGAGCACGTACGCCACGATCATTTCGACGATTGTCAGCAGAGAGTACGTGAGGGTCGAAAAGAAGACTCTTTACCCGACTGAGGTCGGAATCATAGTCACCGGCATAATGAAAAAGGCTTTCCCGGAGATTGTTGACGTCAAGTTCACGGCCGGGATGGAGGACAGCCTCGACTCGATCGCGGCGGGCGAAAACGACTGGCAGAAGGTGCTTGCCGATTTCTACGGACCATTTTCGAAGGAACTGGAAGAGGCAGACAAGAAGATTGAGAAGGTCAAACAGCCCGTAAAGACGAGCGACAAGGTTTGCGATATATGCGGAAAGCCGATGGTTTACCGCAAGAGCAAGTTTGGCGAGTTCCTGGGATGCTCGGGCTACCCGGCGTGCAAGAACATAATTCCTATCGCCAAGGAAGTCGGAAAGGCTTGCCCGGAGTGCGGAAAGCCGCTTGTTTACAAGAATTCCGCGAAAGGCAGACAGTTCATATCCTGCTCCGGCTACCCGGAGTGCAAATTTGCTTCGGCTTACGAGCCGACAGGCAAAAACTGCCCGAAGTGCGGCAAATACCTTGTGTATAAGAAGAGCCGCAACGGAAGACGTTTTATAGCCTGCAGCAATCAGGATTGCGGATACGTGCCGTCAGCCGAGAAAAAGGGCGGCGGGGAGAGCGCTGAAAATGGCTGAAGTCTGTGTTATAGGCGCAGGGCTTGCCGGGTGCGAGGCTGCGGTCAAGCTTGCAGAGAGAGGCGTTGCCGTCAATCTGTATGAGATGAAACCGGGCAGGTACTCGCCCGCTCACAGCAATCCGGGGTTCGCGGAGCTTGTGTGCTCAAATTCGCTGAAGGCGATGAGCATCGAGAACGCTTCGGGGCTTCTTAAGGAAGAAATGCGTGTTTTGGGCTCGGTGTGCGTAGAAGCGGCTCTTATGTCGAAGGTTCCCGCGGGTCAGGCGCTTGCCGTTGACAGGGACACTTTTTCAAAGCTCATCACCGAAAAAATCGAGTCGATCGAAAACATAAAAGTCATAAGAGAAGAGGTTAAGAGCATCTCTGAGCTTCCTCCCTGCGACGCAGTGATCATCGCGACGGGGCCGCTGACTTCCGAAAGTCTTGCGGGTGACATTGGCGGTATCACAGGTAAAGAAGGTCTGAAATTCTTTGACGCGGCGGCGCCGATCGTATATGCAGAGTCTGTGGACACCGAAAAAACGTTCAAGGCGGCAAGGTACGGGAAGGGCACGGCGGACTACATAAACTGTCCGATGACAAAGGACGAGTATTACGCTTTCTACGATGCGCTCGTGAGCGCAGAGACTGCCGAGGTTGAGGAGTTTGATTCGATACATCTTTACGAGGGGTGCATGCCCGTCGAGGAGATGGCTAAAAGAGGGCGCGACACGCTGAAATTCGGCCCGCTGAAACCTGTGGGGCTTCAGAATCCGGACGGGACAAGGCCGTACGCGGTAGTGCAGCTCCGACAGGACGATAAGGACGGAACGCTGTTTAACATTGTCGGCTTCCAAACGAGGCTCAAGTTCCCTGAGCAGAGGCGCGTGTTCGGAATGATTCCGGGCCTTGAGAACGCGGAATACGCAAGATACGGCGTGATGCACAGGAACACGTATATCAAGTCTCCCGGCATCTTAAACGCGGCCTACAGGCTCACAGAATCGAAAAAAACGGCAATCTACTTCGCAGGCCAGATTACGGGCGTTGAGGGGTACATGGAATCGGCTTCTTCGGGTATCGTTGCAGGCATTAACTGCGCGAGGGAGGTCCTTGGCGAGGAGCCCGCGATTTTCCCCGTTTCGACGGTTATCGGAGCGCTTGCAAATTATGCGGCAAACTACGGCGGAAAAGATTTTCAGCCAATGGGAGCGAATTTCGGGATAGTTGATTCGTCGACTGCCGCCAATGTAAAAACGCGCGACAAGGCCGCGAAAAAAAGACTTGTTGCCGAGAACTCTCTCAGGACTCTGGAACAGTTCATTTCGGAAAAGAATATTTGAGCGGCAGGGCATGATCGGCCCCGCGGCGTTACGGAGGTTTTACTTATGACAAAAAAAGCAATGATTATTATACTTGCGGTGCTTCTTGCAATCGCTGTTTTCCTCGGGATGCTCATACTTGTTGACAAGGTCATAATGGCCCCGAGAAGGTCTTCTCCCGACACTCCGGCAGAGGCTACGGCAACGGCGGCGCCCGATGAGAGCGCGACTCCCGAAGGCGGCGAAACAGTCACACCGACTCCCGAACCGGAACCTACGCAGAGCCTTGCTCTTGCGGGACTTATTATAGGAATTGACCCGGGTCACCAGGGAAAAGCCAATACGGACAAAGAACCTTGCGCCCCGTGGGGAAAGGATAAGAATCCTTCATACAACAACGAGACGATGAAGACCAAAACTTCATCGGGAACAGCCGGCAAGTTCACAAACATGCCGGAATACATCGTCACGCTTCAGATTTCGCTCAAAATGAAGGCAAAACTTGAGGCTCTCGGTGCGACAGTAGTCATGACAAGAGAGGACCACAACGTTAACCTTTCAAACATAGACAGAGCCCAAATCGGCAATGACGCAAACTGCGACGTTGTGCTTAGAATTCACTGTAACGGAGCCGACAACCCGTCAACGTCAGGTATCGAGGCTTGGATCAGAGGCACGGGCGACGGAACGGCAGAGTATAAAGCCCTTGGCGATTACGAGCGGTTGCTCGCGGAGGAGATGCTGACGTACCTTGTAAACGCTACGAATGCGGTCAGAAGACGCGTCAACAGCTCGGATTCTTATACGGGACTCAACTGGTCGACGGCGCCGTCAATCATAATCGAGTGCGGATTCATGTCAAACGAAGAAGAGGACAACAAGCTCGCGACCGATTCATACCAGGAACTTATCGCACAGGGATTTGCGGACTGGCTTGTGAATTCGACGGTGCTTAAAAGACAGTGATTTTTACGCACAATTGCGGGAAATCACCGGTTCTTGAATGTGAAATGATGAAAGAAAGGAAGCCGGGAGGAAATGGACGGTATTTTAAACAGAAGCGATATCTCCAAGGCGAAAAGAATAGTTATCAAGATAGGCACAACAAGCCTTACTTATGACAACGGACACGTAAACCTCAACAGAATCGGACACCTCACAAGGGTCATCTGCGATCTGATGAACAGGGGCAAGGAAGTTGTGCTCGTGACTTCGGGCGCGATAGGCATCGGCGTTGACAAGCTGAAGCTGCCGGGAAGACCGTCGACGCTCTCCGGAAAACAGGCTGTGGCGGCTGTCGGCCAGCTCATGCTCATGAATATTTACGAGAGATTTTTCTCGGAGTTTTCGCAGACCGTGGCGCAGGTGCTTCTCACCAAGAACGTTACGGACGGCGAGGAGTCAAGGCAGAATGCGATCAACACTTTTAACGAGCTTCTCTCGATGGGTGTTGTACCGATTGTAAACGAGAACGACACCGTGGCGGTCGACGAGATCAAGTACGGCGACAACGACTATCTTTCGTTTATAGTTGCCCAGCTCACGAAAGCTGATCTTCTTGTGATACTCTCGGATATCGACGGTTATTACGACAAGAACCCGCAGGAGTACGACGACGCGATACTGCTTCACACGATTACGGATCTTTCGGAAAAAATCGAGAAAAACGCAGGCGGAAGCGGAACGGCTCTCGGAACCGGCGGAATGCTCACCAAGGTCCACGCATCAAGACTCGCGGCGGCTTCGGGAATCTGGGCGGTAATCGCCAACGGTGAGAAACCCGAAATCGTATACGATATACTTGACGGCAAAGAGATAGGGACTGTGTTCGTCCCCGAAAAGAAATGACGGTGATAAAGATGACTGATCAGAAAGAAAATGCTGCCGCAGCAAACGAGGGCAGACAGTATATTGAAGGCATCTGCAAAAGGGCCAAGAAGGCATCCGTTGCAATTGCCTGCGCTTCGAGCGCGGTAAAAGACGCGGCTTTGATGAAAGCTGCCGACAAGCTTATTGCCAAGGCTTCGTATATCTTAGACGCCAATGCGGTTGACGTCAGCAAAGCCGCCGAAACCGGTGTAAGACCGCAGATGGTGGACAGGCTGAGACTGACCGAGGCCAGAATCAAAGATATGGCCGAGGGCATGAGACAGGTCGCGGCGCTGCCGGATCCCGTAGGAGAGGTGCTCTGGGGCACCGTGAGACCTAACGGCATGGAGATTGTGAAGAAGAGGGTGCCTCTCGGCGTCATTGGCGTCATCTTTGAGGCAAGACCGAACGTAACGTGCGACTGCTCTGCGCTCACGCTCAAATCCGGCAATGCGGTCATTCTGAGGGGCGGCAAGGAAGCCGTGAATTCAAATACTGCGATTGCAAACTGCATCCGTGAGGCGCTTTCCGAGGTAGGGCTTCCCGAGGATACCGTGATACTTATCGAGCGCACCGAGAGGGAACTTGTGAGCGAGCTTTTCGATATGACGAAGTACGTTGACGTGCTCATCCCGAGAGGCGGAAAAGGCCTTATAAACAACGTTACCGCCAATTCAAAAATTCCTGTCATCAGGACGGGCGAGGGCAACTGCCACACGTTCATTGACGACAGCTATGACATGGAAAAAGCGCTCAATATCGCTCTTAACGCCAAGGTCCAGAGGCCTTCGGTGTGCAACTCAATGGAGACGCTGCTCGTTTCGGAAAAGGCCGCTCCTACGTTCCTGCCGGTTGTGTGCGATGCGATGAGAGAGAAGGGCGTGACACTTCGCTGCTGCCCTAAAACTATCGCAATTGTAGGCAAAAAAGATGTTGAAGAGGCACAAGAGCTTGACTATGAGACCGAGTACAACGATCTGATCCTTGCCGTCAAGGTTGTGAAGGACGTTGACGAGGCGATTGAGCATATCAACCGCTACGGAACGGGTCACTCTGAGGCAATTGTGACCGAGAGCCTTGAGAATGCTGAGAAGTTCAAAAAACAGGTTGACGCGGCTTGCGTTTACGTGAACTGCTCGACAAGGTTTACCGACGGATTCCAGTTCGGCTTCGGCGCGGAGATCGGTAT
>DBWH01000027.1:64872-65024 GCA_002308595.1 Mageeibacillus sp. UBA1243 | reverse complement strand
GCTCTCTGAATGTTGCTGTCGTGGTATCTCTCCACTTCCTGGAGCACGCCGACGCCGTACATGTTGGTGTGTGTGTCGCCGCAGAGCGCAAGGAAAGGTGTCGAATCAACGAATGCAGTTCCGAGACCGATGGAAAGATTCAGCGTGCCGGG
>DBWH01000027.1:64414-64825 GCA_002308595.1 Mageeibacillus sp. UBA1243 | reverse complement strand
CGTCAGCCATTGCCGTGGCAGCCTGCTCATGCTTTACCTGTAAATAACGGATTTTGCCGTCCGCGTCGGCTTTGCGTATCGCGTCAAACAGTCCCAATACGCCGTGACCGGGGATACCGATAATATACGGAACCTCTTCCCGGACAAGTTTTTCAACTACTACTTCTCCGCCTGTTCTTTTCATGGCTTACCTCTTTATTTCAATACAAGATAAGGATAGGTGTCGTTAACTTCGATTTCAACCCTTCTCTTTTCTTCTATACTCTTGATACTCGCCAATACCATAGCGATGCTGTAGACATTGTCCTTGCAGTCGGTGCCCGGGGTGCGTCCCGTGTCGAGAGCGTCAAAGAGATCTTCGAGAGCGCCGTCATGCTGGTCGCGAACCACGTCGGGTTTCTTGAAAACGCC
>DBWH01000027.1:35649-64327 GCA_002308595.1 Mageeibacillus sp. UBA1243 | reverse complement strand
GTCCAGCATGCCTGAGCGCCGTTGTAGCCGCGGAAAAGGTAAGTTACGTCATTGTCAAATTCAAAAACAGCATCGCATGCCGAGTCGCCGTCGTACATTGAGTCCTTCGGACGGAAGCTGTGATACGTTACAGCCTTCGGTTTGCCGTCAACGAGATAACGGGCCATGTCGAAGCTGTGGATGTTATTGTCCTGAAGCTGGGGGTATTTGAATGAGTTTCTGATGCTGCCCATGTCGGCGTTTACATAAATCTCACCGGAAAGAAGGGTGGGAGCGCCGAGAAGACCGGATTTGAGAAGCTCTCTGATTTTGCCTACTCTGTCGATAAAACGGCGGTTCTGCATTACGAAGTACTTCTTGCCGGTTTCGTCAACGGTTTTGAGAATCTCGTTGACCTGTTCCACCGTGAACGCCATTGGCTTCTCACCGAAAACATTGTATCCGGCCTTGAGAGCCTTGGTAACGATCTGGTGGTGAACGGTGACGAACGTGAGGTCGATAAGAAGGTCGCCTTTCTCTTTTGCAAGAGCTTCGTCAAGGTCAGTGTAGATGGGGCAGGTGAGGTTGTACCTCTCGCTGTACTTCTTCGCATTGTCGGGATTCTTGTCAACAAGTGCGATAATACGGCAGTCATCACGCTTCGTGATGTGGTCGAGCCAACGGAATGCGATCGCGCCGCATCCAACCATAATAATGTTGTGTTTAATCATAATATCAATCCCCTCGTCTTTTTAGATTTGTATTTTGGACTCAAGCCGCCCCTTTGAGCGGTCGTCGATGGTTTCAAATGAAGTTATTTAAAATCTTACGCATTGCGGGAGCTGCAGGCGCGTGCTGTCCTTCCCACATAACGTTGCGGTACGTCCAGGACTCAAACTCAACGCTCGCGCATCCGTCGTATCCGATTTCCTTAAGTGCGTTGAAGAAAGCCTTGAAGTTGATGACGCCTTCTCCGATAACGGGGAACGTGAATTTTCCCATCTCGGCAATTCCTACGGCGTCCTTGATGTGAACGTGGAAGATCTTGTCTTTGCCCCAGCCTTTAACCAGGAACTCGGGGTCGGTGTTTCCGTAGAGCGCGTCGTGCGAAGGATCGAGGTTGACGCCAAGGTTCTTCGACGTGTATCTGCTCTGCAGGTACTGATTGGTATAAAAATCATGTACGAGCATGCCCCAGACGTTTTCGACAGCGAGTCTCACGCCAAAGCGCTCCGCCACGGGAATTATCTCGTCAAAAGCTTCAAAAACCCACTGCCAGGACTGCTGCGCCGAAACGTGACGGTTGATAACGACCGGATCGGGCATCCACGGAACGGGGCCGGTGAACAGATTGGCGGTTTTGACGCCAAGGGCAGCGATTTTTTCGATATTGGCTTTAACGGTGTCGATGGATGCGCGTCTTGCTGCGGGATCGAGCATCACAAAGTCGTGCTGGAGAAGAACTTCCGAAATCTCAAGACCGTTTTTCTCAACTGCCGCCAGGAGCTTTGCATTGTCCTCGGCCGTTTTACCGGGCGCGAAGATAATGTCGTCGATCAGTTCCACGCAGTCGTATCCGGATTCGCGGATGAAGGCACAGAGCTTGTCGTAATCCCAGCCAAGCATTTCACCGTTTGCTAAAAATCCTAATTTCATATTGTGTCTCCTTGTTGGCGTTGCTTATTATGCAACGCGTTGCTAATTTAAATTTTAACACCTGAAAACGGCCCTGTCAAGCGGCCTTTTTGATTTATTTAAGGTAATTTTAATCCTTCCTAATGATATCTCACGGCAGAGGTCCGTGTCAATTGGAATCGGTTGTTTTCACGCAGGCATAGTTTTTTTATTTGTTCTTGAACTTGTTTCAAAGTGTTTGATTATTAACCCATGATTGTGTAAAATAATTGTTGGAGAAAGATGTCGTTTTGATGGACATAAAAAATACCCAAAAGACTCACCTTAATGATAAGATATGTTTGCTTAAAAAAACAAGTGTAAATGTAATGGGCAAACGCAGTTTATCACAAATCATGACAGGAATCTATAACAACTGAAAAGGAGATATTTGATATGAAAAAGCACGTAGTTTTAGCAACTTTATGTCTGCTGGTCCTGCTTGTGACAGGATGTTCTTGCAGTGAAAACTACTACACTGTACTGGTCGGTGGCGATACGGTTACTGAATACATTAATGATGAATTGGTTGGGACTGAAAAGAATGTAATCTGCGCAGATGGGTCATTTAAATATAGCCATTCTTACAAATCGAATCAGAAGAACATGGAATATGACTGCTACAAAAACGATAACGGAATAGAGATTGCTTTTACACCCGAAGGAGAACTCAGAAAAATTCACGGGAAAGATGAGAATACTCCAATTGCCGTCTATGGAAAACCCATCGATAAAATCGATAAAGATGATTATATTACCTGGATGAAACAGCTTATTGAGAGGTTCTTAAACTTTAATGTTGACGACTTTGAAATCTCGATTAGCACTTTGCTAGGATACAGAACGGAGAACAGCCTCGGCTTTGAAAGGGAAGAAGATTTGATTACAGGGGACCTTCCGGAAGGGTGCTATGTAGATGAATACTATGTCCAATTTTTTAAATACAGCGGCAAAATTAGAACTGACTATGTAAGGGTGTGGACCAACTCTGAAGGGGATGTGATTGGCGTTGCAAGATTTGCATCAGATATTCCGGACGAAAAAATACCTGAAATTGATGAAGCAAAGCTGGAAATGAGCATCGTGAAAGAAATGAAGAAGATTTATTCAGGTGTGAAAATTATAAAGTACGAGTTTGAAAGTTTTGATTTAGGTTTATACAACGATATGCCGGTTGTTAACTGCGGTATGGAAATTAGATTTATGAAACATGGAGATGAGTTGGGAGAGAAAAGAATGTTTATGGTGCTCCTTGACGAATGATTATTCTAAGTGCCGGACGGGGCGGCCGGAAGAGCGTCCAGTCCTTTAAGGATGTTCCCCAGTTCCGGATGCGTTTTGAAATATCATAGCGCAAGCAGTATTGGTTTGAAAGGAGATAATCAATATGAAAAAACACGTAATTTTAGCAACTCTATGTCTGCTGGTCATTCTCATGTCAGGATGTGCCGGAAACGCCGGAAACGGGAATTATTACAAAGTATTTGCGAATGAACGGGGAACAAAATCATACGGTGGGGCAGATATGTCAAAAATCGAAAAATGCAGATATGTTTATTCTGAAACTGTGGATGAGAGTTTAGAAGGAACGAACAGGACCGTTCCGGGAATAGAGGAAGTTTTTACTTATGCTCATTCTGAAAAATCAAACTTTAAGGATCTGGAATTGGATTACTATAAAAATGCCACAGGATTAGAGGCGGCATACACAACCGGAGGCGAACTCAGAAAACTATATTACTTGGGCACGAATAATCCGATTGCTGTTTACGGAAAACCAATTGTGGAAAGTGAGTATGCAGGCTGGTTGAAGCAAACCGTTGCGAGAATCTTCAATATTGCCATAGACGATTTTGACATTCTCTTCAGCACCTACGTTACAGACGGAGATGACAGCAGCGGAGCCTCAGAAAAGAGGGAAGGCTTTTTTACGGAAGATTCTTCAGGGGGATTTGCTATAAAGGAGTACTATGTTGAATTTAGTAAATTCAGCGGAAAAATAAGAACAGACTACGTAAGACTGTGGAGCAACCCTGAAGGAGACATACTTGGATTGGTTAGATTTGCTTCAGAAGTTCTTGACGGAATGATACCTGAGATAGATGAAATCAGGCTGGAGAAGAGTCTTGAAAAAACAGTCAGAACGGCATATCACGGCAAAAACATTAAGAGTATCACCTTTGATACCTACATTCTGGGGCTATGTGATGACAAGGTAATTGTCGAATGCGGAGTGACAGTTTCCTATGGCAAAGACGGTGAGGAATTCAATGACAAAGTGGAATTTGTTATATTTCCCGAAGAATAACATTTTTTAAGTGCTGGACGGGGCGGCCGGAAGACCGTCCCGTCTTTTCGAGGTGTGCCGGACACGGCATCAATGCTTTGATCCTCCATTACGGAAACGGGAGCAGAGCCCCGGATTTCATCTATTTGACGGAACTTGTTGTTATGTGCTATCATTTTTTCAACCTTTGAAAGGCAGGGCACGGAGATGGAAAAACAAGTGCAGACGATCAATTCATTGTCAAGGGGACTGCTGATCCTCGACATAATACATGAACATGGTACCATTGGCGTCACGGAGCTGAGCAAGATGCTTGGCGTTAACAAGAGCAGCGCCTACAGACTGCTGAGAACTCTTGAAGAGAACGGGTATGTTGAGCAGATTGCCGAGGGCGGGAAATATGCTCTCGGGCTCAAGATGCTGAAGTTCAGGGAGAGGGTTCTTGATTCCTACGAGATAAGGACTATTGCGCATCCTTACCTTGAGGAACTGACAAGGCTGACGGGAGAGGCGTCGGGACTTTCGGTACTCAAAAACGACGTGATTTATCTGATTGACTGCTGCAGCAGCCCGCAGTACCTTGGCGTCATACTTCAGATTGGCGACGAGGAGAAAATTCACAGCACGGCCCACGGGAAAGCTATGTTTGCGGCCTTCGGCGAAGAGGAGCAGAAAAGGATGCTTCTGGAGGTGCCGAGGGAAAAGCACACGGTGCACACGATTGTTGACGCAGGGGAGCTGATAAAAGAGGCGGACAGAAACAAAAAGCGCGGGTATGCGGTTGACGACGAGGAGACCACCCTGGGAATGAGATGCGTTGCGGCGCCGATATTTGATTTCAGCGGTGAAGTCAAAGCGGCGATCGGAATTTCGGGCCCCACGGACCGGGTGACGAAGGAAAAAATAGAGGAGTACGCGGAGACGGTCTGCGGCATTGCCGCCAAGATCTCAAAGCGCCTCGGATACTAAACGTTACGGACGGTTGTTTTTCCCTAAAAACAGGAAACAACCGTTTTTTTATTTGCCCCTTCGGCTGAGCTTTCTGTACTCGCCTGCGCTGATGCCGGTTATGTTCCTGAAAAGCCTTGCAAAATAAAACTGGTCGTGGATTCCGACGGAGGATGCGATCTCGCCGATGGGATTGTCGGTGTGGAGCAGAAGCGCCTGCGCACGGCTTATCCTGCAGTTGTTTATGTAGCGGGTTGGCGATTCGCCCATGAGTTTTCTGAAAAGCGGGTACATTGCGGAGCGAGAGCAGTGGAGGACGGCGCAGAGGTCCGCTTCCGAGATGCCCGACGGCAGGTTTTCCTCAATGTATGTTTGAAGCCTGATGGAGTCCTCCTTCTTTTTTTCGTTAGGACGGGCGTTCTCAAGAAGTATTTCCACCAATCGCGACAGATAGGGCATTCTTGCCGCCAATGTTTCACGGGCCCGCGCTTTTTCAATCAGCTCCGAGATTTCGCCGTTGTGCGCGGGCGGCAGCATCAGCGGGAAGGAAAAGGCGTCGTCAAGTTTGTACTGGCCGTTCAGCTCCACGTCAAAAAATACCCAGTGGACGGTCATCCTGCCGTCGCTGCCTGGGAATTCGTTAATGTGCTGGGTGACATTGGCGGGTGCCACGAAGACGCAGCCCTCGGGAATGTCCACGGGGGCGGAGCTCTCAAGGCCTATGCGGTAGTTGCCGTGAAGGCTCTGGACGACGGAGAGCACGGGGAGGGACTTGACGATGTTTATCTCCGGGTGGACGTACTCCGGACCGAAACCGCTGACGAAAACGTTTGATATGCAAATTGAACTAATGTCCATAAATCCGAGCCTCCCTGACAGACCGTTTTGACTGCCGCCAATGGAATTTTAGCCTTTTTTTATGGATTTTTCAACGCTTTCAGGCCCCTCGGGAGGAGTCTTGAAGAGGCAGCTGAGGACATTGGCGTGGACAAAAGTACAAATCTTTTGTACTATAATCAATTGCGAAGGACCGGAAATGGTGATACACTGAAGTCAAATACATTCAAATATATCCTGGGGAAAAGGGGGATAATACTCATGAAGACGTTTAGTAAGGGATTTGTACACTTTTTAGCCGCAGCAGTGGCGGTGCTTATGATTGCCGGAATGATCTGTCCGGTGAGAGAAGTTCGCGCTGCGGACAACTACGAATATGTTTTCCACTACTGGTCTTTTGACGGAGACGGCGCGGACGCTTCCGGAAGGCTGGATCTTTCGGCCGAATATCCGGAGTTTGCTGGCGGAAGGCACGGACAGGCTCTTGACTGCGAGACGGGCGATGCGATGAGGTCGGGCAAGCTGACCGAAAAGACGACCGCCGGTTTCACTTTGGGCGCATGGTTCCGCTTAAGCAGCGACGCGACGGAGTGGAATATAATCATGTCCAAGGGAAACACCGCGGACGCACTTCATGACCGCTGCCAGATTCATATCGGGCACGCGTCCCCTGCTGCGGGAGGCGGCGAGCTCTTCACTTATGCTCCTGCAACGGGCGCCAAGTTCTCAAACGAGGGCGAGGGAAAGGAAATCGAATACGACACCTGGGCACAGGTTACGGTTACTTATGACCTGAAATCGGTACGCATGTACGTGAACGGCGAACTTTTCGGCGAGGAGGAGGTCTCCTACGCGCTCACCGAGAGCCTCGGCAATATGAACACGATCACGGTCGGCGCTCTCAACCACGACGGAGAGACGTTTAAATTCTGCGGACTTATAGACGATGCATTTTACGCTAACTTTGCGCTCGGAGAGGATGCGGTCAAGGCAGCTTACGACAGCCCGGACGTCCTGAAGTCCTATGCGGAGAACCCGTCGGCCGTTGCCCCCGAAGACGTTCAGGGCGGCGACCCGACCCCCACACCGGAAGGACCCGCTGATCCGACACCTGCTCCTGCAGCGGGAAGCGTTGTTCTGTTCTGGCCTTTCGACGGCTCGACCCTTGACATTTCGCACAACCGCATCGACGCCGATTCCGAGGAGATGATCGCGGGATACTCTGACGGAGTTGTCGGAAAGTCGGTTGAGGTTGACGCGGCGCTCGTCGGCGACGTGCTCACGAATGAGATAGACCTTACCGAGTTCACGATCGCTCTTTGGGTTAAATGGGAGGACAACGGACAGGGCGAGTACACCGTCCCGATCGCAATCTCCGGAAAAGAGACGACGCACCACTTTGAGCTCTATTACAGATTTTCCGAAAATACAGGCGGACTTTCGTTCTACGGCACCGGAAACGGCTGGAACGTCGAGAAAATCGCCAATGCCNNAAACGCCAATGCCGAACGCGGCGAATTCTGCCACATCGCCGCCGTCAACGGAGACGGCATGTTCAAGCTGTTCCTGAACGGCGAGCTCGTCTACAGCGCAAACAGGACCATCCTGATGAACGGTTTCGGCGACGCCGAGGACTACATTTCAATCGGCGGTCTCAACGACCGCACGCTCACCTGCATCGGCGAGTACGACGAGCTTATTGTCGCAGACTACCCCATGAGCGATGAGTTTATTATGAAGCTTTATTCGGATCCCGCCGCGGCGCACGACGACGTTGTGAAGCTTGTCGAGGCAAACTACCCCGAGGGTTACGAGCCTCCCACGCCTACTCCGGAGCCCACAGCGACGCCGGAACCCACTGCGACCCCCGATGCCACCGACGTTCCCGACATGACGGAGCCCCCGGCAGAAGCCACGGCAACTCCCAAGCCCGATGCCGAGCCCACCGCCACACCGAAGCCTGCCGGTAAGAAAGGCTGCGGCGGAGCACTGACGGGATTCGGCGCGATTGCCGCAATTGCCGCAGCCGCTTTTATAGCGAAAAAGAAAAGATAAACACGCGCAGAATGCGCGAGAGACATTGGTTATATCCTAAAAACAGGGAAAAACGGAGAAACGCTTAATGAGACGTAAATCTGGAAAAACAATCGCATTGTTATTGATGATATGTATAGCGGCAAGTGTTGCCGGCTTAGGCACATTGATTGCTTACGCGCGCAGCATGGCGGAATCCGAGAGGCTGAGCTACATGAAAACCGACTCGCCGATGGACAAAGAACCCGTTGTGATCACGGCTGAAAAAGGCGCCAATGAGGCCGCCGGCGCAGCTTCGTCATGCGGCTATCAGCAGGTGCTCGACGGCGACGACTGGCTTCTGACTTCAACGAAAGACGCCTGGGCCAAGGCATACACGGTCACCGTTCCCTCGAGCATCAGCGGGGCGCTTTACAAGATTGGCGCCATCGAGAACCCGACGGTCGGGCGTAACGATGCTGCCGCCAAGGAGCTCGGAAACAGCAGCTGGTACTACAGAAAGGTATTTAACTACTCCGGAAGCGGAAAGAACGTTTTCCTGTGCTTTGACGGCGTTGCCGACCGCATGGACGTCACGCTGAACGGCGTGAGCGTCGGTTCGCACCAGGGCATGTTCGGCGGCCCGTACATTGACGTGTCCGACGTGATAAAGAAGGGCGAAAACACATTGGTGGTACGCCTGAAGCCCGTTATCAATTACACGCAGACGGTTGTTTTTAACTGCTCTTACGCCTGGCACTACGCGGATCTGCCTCCCATTGGCATCTGGAACTCCGTGAGGATCGAGGACCGCTCGAACCGGAACCTCGACCACCCGTTCATTACGACCGTTTCGCACGAGACAGGCACGATGGACCTCTCGGTTGATATAACGGCTTCTTCGGACAGGAAGGTTTCCGGAACGCTCTATGTCACGGTTTCCCCGAAGAATTTCATTGGCGACAGCTGCTCGTTCACCTACACGCTCCCCGAATCGACCGAAACGGGCGACAGAAACGTCAGGCTCCGCTTTGACATACCCGATTTTAAGCTTTGGTGGCCGCACGGCTACGGAAATCAGAACCTCTACACGATGGAGACGCTCTTTGTGGGCAGCGACGGCAGCAGGTCTTACGACAGCACCGATTTCGGTATCCGCACGCTAAAACTGATTGCCACGGGCCGCAAAGAAGCCGCCAATATGTACAACCGCACCGCAGTCTTTAACGGAAAGACTGTGTTCCTTAAAGGCGCCAACTGGTGCACGATTGACGCGGGCATGAACTTTACCCGCGAGGACTACGACAGGATACTCTGCAGGGCTTACGACATGGGTCTCAACGTGTTCCGTTCGTGGGGCGGCGGCATGGTTGAAACGGAGGACTTCTACGACCTCTGCGACGAGTACGGCATCTGCGTATATCAGGAGTGGCCCTGCTGCTGGGACAGCCAGAAGACGCAGCCTAAGGACGTGCTCTACGAGACAGTAATTCTTAACACCAAGAGAATCAGGAACCGTGCCAGCCTTCTCGTTTACGGAGGAGGAAATGAGGGCGAGGCCACCGTTGACGACAAGATCATGAACGAGATCGGCACCCTCACGTACAAGTACGACGGCACCAGAGATTTCTGGCGCCAGGACGGCGGCGTGGGAGCTTACGGAATCGTGCACAACCACATCCATTGGGGCGGCGAAGATCCCGAAAACTATGCTGAGATTTACTATAATTTCACAAGCAACCTGCACGAGTACGGCCTTGACGCGATGATGAACCTTGAGTCCATCGCAAAATTTGCTACCGCTGAGGAGATGGCAGAGTGGCCGATAAACCCCGAGGGCACGATAGCCTACCACACGGCGACCTTTAACGGAATGAAGGGCTGGACTCAGACGCCTTACGGGTATGACATTGACACGTTCATACACTACGCTTCTCAGTTTGTGGAGGTTAACGACCTTGAGAGCCTTGTCACCGGCAGTCAGATTGCCCAGATGATGGCGGACTATTTTGCCGCACTGAACTCGAGAATCAACTTCCCGAACCAGTCGATGGTCATGTTCTACAAGTTTAACGACGTATATCCGGGCGCGTCCTGGAGCGTTGTCGACTACTACGGAACGCCCAAGATGGCTTACTGGTTTATGCAGGACGCGTACGCGCCTCTCACCGCGGGCCTCAAGGCAGACAGGTACGACACCTATAATAAAACCGACAAGACGATAGACTTCCCGGTCTACGTGCTTGACGATGCGGATGAGCTCTCCGGCGCAAGCTGGGAGGTTACCGTAAAGGCCTACAACAACCGCCTGAAACTCGTCAAGGAGCAGTCCTACACGGGCAGCGGCTCCGTTGACATGAACAAAAAAGTCGGTTCATTCGCACTCACCGCGGAGCAGACCGATTCGGCGCCTCTTTTCCTCGTCACAACACTCTTCAAGGACGGCAAACAGGTCGCGCGCAACTACATGTTCATGAACTCCGGCAAGGACCCCGGATGCCTCTACGCAATCCCTGCGGCGGACGTGACTTATACCGCAAACGGAAATACCGTAACGGTTAAGAACAACAGCGACGTGCCTGCGGTTGCGGTGAACTTTGACGCGGGTTCCGACTCCGACAGCTTCAGGCCTGCCGACAACTTCTTCTGGCTCGAGCCCGGCGAAACCTACAGCTTCACGGTGAATGACGCCAATGCAATCAAAGGCCTCAAGGGCTTCAACTTGCTTGACAAGAACGCGGGCGACGCGGCCCCTGCGGCGCCGCAGAACATCAAGGCGGTCTCAAACAACTACGACACGATTACCCTGACATGGAACAAGCCGAAGAACGCATACAGCCTCAGATATTACGAGCTTTACGTTGACGGCGAGCTTTCGGCCCTTATAAAAGGCACCGCGAACTCGCATACGATCGAAAACCTCAGCGAGATAACCGAGTACACGGTTGAGCTTGTCGCTGTCAACGGCGGTATGAACGCCTCGCAGAAGAGCAAATCCGTCAAGTGCACAACGGCGGCGGACAACAACCCGCCTTACGTGACAAAGTTTGAGGTGACAGGAAACAACTCCGCGACGGTCGTTTTCAACCGCAAAGTCGATCCCGAGTCCGCCTCGATTACAGACTATTACGTGCTGAACTTCGGCGCCAAGGTCGTGAGCGCTGTACCCAAAGCCGACGGCTACTCGGTCGACCTGACGTTTGAAGGCGTTGACGGCAACTTCTCCGGAAGGACGATCACTGTCATTGGCGTCAAGGACACTTCCGCCAAGGGCAACCGCGCCGTGAGAAGCAGCTTCAAGCTCGACAACACGCTCGTGGGCTACTGGTCGTTCGACGACAAATCCAAGGTTCTGAAGGACGGGTCGCACTACCACACCCTTGACGGCAAGGCAACCGACGCCAAATACGTTGACGGTGTCAAAGGCAGCGCAATCAAACCCGCCAAGACCAACATCATCCTCTCCGAGACCGACATCACATTCAAAAAGACGGTGATCTCCTTCTGGTTCAAGGGCAACAAAGACGGCTTCAGCGGATTCAAGGTTCTCCTTGCGAAAGGCACCAAAATTACGGGCCACTTCGAAATTTACGCAAACGAAGGCGAACTCAAGCTTTACTGCCCCGAGCTCTGCGACAGCTCGTTCGGCGTCAACCTGAAAAAGTATGCCGGCAAGTGGACCCACTTCGCATTCACGTTTACGGGCGCTGAGCTCGTCTGCTGGATCAACGGCGAGAAGGCCGGAAGCGTCAAGCTCAAGAGCGATATATCGCCAAGGAACTTCGACCTCGTGCTCGGCTCGCTCCCGGGCGGCGAGTTTATGGTCGACGGCGAGTTTGACGAAGTCATGATCGTACGCACCGCCAATGCTGAATCCGTCGTAAAAGCGATCTACGAGGGCAATTACCTTGGCGAGCTCAAGTTCGAAAAGGCCCTTTACAGAGCCAAACCGGAGACTGACTTCAACATCAAGGTGCTTTTTGAGAACGTTGACGACAACCTCGCTCTCATTTGGGAGAGCTCCGACGAGAGCGTCGCAACCGTTGACCAGAGCGGCAAGGTAACCGCCGTCGCAGAGGGCACGGCTCTCATCACGGTTAAAACGTCAAGCGAAAGGTTCATCGAGCGCTGCGTTGTCGAGGTCGGCGACTTCAAGGAAGAGCTGCCCGCAGGCTCCGCAAACGGCCCGAGCCCCGTCATTTTCATCGTCATAGGGGCAGTTCTGGCGGCCGCTGCCGTCGTTGTAATTGTTTTGGTCATCAGGAAAAACAAGGCCAAAAAGAGCTGAAAATGATGAAACAAATTTGAAATAAAAACACAAAAGCGAGGGCCGCAAACCCTCGCTTTTGTGCACGGCTTAGGCATTCGTTAAACTATTTATAGCGCCAAGTTGAAATGTTGCATAGATATCATATAATCAGACCCATCGATTATATTCCTTTCCTCCATCTACAGTTGTTTACCAATAATTATAGTTCATGTTGAAAAATGCAAGATTTTATAATCTGACACAACATATCGCCATTGAAAACTTTTAATACTCGAAACAAGTGTGATATAATTTAAACAAGGATAGCTGCTTTAGGTCGAATGAGGGGGCTTCAAATTGCAGAAAATAAAAAAGCCCGGAATAATACAATCTAAACAGTTTAGAAAAACAGATGCACTGGAGCTTTAACATGAGAAAACGCATTTTTCAAATAATCGAAGCCGCCAAAGAAGAAGACAGACTAAGCAACCTTTATGATTTTTTTATGATGACGGTCATTATTGCAAGTTTGGTTCCGCTTGCATTCAAAAGCAATCATTTTGTTTTTGAGTTGATTGATAAGATTGCAGTTACAATATTCATAGTTGACTATATCCTGAGGGTATTGACGGCAGACTTCAAATTAAAAAAAGGCGTATGGTCATTCTTGTTATATCCGATTACGCCAATGGCAATTATAGATTTGTTGTGTATTCTTCCATCATTGAGCATCATCAGCAATGGGTTTAGAGTACTTAAAGTATTTCGCCTTTTCAGAACTTTGCGCGTGTTCAGAATATTCAAAGTGTTCCGATACTCAAAGAGCATAAGAATAGTCAAGGCTGTATTCGCCAAGCAACGTCGTCCTCTTCTAACTGTAGGGATATTGGCAGTTGCATATGTAATGGTTTCAGCTTTGATTGTGTTCAATGTTGAACCTGACTCATTCAAGAACTTTTTTGACGCAGTATACTGGGCAACAGTATCGTTGACGACTGTAGGCTATGGAGATATATACCCAGTCACTGTAATGGGTAGAGTTATTACGATGATTTCCTCAGTTTTCGGAATAGCCATTATTGCATTACCTTCTGGTATTATTACTGCAGGATTCTTGGATGAGTTGAACAAGCGTGATGCTGAGATTGATGAAACTATAGACGCTTCCAAAGTAGAGTCAGAAAGGTTGGAAAAAGAAAGTTGAAAGTTGGAATCAGAAAACCTAGTTTGAAACAGTCCTTCAAGGCTCGAACGACAGGAAAAGTGAAGCGAACCATAAAGAAGGCAGTTATACCGGGGTATGGAAAAAAGGGATCTGGATGGATAAAAAATCCAAAGAAAGCTGCATACAACAAAGCCTACGCTAAAACAACTAAAAGGCTTTTTCCCTCTTTCTTTAGACTTGGGAAGACATCAAAAAAGAAGAATAGCAAACAGGCTGCGACGGCAGATTACAATATTCTCGAAACAAATGCGCCTGTTGAATTAAGTTATAATCCAGTAGAGGAGAATACAGAACCAGTAATGAAGATTTGTAAGTATTGTGGCCAAATAAACAAAGATAACGAAACAAAATGCAGTTCGTGTGCCGCTAATGAGTTTAGCTATAGGTGTTCCAATTGCGGGACTTTATTTGATACCGGCAACTATTGCCCAACCTGTGGCGTGAAAATAGGAACAAAGGCAAAAACTTGTCCTTCTTGCGGAACGGAGTTCTTTACTAATGCATGTCCAAATTGTGGTTACAACAACATAAGTAACAAGAATACTTCTTATGCCGGAAATTCATCTCAGAAGAGGAAAAGAAGCAAAACATGGCTTTGGGTCTTGGGATGGATATTCATTTTTCCATTGCCATTAACAATTCTTCTCAGCAGGAAAAAAGACATGAATCCCGTTATAAAATTCATCATAATTGCAGTTGCTTGGTTACTATACTTCGCGCTTGCTTTTTTGGGAGCCAGAAACAATAATTCCAATCTTACAACAGAAGTAAAAACACATTCCGTAGAGTTTCTTTTTATATGAATCGAGTACCACTTGATAGGTTTTGAATTCAATATAAGGGGAACTATTTTCAAAGAGAAAGCTTTATAAGTGTATAAAAGGGGAGAGTGCACAGCTAAAAGGTGTTGCTATCCCCTTGGTTATACTGTTTGAGGATTTTCGAGCAGGTCTTCGATTTCGCAACCGAGGATGCGGGAGAGCTTGAACAGGGTTTGCGCCTGTGCCTTGTCGATGTCGTTGACCTTTTGCTCGTAGAGCTGGATGGAGCGTTTTTTTACGCCGGAGAGGTCTGCGAGTTTGTTTTGAGACAACCCGCGAGCCTCGCGAATTCTTTTCAGGTTTGTGTCGAGAGTGACGGAGTCAAACTTCCTGTCCATGTCTTCTGCGAAATTGGTGACGTCCATCTCGTGGTAGACCCTGTACATTGCGAGAATGTCAGTCAGAGGGATGCGTGAGAAAACGGATTTGAAGGACTTGGCGGAAAACCACTGGTAATAGGCAAGGGCCCAGCCTGCCCAATAAGCGGGGGAGCGATCCTGCGAGAAAACGGGAGACGGAAGGTTTTCTCCGGGCAGAACGGAGGAGAGGATGTCTCTTACGAACTCTTCGGCTGATTTTCCGGAGATGAAAGCGGGGTTTCCGCGTTCGAATTCTCTTGCCGGTTTGGAGGAGGCAAAGACCCTGGCGAACCAGTCGGGAGACAGGTTGCAGGTGTTTAGTGCGTAGTCAAATGCATTGGCGAGTAAAAGCTGCGCGTCATTTAAGTATAATTCGTTGTATGCGCGGATCATCGCTCTTCACATCTCCTCTCAGGATATCCATAACGAATATGTCGTCTTTGTAGGTCTTGCTTTTCTTTATTTCAAGGCGGTATTCCTCTCTTGCCTGCGTGTCGCGTGCAAGGAATTTCGGATAGTAAATCTCTTTTTCAACGGGTTCGGCGCGGACGAACCGAATTCTTTCAAAAGCTTTTTCCGAAACAAGGGTGGTTTGCTCGCCGAGCTTGCCGAGCTGCAGTGCTTTTGCCAGACTGCGAAGCGGAAGAGCGTTGTGAATGAAAGATTGAGCGTAGGAAAAATAGGAGTCGTCAGCGCGGTAGCCTATGATGACGTCGTTTGAGGACATGTCTGTTGAGAAATTGTCCGTGATGTAGTCCCTGGCGTCTTGGGCGATTTCGCTGTTGACGGTAAAGGTGCGGTGCTTAAGAAGCAGGGCAATCCAATTCAGCACGGTGTGCCTGCCGTCAAGCAGATTCAAAACGCTGAGGCCGGTGTCGTCGAAAGTGTATTCGTTTATGAAGCCGTCCGTGTTCTGCTTGCAGGCCCATTCCTTGGCCATTTCGGGGAGCAGGGTGCAGTAAAAACCCTTGCCGTAGTCGTTCGTCTCTTTGCCCAATCTGTACTCGGGCTTTTTGATAACGTGGTCCGTTCCGTGCAGCAGCGTGATGAGTCCCATATCCGTGTCCTCCTGTCTTTCCTTTCTGTATTTTTGCCGAATACGCCAATATTATATCGTTGCAACGATACAATTTCAACACTTTTTATAAAAAAGGGCATGAAAAACGGCAGGTTCGCGGGATGGTGGGCCTGCCGGATGGGTTCTGCGAAGCGCATTGGCGTGTCAGCTGATGATGACCTCCGCGAGGCTGAAGGAGCCTGAGAATCTGATCGAGAGGGAGGACACGCTGCTCAGGTCGAGCTTCATGTAGGGGGAGAGCTCCGCGTTTTCGACCGTGCCGTCGTTCTTTGTGAGGGTCAGCTTGACGCTGCCGACGTCGATGAACATGAATTCGATTGACGATGAGGCTGAGACGTCGATTGTGATCGTGCGGCCGATGACGCTCGAGGTGCGGGCGTCGAGGGTGGTGAAGAGGTTTTTGTCGAAAATTACCGAGAGATCGATGTTCTTGCCGCCGTCGAAGGTGACGCCTGCGGGAAGGTCGATGTCGCGGATTACGTCGAGCCCGGAAATGATTACCCAGTTGGTCTGCTCTGCGGTGCAGCGGACGCGGACGTACCTTGCCGTGAAGGAGGTGGTGTCCTGAGTGACCCTGCCGGAGAGGTTGCAGAGCCTGGTGTAAGAGGTGCCGTCGGTTGAGTACTCGATGACGCCCTTTTTGATGTAGTCGTCGGCGTGATCGTCGGTGCCCATTGTGAGCTTGATGCCCGAAATGGGGAACACACGGCCCAGGTCGTAGGTGAAGTAGCTGCCTGCGGAGGGGGCGCCTGCGGACCAGAAGAAGGTCGCGGTGTTGCCGTCAACGGCGTTCTCCGGCGAGTAGTCGAGGTACGTCGGAAGGCTTGTGGATACGCTTGCCGCCTGGATGTCTGAACCAGAGTTTTCACCGAAAATTCCGTTGATTTCGGGCTTTGCGTTCTCAAGGAAAGGCACCAGCGCGTCGGCGCTGACGATCGCTTTGGACTTGAAGGCATTCTTGTATCCGGAGGCAAACGCCAATGCGTGAGCGAGCTTTTCTTCCGCGTCTTCCGCGGCGCAGAAGCCGAGGTATTCAAGCGCCGCGTCGACAAGGCCTTCGGCCTTTGTCAGCCACGGGTTTATTTCCGCTACGAGCTTCTTGTCGGCTTTTTCGCGAAGCTCGTCAAGGCCCGCCTTAACGGTTTCAAGCTTCTGTTTAAGGGGTGCCGCCGCAGAAGCCCCGTCTTTCGTGAATCCGTCAATCTCGTCCCTGAGGTAAAGCGACGAGGTATTTCCGTTCATGACCGAAGCCCTGCACAGGTCAGCGAACAGGGCAAGGCCGTCCGCGCACTGCGGCGCGAGCTTATTGGCGGCAGCCTGCAGCGAAGCCTCCTTGTCGTAGCCGTCCGGGTTCCAGAGGAAGTCCGAAATCGTGAGCAGCGGGAGCATTGAGGCGTAGCCCTGGTTCATCGGGTTTGAAACGAGCCCGTTTATCGCATTCGAAACGGTGCCGCCGAGGCCCTCGCACGGTCCCATGAACAGGTTGTTGGCAAGCACGTCGTTTACGGGGTAGTTCCACCAGATGAACATCGGCCTGTCGTAAAGCTTTACGGGCTTCTTGAGGCTGCTCTCGGTGATGCTCGCGGGGATGACGCCCGCGCCGGTCCACATGACCTTGATGTCGGTCTGAATGAGCGGGGCAATGTCCTTGGAGTATTTTGTAATCATCGCGTCGCAGTACTCGGTTGTGATCATCACAAGATCTGCGCACCCGTCGTGAGTTTTCACGAATTTATTCTGGAAATCGTTGAGAAGCTTTGCGTGTCCCTCAGCGTCGAGCGTTGTGATATCGTCAAGCAGAATCGCAAAGTCCCTGACGCCAAGGCCATACATCGATTCGCACTTGGCAAACAGCTTCTCGAGGTCTTTATCATACTTGCTTCCGAGGTTGATGTCGATTCCGGGCGAGATTGCGTATATGAAACGCACGTTGTTCTCATTGGCGCATTCGATGAGCTCCTTCATCTTCTCAAGCTCTTCGCCGGTGTAAAGCGAGCGCCACTCGGCCCTGTGCTTCGGGTCGTCCTTCGGCGCGTACATGTAGGCGTTCAGCTTGTACTTACCCATGAGCCTGAACAGGTCAAGGCGGTACTCGTGCGTCCAGGCGGTTCCGTAGAAGCCCTCGATGACGCCGCGGATGGGCACGGACGGTTTGTCGGAGATGTCGGCGGCCGCGATTTTGCCGCCCTTGGTGATCTGGGCAAGAGTTGAAACGGCCGTGTAGACGCCCCTTCTGCAGGACGCTTTTATCGTGACAGCTTCTTTTGTTGTCACAAGTTTGTATTCTTCCTCGTCAAGAGACGCGTCAATGGCAATCTCGACCGGAAGTCCGCCGTCGCCGACTTTGTAGCCGAAACGGCTGAAGATATCGTCAAAACTTCTGTCGGAGGGAGTGAGCGTTGATGCATTGGCGTATTCCGATTCGTTTTCGGAGATTGTCATCGCCAAGGGCTTTGGATAGACAGAAATCTCGTAGTTCTCGTCGTAAATATTCGGAGTCTCAATAGGCATAGCTGTTTCTCCTTTTTGGTTGCCGGGATCCGCCGGGCCTTTTTTGCCGCAGGAAGAGAGTACCGCGGCGGCGCAGAGGACCAAAGCAAGAATAACAGTCAGGGGTTTTTTCATTATCATCACCTCAGCGGTATTATTACTAAAAATAGGCAACTTGTCAAGAAAAACCGCCAATGCCCCGCGGCCCGAAAACCTCCCGGACACCCGCTTAAATTTGCCCAAAACTAAAAATTGCTTGAAATAAACGCGCAACTCGTTTATCATGTTATATATCATTTTTGTCATTACCCGGACGTGATGAGGCGTTTTTGCCCCGAATCCGGTGATTACAGAAATCTTCACGGAGGTAAGATTTATGAAAAAAATACTCGCAATTTTGACAGTGATTGCGCTCATGGCAACCTTCTGTCTCAGCGCATTTGCAAAAACAAACCTTGACAGTATGACAATCAACACAGATCAGTGGCCGAGCAACTCCGCAGAGGCAGGCAAGCTCAAGGTCAGAATCGATCCCGGCGATAAGCTCTACATTCTCGGCTGGTGCTACTCACTTGACGCACAGCTTGAGAGAATCGTCTGGTACGTTGACGGCGGCGACGAGCAGGCGTGTGCTGACGTTTACCGCGACAGACCCGACGTTGCAGGCGTTTTCGGCCTTGACGAGGAAGTGGGAATCCACGCAGGTTACGGCTACAACGACCAGATGATGGAGATGCTCGGCGTTGATACTCTCACAACGGGCGAATATGAAATCGAAATCGCTGCTATCTTCACAGACGGAACCGAAGAGACCGTGAAGGAATTCACCCTTTCCGTTGGCGACGGCACACCGGTAGTAGTCGGAAAGAACAACTACCCGAAGACTTTGAATGTTGAGCTCTACGCAGAGCAGACAACCGGCGGTGTGGAAGTTGAGGAACTGGATGACGGATCCCTCGCCTGCGTCACGGATGAGGACACTGACCCCTGGATATCCATCCCGCTCGATTTAATCGACGCATCCATCTACTCATCGTTTACGGTTAAGTACACGATTGAAGGCAATATGCACGGAAACAACATCTACTTAAAAGACGACGAAGTCTGCACCGATTATTCTCCTAACGTAGGAACATGGACACAGCCTTTCATGGACGGATTTGAGGAGAAGACATACGAAATCTCAACATCCTTCCCGCTCTTTGAAGAAGCTACACTCACAGGTATCCGCTTCCCCGGCGCAGCTCCGGGCGGCACGCTTACCATCCACTCGATCACTTTCCACAACCCGAACGGCGTTGAGCTCCGCAGCTTTGATGCAGACCTTGGCGACGCACTCTCCTACGATCAGATCCTTGTAAACGGCGAAAGCTATGCAGACGGAAACGATGCGGTTATCGAGAAGAAGAAGAGTATTGACGGAACAGCAGGAAACATTAACACAATCGGCTTCTACGGCTGGTACGGCAACGCAAACTCCGAGACTGAAGCATTCGGCTACAGCATTGACGGCGCAGCAGTCGTTTACGGCGACTTCTTCTTTGAAACCGAAAGTGCGGTAACAGGCCTCAACGCAAACAACCGCAGATTCAAAATCAACGTTGACGTATCCGGACTCAAGGACGACGGTCACGAAATCTGGGTATGGGCTAAACTCGCCAATGGCGACGAAGTCAAACTCGACAGATTCGACAACCGCGGACAGGACGGCGAGAAGGACAGAGAGATCTACGTTGTTTACAACGCTCCCGCAACTCCCACCGAGGCACCCGCAACCGCAACACCCGAGGCGGCCACAAGCGAGCCTGAGACTACCGCAGAGCCCGCTGCTACAGAGAAACCCGCAAGCTCCAAGAAGGGATGCGGCGGCGTTATCGGCGGCGGAATTGCACTCTGCGCAGCAGCTGCCTGCATTCTTGTTCTCAAGAAGAAGCACTGATAACCAAAAACCAACAGGCTGAACCAAATCGGTTTAAGCCATAACTGAAACCTGCCCCGCGCGTCCTTCCGGTTTACGGCAAGGCGCACGGGGCAGGTGTTTTTTCGGAAAAAGAGACTGAGAACGAAATTACAGGAACTGCGTCATGTAAACGGGCAGGCAGAGTGTGTCTGCATCCTTGGCGAGGTCCTTGGTGTAGATCAGGTATTTGCGGAGAATTCGTGAAGAATACTTCTCAAAGAACCTGTCAACGGAAGTGTGGGCTTTGTAACCTGAAGATTTGACTTCTAAGGGGCAGATTTTGTTTTGGCGTGTCAGGAGAAAATCAATCTCGTAGTTGTGCCGGGATGATTCATTTAAAAAGGTGTAGTAAAAGAGCTTGTTTCCGTTGGCGGCAAGCGTTTGCGCGACGGCATTTTCGTACAGATAGCCGAGGTTTGCACTGAGTTTGTCGTTCAGCAGCTTCTCATAGATGACGTTTTCCGTAAAATCGCGGTCCTTGAACATCAGTGTCACAAACAGACCCGTATCACAGATAAACATCCTGAAAACCGAAAGATTCTCATTGGCGGACAGACCGACGTTGGGATCGTCTGCGTGATAGGAGATCAGAACTGTTTTTGAGTTCTCCAGCTCGGCAATGATCTGCGGAAGCTTTGAGGAACTGTTTTTCAGGACACTCCGCGTTTTATACCCTGATGCGTTTTTCGCAAGCTGAGAGGGTATCGCATCGAACAGCGCAGAGGCTCTGCCGGTTGGGTCAAACTTCCTGAAGTCATCTTCGTAAAGAGAAAGGATGTTCCGCTTGACCATATCAACCTTGCGGAAATTGTTTGTTTCGAGATACTCGCTGACCGCCTGCGGCATGCCTCCGACAAGCATATAGAGTCTGAAATCTCTCATAAGACGGCGGTTGAGCTGCTCGCCGACGGGTTTTCCCGCCTCAAAACACTGCCTTACCAGCGGTACCGTCGTGCTGTCACCCACGGCCCAAAGAAATTCCTCATAGTCCATTGGGTACATACTGATTCTTTGTTCCTCGCTCGGAATGAGTATATCCTTGACGTTTTTTCTTATGGAGATTAAAGATCCTGTTTCAAGGTAATCGTACCTTCGATCCTTAACGAGGTGCTTGATTGCCTGGCGGGCTCTAGGGAAGAACTGAACCTCGTCAAATATTATCAGAGATTTGCGCTCGACAAGATCGACGCGGTACAGAAGCTGAAGCTGAAGAAAGAAGAAGTTCAGATCGGTCAAATCGTCAAAAAGATCTCTAACCGTCTGCGGAGCCAGAGAAAAATCAATGAGAATATAGCTGTCATATTCGTTTTTGGCGAACTCTTCCGCCACCGTGGATTTTCCTATACGACGCGCGCCCTCTATCATAAGAGCCGTTTTCCCCTGAGACTCGTTTTTCCACTCGACAAGGCGGTCATATATCTTTCTCTTGAACATTTTTTGTCCTCCTGCAGGATTGTCTGTCGTCACAGCCTAACGTTATCGCAATTTTTATTTCGGCAAAAACCTACAAAATCGCAATTTGTTTTTAGCCAATATACCACAAAATCGCAAAATGTCAAGCAAAAAGCGTGGAGGAACCCGCCAATGGGCATCTTGCGCAGCGCATTGGCGGTAAGCATGCCTGCCGGCAGAAAACGCCCCGAACACGCAAAATCTTTAAAAAAGTAGAAAAAGGACCTTTGGAAGTGGTATAATTCCCTGTAGTCTGCCTTGGCGTGAATAGTCACATGGGGCCGACCTGGCTGTGCAAATAGCCGAAAATAAAGAACGAGGATAGTTTTTATGATAAAGATTGGTATTTTAGGATACGGAAATCTCGGCAGGGGCGTTGAGTGCGCGATTGCCGATAACAGCGATATGGAGCTGGCGGCGGTTTTCACGAGAAGACCTCCCGAGACGGTTACAATACTTACCGCCAATGTTCCGGTTGTCTCTGCAGGCGACCTGGAAAAGTGGCAGGGCAGGATTGACGTGCTCGTCATCTGCGGCGGAAGCGCGACGGACATGCCCGAACAGACGCCTGCGTGCGCGAGGCTTTTTAACGTTGTCGACAGCTTTGACACGCACAAAAAGATACCTCAGCACTTTGAGAACGTTGACAAGGCTTCAAAAGAGACGGGACACGTTGCCCTTATTTCGGCGGGCTGGGACCCCGGAATGTTCTCGATAAGCAGACTTTATTCGAGCTGCATCCTCCCCGACGGAAAGAACTACACGTTCTGGGGCAAGGGCGTCAGCCAGGGTCACTCGGATGCGATAAGAAGGATTAAAGGCGTGAAAGACGCCAGACAGTATACGATACCTGTGCCTGAGGCGCTTGAAAAGGTGCGCTCGGGTGAGCAGCCTGAGCTTTCGACAAGAGAAATGCACACGAGAGAGTGTTTCGTGGTGGCAGAAGAGGGCGCCGACCTCGCAAGAATCGAGAACGAGATCAAGACGATGCCGAACTACTTTGCGGACTACGACACGACAGTGCATTTCATCTCCATGGAAGAGCTGAAGCGCGACCACGCGGGCATTCCGCACGGCGGATTTGTCATCAGGACAGGCGCAACCGGCAAGGACAAGGAGAACGTCCACGTCATCGAGTACAGACTGCAGCTTGATTCGAACCCCGAGTTCACGGCTTCGGCGATCATGGCTTTCTGCCGCGCGATCGACAGACTTTCCAAAGAGGGCGTCACGGGCTGCAAGACAGTGTTTGACATTGCCCCCGCATATCTCTCGCCTCTCTCAGGGGACGAACTCAGAAGGACAATGCTTTGAGAACAGATTTCTCTGAAAAATCGGAAGCCGCAGGTGGCATTGGCGGAAAGGAAATGGTGCATATGCCGCGTCGTTTTTCGTTGAGACTTTCGCATACACAGATAATCGCTCTGGGATTCCTGATGCTCATCATTACGGGGGCGCTGCTGCTTTCGCTGCCTTTTGCCTCCGCGGACGGGAGACCGGTGAGCTTCTTTGATGCGATGTTCACGTCAACGTCGGCCTCGTGCGTCACCGGACTCATCGTGTTTGACACGGGCGTTCAGTGGTCGATGTTCGGGCAGATAGTTCTGCTCGTGCTGATACAGATCGGCGGTCTCGGATTTATGACGCTCGTCACGTTCTTCCTCATTATGATGAGGCGCAAGGTTGGGCTCAAGGAGCGGCAGATCATGACTGAGAGTATCAATGCGTCGAGCATTGGCGGCATCCTGTCGATAACCAAGATAATCCTTATCGGAACGCTCATTTTTGAGGGTGCGGGCGCGATGCTCCTTGCGATAAGGTTTGTGCCCGAGTTCGGTGCGATAGGCATCTGGTACAGTATTTTCCACGCGGTTTCTGCGTTCTGCAACGCCGGATTTGACGTGCTGGGCAGGGAGGGCTCCGCTTCGCTCACGAAGTTTGCGGGCGATCCTCTCGTAAATGTAGTGATAATCCTGCTGATCATCATCGGCGGTCTCGGATTCCTCGTCTGGGACGACATCAGGGTTCACGGCGTGCACTGGAAGCGCTACAGGCTTCAGACCAAGGCGGTTCTTTTCATGACGCTCGTGCTGGTGGTTTCGGGCGCAATCCTGATATTCATTTTTGAAGCCAATGCGACAGGCAAAGACATGGACGTCGGCAAGAGAATTCTGACGGCTCTGTTCGCGTCGGTCACAACAAGAACGGCAGGCTTTAACACGGTAAACACGGCTGACATGGCCGCGTCGTCAATCGTGCTCATGTACATGCTGATGTTCATTGGCGGCAACTCCGGCTCAACCGCGGGCGGTGTAAAAACAACCTCGATACTCGTTATCATCGTTTTTGCAATCAGCGGAATCAGGAGAAAGCCTGACGCCAATGTGTTCGGCCGCAGAATCCACGAGGACGCCCTGAAGCAGTCGGTTTACGTGGTGTCGTTCAATATCATATTGGCGTTTGTCGGAGCGCTTATAATAGGCGCCGTGCAGCCGTCACTCGGAATTGACAAGATCCTGTTTGAGGTATTTTCCGCGATCGGAACGGTCGGCATGAGTATGGGCATCACTTCGAGCCTCTCGGTCGCCGGCAGGGTCGTGATAATGCTTCTGATGTACCTCGGAAGGGTGGGCAGCGTTTCGTTCGGACTCGCCATGCTTGAGCGCAAGGCAAGACCCGCGGTCACTTACCCGACCGAGTCTATCACAGTCGGTTAAAACGGCCGGCTTACATTTCACTGATGCGCGAAAAGACGCGAAAGGAAAAGGTGCTTTATGAAATCGTTTTTACTTATAGGAATGGGAACCTTCGGACACCATTTTTGCATGAGTCTCGCCAAGAAAAAACATTGCGAGATTATGATCGTCGACAAGAAGGCGGAGAACCTTGAGGACCTTCTGCCATACGTTGTCAGCGCGAAGGTTGCCGACTGCCGCGACGAAAAGATTCTGAGGACGTTTGACATCGCCTCGTTCGACGCGTGCGTTGTCTGCATCGGCAATGACTTCCAGAGCAGCATCCAGATCACGTCGCTCCTTAAGGACCTCGGTGCGAAATACGTTATCGCCAAGGCAGAGGAGGACGTCCAGGAGAAATTCCTCCTGAGAAACGGCGCGGACCAGGTCATCTACCCTGAGAGAGATATTGCCGAGAGGATGGCGACAAGCCTTTCGAGCAGCAGTATTTTCGACTTCATCCAGCTCTCCGAGGATTACGGAATCTACGAGATCATACCTCTTAAGAAGTGGCTCGGAAAGACCATTCGCCAGGTTGACGTCAGAAACAACTACAACATCAGTATCGTTGCCGTCAGGAGCGGAACCAAGATCAAGACCGCCACAGCGGACTACCTGTTCACGGAGGACGATCACCTCATGGCCATTGCCGACAAGGCGACCATCGAGAAGTTCTTCAAGTGACACGCCGCAAGGCACGTTTCGGAAAGGAGTCTTGCCCTTTGGACAGAAGAATCGGAAATCCGGCGCAGCTCTGTGAGGCAATGCGCGTAACCGCAACGGACGGCCCCGCGAGGGGTGCGGACCTCATCTACGTCAGCAACGGCAGGCTGAATTTTGTGCTGAACGCCTCAAACTGCCTCGACATCCTGAGACTCTGGCACGGCGGCACGAACATAGGCTTTCTGACGAAGAACGGCCTCTATACCGCCAATGACGACTTCTCAAGAACCTTCCCCGCAGGCATGCTCTACACGTGCGGCCTTGACAACATCGGCGCAAGAGAAGGCTTTAAAATCCACGGCCGAATCCACTCCGTCCCCGCCTCTATAAAGGAACTCAGGGCGGACGAAAAAGGCGTCAAAATTGTCGGCGAGATAAGGCTCACGGAACTTTTCGGCGAAAACATAACCGTCACAAGGACGGTGACGACCTCTTTCGGCTCCGGCAAACTCGACCTTCACGACGAGATCGTAAACAACGGCTTTAAGACCGAAAAATACTGCATTTTGTACCACGTGAACGCGGGCTATCCGCTCGTTGACGACGGCGCCGAGATCGTCGGACAGTTTGACGAGAGCATTGCGCGGACCCCGTGGGCCGAGAAAAACATTGGCGGCATGTTCAAGATCGACCCGCCTTCGGATGACATTGACGAGATGGTGTTCTTCCACCGCCAAAGCGTCCCGAGCGTCGCAATCGCCAATAAAAAACTCGGCAAGAAAATGACACTCACATATTCAAAGGACACTCTTCCCTGCCTGATTGAGTGGAAGAGCATGGGGAGCGGCGACTACTGCATAGGCCTCGAACCTTCCACCTGCTGGCTTGATGATTACGTTGTCGGCAGGGACATCCTTCCGGGCGGCAGGGTCGAGAACTCGATTTCAATCAACGTAGAAGATATTTGAATGACGCGGAAGCTGTTTGAATAACGTAAAAACTATTTGACTGCGTCGATGATTTTTTGAAAACACAGTAAGGTATAAAGCGCTCACTTCACCAAAGAGGAGCAGAAAGTGAAAAGATTGCCCCAAAAACTCACATCACTGACAATGCTGCTGCTTGCGATAACCGTCGCGGGCTGCGGCTTTTTTGGCTTGTCGGGGTGCAAAAGGCGGGCCGTCCGCGCTGACGGCAAGGTTCGCGTCATGCTTGAGCAGGCGGACGGCCTTGTGATCCGGTCGCAGGGCTTTGTCGACGTAGAGCCCGGCGGTACTGCGGTCTTTGACGTTTCGGTGAAGGACGGCTATGAGGTCAAAGACCTGAGCGACGGGCTCTACGACGAGGCGGCGGGCCGGATAATACTCGCCGGCGCAAAGTATCCGACGTCGCTTAGGGTTTTGCTGCGGAAGACGGATGACGCGCCGGCGGAGGAAACGCCCGGCCCGCAGGACGGCAAAACGGCCGGGCCGTCGGCAACCCCGGCTGAGGCGACGCCGTCAGGCGTGACGCCTGCTGCGCCGACCGTGAAGCCCGAAACGGCGACGCCTGACGGGACCGCAGGGATAAACACACCTGATTTAACGGAGGCTCCGGAAGAGACTCCGACTGCAACGCCGGAGCCGACTGAGACGCCGGAACCGACCGAGACACCGTCGCCGACACCCGTGGCTATAACGCTCGGCGACCCGGCGAAGAACGAGACATTGGCGGTATCGCAGACGGCTTCAGGGGACGGCTTTAAGATTGTTTACCACGCAAACGGGGGCAGGATTGCCGGCACGTACTCAAAGACCGCCGCTGCTTTTTTCCCGCTTGACTACTACCGCTGCCCGAACGCGCTTCCCGACACGGGATACTTCACGAGGGAGGGGTACGTGCTCGCGGGCTACACGGAAAACGAGGACGGCACCGGAAACCGCTATGCGCCCGGCTGGAACATTGTGCCGGGAGAGGACGAAAACGGGGTCCCCGAGACCGGAAAGGACCTTTACTGCCTGTGGGTGCCGGTCACGCCGGAGAGCGATTTCAGCTTTGAGATCATTGGCGATTATGCCACGATAAGGCGCTACAACGGCAACGGTGAAGTTGTCGTTATTCCCGAAAAAATAGGCGGATACAAGGTGCTTATGATCGAGAGCGCCGCGTTCATGCTGAAGGGTCTCAGGGAGGTCTATATTCCGAAATACGTCGAAATCATTGACGAGGGCGCGTTTGAGGGCTGCTACAATCTCGAGACGCTGAACATTTCGGACAGCGTGCTTGCGATAAGCGACAACTCGTTCAAAAACTGCGGGAAACTGAAGACGATGAACGTTCTTGCGGTCAGAAATCCGGCCTACACTTCGACCGTTCTCGGCACCGCGGGCACCGTAAAATATGAGCGCCTCCTTACCGCCAAGGGCCCCAAACTCTTCCACGTTTCAGGCTCAAACGGCCTGTTCGGAATTGACTCTTCAAAGCTCGAGAAGGCTCTTGACGGCGAATATACCGTCATCAATATGAGCATACACGCCAATTACAACGCGGCCTTTGTGCTCGAGACCGTCGCGAGGGTTGCGGAAGAGGGCGATCTGATTGTGATGTCGCCTGAGCTGAACGGCTATCAGCTTGGTGTCACGGGCTTCAACACCACAATGTGGCAATGCCTCGAGGGCACCTACGACGCGGTCGCGGCCGTTGACATCAGAAACTACACCAACGTGTTCACTTCGTTTGCGGACTTCAACCGCACGCGCGGCTACATGTCCGAGAAGACCTACCGCCAAAGCAACCGCGAGATCAACGCGGCGGGCGACCTCAGCTACGAGATCAAAGGAACCAACACGAGCTACTCGCTCAAGCAGGAGATGTATCTCTCGGAGGGCGGCAGCATATCGTTCCTCGAAGGTATCACGCTTCTTGAGAGGTACGGCGGCTCGCTGAATGAAAAGATTGACGCGCTAAGCGCGCGCGGTGTTAAGACACTGTTTTCGTTTGCAACGTGCGACAGGTGCAGCCTCGAGGAGGCGTCGGGCGGCTATCCGGCGGACTTTTTCGAAACCGAAGACCCGTATGCGACGCCTTCTGTCACCGAAACGCCTGCTGCAGCCGGGACGCCTGCCGCAACCTTTACGCCTACGGAAGATCCGGACGGCGGGGACGAAACGGAGCCGTTTACGCCAAACGACGGAACGCTCTTTGAAGACTACATAGACGCGCATTTTTCGGCAATCAGAATCTCAAAGGTCAGGGACTACGTGTTTGAACCTGAGTTTTTCTGGAACTCCGAATGGCACGTAAACGGCGAGGGCCGCACGATGCGTACGGAGAGGCTTGCGGTGGACATTCTGGCTTATCTTGAAAGCCTTGATGAGCCTGACGAAGAGCAGAACGGAGGGGAGTCATGACGGTCACCGAGATCATTCTTTTGGTAATATCGGCGGTTTTGTTCACCCTCTCGGCTGTCGCGGAGAAGATTTTCAGGGTGAAGCTAAAAGCTGACGCCGGTAAAATCAGCGCGGGCATTGATTCGCAGACGTTTTCGAGGAACAGGGCAATGCGCACCGTTTTCTCGCTTGCTTCCGCGTTTTTCGCGGCTCTTGTATTTGTGATTGTCATTGTCACGGGGGCGGGTCACGAGGTTCAGCTCGCGTCTGTGCTCGTGATGCTTTTCGTGTTGCTGGTTTAGGAGGCGGCGATGAGTTTTAATTCGGTCGGTTTTCTTATATTCCTGCCGGTGACCGTGCTGGTCTGCCACATCCTGCCCCGCAAGGTGCGCTGGGTCTGGCTTCTTGCCGCCAGCTACTTCTTCTACATGTCGTGGCGCCCGGAGATGGCTCTGCTGATCCTTTCCGAGACGCTTGTCGCATATTTCTTCGGTCTTGCAGCCGGAAAACGCCAAGGCAAAACGGGCGCACGGCTCCCTG
>DBWH01000027.1:19830-35644 GCA_002308595.1 Mageeibacillus sp. UBA1243 | reverse complement strand
GCCGCCGCGTCTGCCTGCCTCCTCTGCGGCGGCGCCTTGATCTACTTCAAATACTTCGGCTTCATAGTCGAAAACATCAACCGCATCGCGCAGGGCGGGGCAATCAGCGTCCCCGACGTGATACTGCCGGTCGGCATATCGTTCTACACGTTCCAGGCGATGGGCTACGTGATAGACGTCGCGCGGGGAAAAATCGCCCCGGAGAGGCACATTGGCTATTTCGCACTTTTCGTGTCATTCTTCCCGCAGCTCGTTGCCGGCCCGATCGAGAAGGCTGAGGTCCTCATCCCGCAGCTGAAATCGCCAATGAAACTGACGTTCGAAAGCGCCTGCTCAGGCCTCGGACGTATACTCATCGGCTTCTTCAAGAAGATTGCCGTCGCGGACATGCTTGCGGGCCCTGTGAACGCGATATTTGCGGACCCTGCGGCTGCCGGGAGCGGCTTCACGGCAATAGGCGTCATACTTTTCGCGATCCAGATTTTCTGCGATTTTTCGGGATATACGGACATTGCGACGGGCGCGGCGGAGCTCCTTGGCGTCAGGCTCTCGAAGAACTTTGACAGGCCTTATTCCGCGGTCGGCATCGGCGATTTCTGGCGCCGCTGGCACATTTCGCTCTCAGGCTGGCTGAGGGACTACGTCTACATACCCCTCGGCGGCAGCAGAAAAGGAAGCGTCAGGACGGCCCTCAACCTCATGATTGTCTTTTTCATAAGCGGTCTCTGGCACGGCGCCGCGTGGCACTTTGTCGTCTGGGGACTTCTCCACGGTCTCTTTGCGGTGATCGGACGCTTCACGCTGCCCGCCCGCGACAGGCTCTGGAAAAAAGCAGGGCTTGACCCCGCCGGCAATATCATAAAAAACCTTCGCAGAGGCGCGACTTTTGCAATCGTCTGCTTCCTCTGGATATTCTTCCGCGCCGCGAGCATGGCAGACGCGCTCAAAATCATCGCCACGATATTCTCGTTTAAAGGCGGCAGCACCGCAGGCATTTTCGGCAGCACCGCAAGCGTGATCATCGTCCTTGCCGGTATCGCAGTCCTTTATCTCATCGACAGCGGCCGCGCGAGCCTTTCGATCCCGTCGGAGCACAGCCTTCAGCCCTCAAAGAAACCGCCAATGAACTTCGTCGCACCCGCCGCAGTCATCGTCATGATCTGGACAGTGGTCTGGGCATGGCTGCTGCTATACGCAAATTCCGCATGCTCTGCGTTCATTTATTTTGATTTTTGACTCTTTACGCAAGTCGCAAAAGAGAATTTAAAAACCGACTGTACTTCTAAAAGCACACAAGGTGTCTTGCGACGATTTATTTGCGACTTGCTTTGCGCGAGCTCCCCGCTCGAAGTGCCCCTGCACATCTTCGGGGTCGCGCACGCAAAAATAGTTCAAAAATCATGATTTTTGACTCGTATGCGTTAAAAAACATGATTTTGATTAGAAAGGAGGCGCCGCGTAATGGTTAAGAGAATAGCAGTCATACTTCTGTCGCTTGCGCTTTTTGCGGCGCCGTTTGCGGCCGTGTTTGCGCTTGCCCAAAACGCGAGGGGCGTCTACCAAAACACGTTCACGGCCGAACTTCCCTATAAATACGACCTTTTGTATGCAACGGAGGGCAGAAAGACGGTCGTGGTCGGCGGCAGCTCCGTGTGCTTCGGCCTTGACTCAGCTCTCCTTTCGGAGATGACGGGCCGCAAAGTCGTTGACTTCGGACTCTACGCAACGCTCGGAACCAAGGTCATGCTCGACCTCTCGAAGCGGGCAATCGGGCAGGGCGACACGGTCATCCTGGCCCCCGAGCTTGACGCGCAGACAATGTCGCTCTACTTCAACCGGAACGCCGTGCTTGAGGCCTTTGACGGCCGCTACGACATGATGCGGGACGTCGGGGACGATAACATTGGCGATATCGCGGGCGCCTTCCTGACCTACATCTCCAAGGCGACAAACTTCCGCCGCGAAGGCATCTTCCCGAACCCGTCGGGCGTCTACAACAGGTCCTCGTTTAACGAATACGGCGACATCGCCTACCCGCGTACCGCCAATGTCATGGCCCTTGGCTACGACGCCAACCGCCCCGTAGACCTTTCCGCGGACATCATCTCCGACGACTTCATTGACTACCTGAACGGCTACATCGACGACTGCGCAGAGCGGGGCGCCGACGTCTGGTTCAGCTTCTGCCCGATCAACCGCAGCGGCCTCAAGGCGGGTACCACGGACGGCTCAATCTACGAGTTTTACCGCTATCTTTCGGAAAAACTGCATTGCCGTGTGATTTCGGACATAAACGACTACATCCTTGACCGGGAGTTTTTCTACGACACGAACTTCCATCTGAATGACATTGGCGTCAGGATCAGGACCCAGACGCTCGCAAGGGACATTCTCAGGGCAGAGGGCGACAACCGCGCGGTTTTGATCGACTACCCGGACGAGCCTGCCGATACGACACCCGAACCCACCCCGGTCATCATTGACAAGCCCGACGAGACGTTCGTCTTCACTTCTTTCGGCAAGGGCCTTGCCGTAACCGGCGTCCTTGACACCGCCAAGGCCTCCTCCTCGCTCGACATTCCGCGCGAGTTCGACGGTGTGCCGGTCTACGCGATCCTTGCGGATGCTTTCGAGGGCTGCGACGCCCTGACCTCGGTCACGATTCACCCGAACATAGTTTTCATTGCCGACAACGCCTTCAACATACCCTCACTCAAGAGCCTCTTTATCGACGCGCGCGACTCGGGAAGCATGGAGGCAGGCGACAATATTTTCGGCGAAAACAGCGGCGCGGAAATTTATCTTCCGGACGCCGAAAGCTACGAGAACTTTGTCACGGGCTACTGGTGGAGCCTCTACGGCGGAAGGATGAAAATCGCCAAGGGTTAAAAGCCATTAAAAGCTCTCCGTACGTTCCCGCCCCTTGAACTCACTCCTCCCCCGTTGTATAATCACCCTATAACCAACGCGATGTTTCGCGAACAAGGAGACTGATAAAATGTCAAAACCCACTCTTTCGGTTGTTGTACCGGTATATAATGAAGAAGAAGTTATCAACGAGAGCTACAGACGCCTCACCGAAGTCCTTGAGCAGACAGGGGAGACGTATGAGATCATATTTGTGAACGACGGCAGCCGCGACAAAACTCTCGCTCTCGGTCTTGAAATCTGCAGGAACGACAAACGTGTGAAAATGATAGACTTTGCCAGGAACTTCGGCCATCAGCTTGCCATCACCGCGGGCATGGACGCGAGCTCCGGGGATGCCGTTGTCGTCATCGACGCCGACCTTCAGGACCCGCCCGAGGTTATTCCGCTCATGATAGAAAAGTGGCGCGAAGGCTACGAAATCGTATACGGCAAGCGCCTCAAGAGGGAGGGCGAGTCTGCTTTCAAAAAGTTTACCGCCAAGATGTTCTACCGCACCCTCAACAAGATGACGGATGTGGCCATCCCTGTGGACACGGGCGACTTCAGACTCATCGACCGCAAGGTCTGCGACGCGCTGAAAAAGGTCCCCGAACACAACAGATACGTGAGAGGCATTGTGAGCTGGCTGGGATATAAGAGCTGCCCGGTCGAATTCCAGCGCCACAAGCGCTTTGCCGGAACCACCAAATATCCGCTCAAGAAGATGATAAGGTTCGCGTCCGACGCAATCATGTCATTCTCGTACAAACCTCTCAAACTCGCCAATCTCTTTGGCGGGCTCTCTATCTTCGCATCAATCGTGCTCCTGGTGTTTTATGCGATATTTAAGCTCCTGAATCCCCTCACATCCCTTCTCATAGCGGGACTGTTTGTGGCAGGGCTGCTGTTTGTCTGCCTTGGCGTCATAGGAAGCTATATTGCGAGAATGTGCGACGAGGTCAGAAACAGGCCCCTTTACCTGATAAGGAACAAGCACAACTTTGATGATGAAGATAAATAACGGAAGACAAAGCTGCCTCGAACAGTTAATCCGAACCTCTTGCCAATCGCCTTGAGGTTCGGATTTTTGTAAGAATGGAGATATCGTGAATGCAAAAACAGATTGCCGGATGCAAGCTTTACGCAGCTAAATATTATCAATGCTCTTGGAGTTGCAGCCTGCAGAAAACTCTATAGAGTGAGATACACACGCCTTCCAGACCTGCTTATGAATTCGCCATAGCAAAAGCGTTGAATACGCAACATAAGGTAAAAGCGTCATATGCCAGGTTCGACCTGCTGATCATAGATGAATGACTCTTAAGACCTCTTCCGGAGGATGAAGCCTATGATCTGCTTTCATTCATTTTAGTCACACTTTCGATTCTTGCTTATAGTCCTTGTTTATGATGCAAGCGCATTTGCATTATCTTTTTCAATGATTTTTAGAATTCCCATCAATACCGTATGATCAGGGAATAATGCTACAACACTCCCTTGGTCAGTAAACGGAGACTCCCGAAGCACAGATAAATCTTTCATTAACCCATTTTGCACAATATACTCTATAATTTGGTTTACAAAATAGATTTGTCTACTGTCTAAATTAGTATCGTTCAGATACTCTGCAAACGCTGCTTTTGCAGCATTCATATCAATTACATATTTTTCCTAAATAGAATATTAGAATATGAACTGCAGAGAGCGCAGTTACAGCGTTAATGTAATTTATGTAATTTGCTCAATGACATCCAGCGGATTCGTAAGTCCGCCTGTCCAAAATATCTCCCACAATCCATCTATTATGTTTTTAAGTTCACCTGTAATCATTGTTTACTCCTTGTCTGGATTCCATATATACTTCGCATATCGTCCACCACTTACCTTAGAAATGAGGCCTTCGTTTTTCAGATCATTAAGAGTTTTTTCAACCGTGGCTACGCTGATATCCGGACACAACTCAACGATTGTAGCTTTTGTAATGGGTCCTATATGGTTTCGTATTATTTCTTTCACTCGGCCGGTTTTATTATACGTTTTGTTTGTCAGTAACTCAACTCTACTCGTAAAGTCCCTGTATGCAGCCACAATTACTCCAAGCATATACCTTACAAATGGTTGATAGTCATTTTTCTCATCATGCCACTCATAAGAACTTTCCTGAAGCACCTCATAATACGTATCTTTCGAATCTGAGATGATTTTTTCTATACTGATATACTTGCCAACGATGTACCCTGCACGATATAGAAGTAACAACGTCAGCAGTCTGCTCATTCTGCCGTTGCCGTCATTGAACGGATGAATGCACAGAAAGTCTAGAATAAACATCGGAATCAGCAGCAACGGATCAAGTTCGCTGTTGCTGATAGCTGCATCATATTCACCACAAAGAAGTTGCATCGCCTGCGGAGTCTCCCAGGCAGATACTGGCTGGAATCTAATTATTTCTGATCCATCAGAATGCGTTTCCGCAATTACATTGTCGGAATTCTTGTAGTTTCCGCCAATCGTTTTTCCAGTAAACTTATAAAGATCTCTATGAAGCTGAAGAATCATCGAAGGTTTAGGCGGTATATAATCGTAGCTTTCATGAATTGTTGATAACACATCACGGTAGCCGGCTATTTCCTTTTCGCTTCGTGTCTTAGGCATTGTTTTTTCTCGAACAAGTTGTTTTAACCGTTCCTTTGTGGTAGCTATGCCTTCAATCATATTAGAGGCTTCTGTGCTCTGTATCTTTGCTATTTCAAGTAGCTGCGCCAATGCATTCGGATTAGCTTCGATAAATAGAGTCTGTTTGCCTCGAAATTCATGTATAAGAGAAACCAAGGAAACAATGTCGGAGGATAATAACTTATTGTAATCTATTTTATAATGGAATTCTCTCATTCTCATCCCTCTTTCCCAAAATAATCTGACAGAATCGTCTGTTATAATAATATTCTACCATCACAATTGCCCTATATCAACATTTAATTGCCTAATATGTGGTTAATAATAGGCAATTAAAGTTGGGGATTAGGCAATTGAATAAGCAGAAGAAGGGAATTTAACCATTTACTGTCGACTGCCACTCCTTATAATCTCTGGGTTCGTTTTAAGTTCTTATTGTCTTTAAGTAATAGGGCTAACACTTTGTGGGATCCTTTACACCCAGAGGGAAAAGACAAAACCTCTGTGTGTTAACTACATGAAGAAAGAGTCCAAATTATTAAACTCCTTTCAAATAATAAACTCAAGCTTTGTTCTTCTCAACGCCAGTTCCAAATAACGAAGATCCACATATTTATTTAGAAAGAGTGGTTGTAATATCAGCAATACAGATTGCCCGGTATGTCTTCGCCAAATCTTGTACACGCAAAAGTATTCTCTCTTCACTTCACCGGCCGATATGTTCTTGGCAAGCCACCTAAACACATTTTGCTATCCTTTTTCAGTTTCATGATTCTGTGTTTGCTTTGAAATGAGAAATACATAATGTGAATTCTTCCCATATTGAAAACTCACAAAGTCCCCCTTTTTTAATTTTTTCTCAATGAACACGGAGTTCTGATCCTCACTAAAGCCCAGAACAGTATACACCACATCATCTATAGTAATCTTTATTTGTGATTTACCAGTTCTTTTTATTTCACAAACGATTCCTTCTTTTGTTTCGCATATATCATGATCATACTCGTATTTTGCCAAAGAAATCGGGTAAAGATGCTTGTAACAGAAGACCCACAGCCAAAGACAAACAAGTAAAGAAGAGAGTACAACTCGAAGTGTTCTCTTAACAATACAGTTGTCTACCTTTTTTGTAATTACGAATAATTTGAATATGACGACTGCAGAAATAGCTGCCATGAAAATCGTCAAAACCAAATAAAACGTAAAAACATAGTTGATTGTTTCGCTCATGTTGTCCTCCTCCATCATGAACGTTCTATCTTACAGCGATTATACATTAAAGCATAAAGAAAAATCAATGTACTGTGTTTTATGGAGGCAATACTACTCCTGATTTTTGTTGTAAATAAAGGGTGCCGGTAGTATACTGAAGCGGTATTGGCGTGTTCCGCAGAGGGACTGCGGGCGCCGGAAATGGCTTTAATTACCACCGGGCGGAGACAAAACTGTGAGGCTTGTCAGAACTGAAATGAATATGACGGAGGGGCCGATTGCGAGCAAGATCGTCGCTTTTGCGGTGCCGCTGTTTTTCGGAAATCTCTTCCAGCAGCTTTACAATACGGCGGATGCCTTTGTGGTGGGAAATTTCCTTGGCGATGATGCGCTTGCGGGCGTCAGTTCCACGGGCAGCCTTATCTTTCTTCTTGTCGGCTTTTTCAGCGGGCTTGCGATGGGCGCGGGCGTGGTTATTTCGAAATATTACGGCGCCAAGGACGTTCAGAAAATGCGCTCCGCGATTCACACGAGCTTTGTTTTTTTCGCAATCTGCGGGGTTGCGTTCAGTATAATCGGCGCATTCGGGGCGAGACCGATGCTGCAGCTGATGCAGACTCCTTCGGACGTTATGGGCGAGGCATTGGCGTATGTAAGGACATACTTTGCGGGGCTTTTCACCATGATCATGTACAACGTCTGCATGGGTATAATGCAGGCTGTCGGCGACTCGGTGCACCCCCTCATCTACCTCATCATTTCCTCCGTTCTGAACGTGGGGCTTGACTATCTGTTCATCGGATGGCTGAAGCTTGGCGTGTTCTCCGCGGCGCTTGCGACTGTAATTTCGCAGCTCATCAGCGTTGTCCTTTGCCTCGCGAGGCTCTTTACGATCAAGGAAAACTACAGGCTGCGCGTCAGGGAGCTTAAGATTGACTTCAAAATGCTCGGACAGATCGTGAAAAACGGCCTGCCTTCGGGTCTTCAGAATTCGGTGATATCTATCGCCAATGTGGTCGTCCAGGGCCACATAAACTACTTCGGAGCAGAGGCGATGGCGGGGTGCGGTGCCTTCTCAAAAATTGAGGGCTTTGCGTTTCTGCCGGTGACCTGCTTCTCGATGGCCATCACAACTTTCGTGAGCCAGAATCTCGGTGCCGCCAAGTATGACAGGGCGAAAAAGGGCGCGCGTTTCGGCGTCATAACGGCCGTGATTATTGCGGAGACCATTGGCGTGCTCATGATAGTGTTTGCGAGGTATCTCATTGACGCGTTCACGGAGAGCGAGGAGGCGCTGCAGTACGGAATTGAAAAGTCCAGGATATGCTGCGGGTTCTTCTTCCTTTGTGCGCTGTGCCACTGTTTTGCGGCGGTGCTGAGGGGCGCGGGGAGGCCTGTGGTCGCAATGGCCGCAATGCTCGCGTTCTGGTGCGTCGTGAGAGTCTCGATTCTTTTCATTTTTGTGCCTATAACCAAGACAATCCACATCGTAAACTGGGTCTATCCGATAACCTGGTCCCTGTGCGCAATCGTGCTTTCGTTCTACTTTTTCTTCGCCGACTGGACGGGGGAAAAGAAGGCCGTCAAGCTGCAGGCGCCGTCCGTTTGAAAGGAATGAATCATGGAGTACACTTCTTCAGGCAATCCCGCAGACAAAAAAACGCCGGACAGGCTCTTTGCGCTTCCCCCGGGGAGTGCGGCTTTCGGCGGCCCGATGATCGAAGCGCTCGATTTTGTGAAGAAAAAGTCGCTTCTTGATCCGAAGCTCTGGGCGCTGTTCGTTCAGCAGTTCAGGCTTGGCGGCGTTGACGATATTGACTACGGCTGGCGCGGCGAATACTGGGGCAAGATGGTCCGCGGCGCGTGCATCACCTACGGGTACAACCGGGACGCCGCGCTCTACAGGCAGATTGAGGCGACTGTGCGCGACCTTCTCACGACCGAAGACCGTTTCGGCCGCATTTCAACGTACTCGATAACTTCCGAATTCCACGGCTGGGACGTCTGGTGCAGAAAATACGTGATGCTTGGCCTCGAATATTTCCTGGAAATATGCGACGACAGGAACCTTTCGTATATGGCATTGGCGGCAATCAAAAAGCAGGCCGACTATCTTATCGCCAAGACAGGCTGCCGCGAAGTCGGCAAGATCAACATAACCTACACCTCTGAGTGGTGGGAGGGGCTCAATGCGTCCTCCGTGCTCGAACCTGTCGTGAAGCTTTACGCGCTCACGGGCGATGAAAAGTACCTCGAATACGCCAATAAGATCGTCGCCTGCGGCGGCATGCGTTCCTTTGACATGTTCAAGGCGGCTCTTGAGGGCAAAACGGCTCCCTACGAGATGCCCGTGACCAAGGCCTACGAGATGATGTCAAACTTCGAGGGCATCATAGAGCTCTACCGCGTTACCGGCAACGAAGACCTGAAGACGATGGCTCTGAACTTCGCCGAGCTTGTGCAGAAAACCGATATTACCGTCATCGGAAGCGCCGGCACGACCCACGAGCTGTTCGACCATTCGGCGGTGCGGCAGTTTAACCCCGCGTTCAGGGGCATCATGCAGGAGACGTGCGTAACTGTGACGTGGATGAAGTTCTGCCTGCAGCTTTTAAGGCTCACGGGAGACGCCAAGTACGCCGACCGGATCGAAATCTCAGCCTACAACGCGCTTCTCGGCGCGGTAAACTTTAACGAAAACCCTTACGAGGGCGAGGTGTTCGCCTTTGACAGCTACAGCCCGCTGCTGAGCTCGGTGCGCGGCCTTGCCGTCGGCGGCTACAAGACGCTCGCGGGAACTTCAAAACACTGGGGCTGCTGCGTCGCGATAGGCGCCGCGGGGACGGGGCTTTTCCCGCGCTATGCGGTGATGAAAAACAGCCGCGGCATTGCGGTAAACTTTTACATTGGCGGCAGTGTTAAGACAGACTTTGCGGAGCTTGACGTCAGGACGTCGTACCCCTACGGGGACACGGTGACGATTACGGCTGACCCGAAAACGGACGAGGCGTTCGGCATGTTCCTGAGAATCCCCTCGTGGAGCGCTTCCGCGGAGATTTACATAAACGGTGTGAAGACGGCTTTCGGCGTTGAAAACGGCTACGCTGCAATCGTCAGAAAGTGGCAAAAATGCGACATAATCACGCTTAAGCTCGACATGAGGACAAGGGTGGTTCACGCGGCGGACATTGACCCTGACGCAGACAAAAACTCGGCAAACCACGTCGCGCTTCTCAAGGGCCCGCTGGTTCTCGCAAGGGACGAGGCAATGGGGCACGACCTCGAAACGCCCCTCAGCATTATCGAAAAGGACGGCTTTGCGGCCGAAAAGGAAACCGCCAATATCCCCCCTGCAAGGCTCACAACCTGCATCGAAACAAAGACCGGCCCGATAAAAGTGTGCGACTACGCATCGTGCGGGCAGGATTGGCGGAACGGCAAAAGAATGACGGCCTGGATTATTTCCGGAGAATAAAAAACAAGGCGCGGCGCCCCTCTTTTGAATTGATAAGGGCGCCGCATTTTGCTATAATGGCAGTGCGGCAAACGAAGCTGCGAAAGTAACACATTGCGGTAAAAATGCGAAAATCGGCGAGCTGACGCTCCCGACCCGGAAACACATTGCGAGGCCCGCTGTGGAAGAAAACGGAAACCTGTTTCTGAATATCAAGGCGGATGACCTGAGGGCCCTTGGCTTTGACCGTTTTGCGGTCATCAAAACGTCCGAGGTCACATTCTCTCCTGAGGTCAGGCAGATGTGCGAGGTAAACCGCTGCGGCAGGTACAACACTACCTGGGCCTGCCCGCCCGGCATCGGAACGCTTGAAGAGTGCATGGCGCGCTGCAGGGTGTTCGAAAACTGCGCGGTCTTCTCAAGGGCTTATCAGCTCGAGGACAGTTTTGACTTCGAGGGCATGATGGAGGGCCATGAGCAGTTCTCCGAGGCTTCGGAGGAGCTTAGAAAGATGATCGAGGGAAAGTTTCTGATGCTCTCGGTCGAAGGCTGCTCAAAGTGCGGTAAATGCACTTATCCGGACGCTCCCTGCAGATTTCCGGAAAAACTGTCGGGATCCCTTGAGGGCTACGGCATCTTCGTGAACAGGCTTGCCGGCGCTGCGGGAATGCCGTACAACAGCGGCCCAAACACAGTAACGTATTTTGGAGCTGTTTTCTTCTGAAATCAAGTTTTTGGCTCTTTACGCATTTTGCCAAAAGACTGTAGACACATCACCTGATGTGAAAACGAAAACGCAGCTAATACGCAGCAGACCGCGAAAGAATACAAATGCAAAAGAGGTGACTTTTTATGAAAGTCCCGAAGGAACGAAATACTATGGAAAGTCTGGAAAATGACGTTAAAATCGGCAAGGAAATCGAGTCGGACCTTGCCCGTTTGCTGTGCCTTCTTGCGACCCATCTCCCAAAAGACATAAAGAAAAGGATCGAAGAGATGGCGGAAAACGAGAACGACGCGGCCGCAAAAAAAGTTTACGACTGCATGCTCGAGAACATGAGCCTTGCCGACAGCCTTGCGCGGCCGCTCTGCCAGGACACGGGCATACCGAATTTTTACGTAAAAGCAGGCGCGGACTTCCCGCTGCTCGGCTCGCTTGAGAACATCATTAAAAACGCTGCGGCAAGGGCTTTCAGGGACGCACCGCTGAGGCCGAATGCCGTTGACCCGTTTACGAGCAAAAATACGGGAAACAACGAGGGACCCCTTGCCCCTTACATCGACTGGCAGATAGTCGAGGGCAATGAGGCTGAGATAACCGCATACCTTTGCGGAGGCGGCTGCTCGCTCCCGGGTTTTGCGCTGGTTCTGACGCCCGGCGAGGGAATCGAAAAGGCCAAGGATCTCATTATCGCCAAGGTCCTTGAAAAAGGCGTCAACGCTTGCCCGCCTCTTATACTCGGTGTGGGCATAGGAGCGTCGGCGGACATTGCCGGAAAGCTTTCGAAAAAGGCGCTTTTGAGAAAAATCGGCAGCGTAAATGCGGATCCGCACGCGGCTGCGCTTGAAAAAGAGCTTTTTGAAAAGGTCAATTTGCTCAGAATCGGTCCGAGCGGCATGGGAGGCGCCGAGAGCGTGCTTGCCGTGAACGTCGAGTTTGGCGTCAGGCACCCTGCGACTTTTGCGGTTGCATTGGCGACAGGCTGCTGGGCCACGAGACGTGCGACTTTCAGAATCGGAAGCGACCTGAAAATTACTACAGAGGACTTTTGAGGCGGAGGGACAGTATGGAATATCATCTTAAAACTCCGATTGACGAAGAGACGGTCAGAAAACTGAGGACGGGCGACATACTTTACGTCACCGGAAGGATGGTCACGCTGAGAGACGAGGGGCACGCGAGGTTCCTTGAAGAGGGCGGCGCGGACATCGATCTTAAGGGCATGGTGCTTTATCACTGCGGCCCGATTATCACAAAGACGGCAGACGGCTTCGGGGTTGTTTCGGCGGGACCGACAACCAGCATGAGACTTGAAAAGTTCGAGAAGGACTTTATAAAAAAGACCGGAATTTCCCTTATTGTAGGGAAAGGCGGCATGGGTGAGAACACGGCGGAGGCTTGCCGGGAGTACGGCTGCGTGCACGGAATTTTTCCGGGCGGGTGCGCCGTTGCGGCGGCTTCGAAGATCAAATCGGTTGACGGCGTCATCTGGGAGGACCTCGGGATGCCTGAGGCGATGTGGATTTTTGACGCGGAGGAGTTCGGACCGGTGACGGTGAACATTGATTCCGCCGGAGGCAATCTCATGAAGAGAGGCTGAAGCGTTTTGAGAAGATCTGAAGCGCTTTAAGAAGAACTGAAGCGCGTAAAAAAGGACTGAAGAGCATGAACGTACAATGGTATCCGGGGCACATGGCGAAGGCCAAGAGAACGCTTGAGGAGAACCTTAAACTTGTGAATATTGTGATCGAGCTTTGCGACGCGAGGCTCCCCTACAGCAGCCGGAATCCCGCGATTGACGGCATAATCGGGAAGAAGCCAAGGGTTCTCGTGTTCAATAAGGCGGACCTTGCCGATCAGGCGCAGAGCGACTACTGGATGGACTACTACAAAAAGCAGGGGTTCACGGTCGTTTTTACGGATGCGAAGCAGGGCGACGGTGTGAAAAAGGTCATTGCCGCGGTCAAAAAGGCGATGGAGGAGAAGGTCAGCCGGTCTCTTGAGAGGGGCAGGATTGCGACGACTCTTTACGCGATGGTCGTGGGCATACCCAACGTCGGCAAGTCTTCTTTCGTGAATAAAGTTGCCGGCAAGGCCACCGCAAAGACCGGCGACAAACCGGGCGTCACCAGGGACAAGCAGTGGCTGAACATGGGCGAGGATATTTACCTCCTCGACACGCCCGGACTGCTCTGGCCGAGAATCGACAATCAGCTCGCAGCCCTGAGACTTGCGGCAAGCGGTGCCGTCAAGGACGAGGTCGTGGATACGGGCGAGCTCTGCGCGTTCCTGCTGACATTTATCGACAGCCACTACCCGGGAGCGCTCGAGGCAAGGTACGGGATAACGGTTCCCGACGCAAGCGGCGAAGAGCGCGACTACGTGACTGAGACTGTCATCGGCGCCGAGAGGCTTGAGAAGGGCCTTGCCATCCTCGAGGCCTGCGGCAAAGCGCGCGGCTGCCTGATAAAGGGCGGCAGCGTGGACCTGGGCAGGGCGGCCGCGCTGGTGCTTGACGACTTCAGGGCCGGAAAAATAGGCAAAATCAGCCTCGATTTCCCGGAGGTTCTTGACGAGGAAATCGATATTTCGATAAAGAACGAAGAGGCGGCGACCCGCAAAAAAGAGAAGCAGGCCGAGCGCAGACAGAACTACAGGAGCAGGAAAAATGCCAAAAGGTGAAGAGGTTGACCTTCTGAGGTTTGAAAAGATGCTTCAGGCGCAGGGCTTCGGCATTGTTGCCGGGGTCGACGAAGCGGGGAGAGGTCCTCTTGCGGGGCCTGTCGTTGCCGCGTGCGCGGTGTTTGACATGAAGAACCCTTTTCCGGAGGCAAACGACTCCAAGAAGCTCAGCGAAAAGCAGCGCGAGAAGCTTTTTGACGGGATAAAGGATGCGTCGATTGCTTACGGCATTGGCATTGTCGGCAACGAGCGCATTGACGAGATTAACATACTGCGCGCCACGTACGAGGCGATGAGGGCGGCTATTATGGAGGCGGCTGAGAAGCTTGGCGGCGTCCCGAAGCACATCCTTGTCGACCACGTGCACATTCCGGACCTTCCGAGGGGCGTTGAGCAGATTTCGATAACTCACGGCGACGCGCTTTCGCTTTCGATCGGCGCGGCTTCCATACTCGCCAAGGTCACAAGAGACCGCCTCATGGTCGAGATGGACAGCGTCTATCCGGGCTACGGCTTCGCCAAACACAAGGGTTACGGAACCGCGGTCCATTATGCGGCCATAAGGGAACTTGGCGTGTCGCCGATACACAGAAAGACATTTTTAAAAACGCTTCACTGAAAAATCAAGCTTCGCGGCATCATCGAAAGACCAATTATTAAAGGGGTTTTTATGGACAGGCAAACAGCTGCCGCGAATGACAATATCGCCAAGGGACGCATTGGCGAGGACGCCTGCGCAAGGGAATACGAAAAAAGAGGCTACGAAATCAGCGCGAGAAACTGGCGGAGAGGCAAAATCGGTGAAATCGATATTATTGCCGAAAACAGGGAAAAATCGGTCATATGCTTCTGCGAGGTCAAGACCAGAAAGGACAGCCGCTTTGCAAGCGCCGGTGAGGCTGTGGACTTCAGAAAGAGGCTGAGGATAAGGAAGCTTGCGCAGCTTTACCTTCTCGAAAGACCGTGGCTTAACGACTTTTACGTGAGGTTTGACGTTGCCGAGGTGTATTTCGGAGAGCCTTCCGGAACCCGGAAGACAGGCGAGCTTAGGATAGATATTATTGAGTCGGCTTTTTAGGCTCCGGCTCGCAATATACATTTTTTGGAGGAGACATGAAACTCAATTACAAGCGGACGATTCTTATAGGGTTTGCATTCATGTCGATACTTGCCTTCTGGCAGGTGTACGACCAGGTCATTCCTTACATACTTGAAAAAGATTTCAAGCTCTCGACGTTCTGGACCAACGCGGTCATGGCTATCGACAATATACTCGCGATATTCATGCTTCCGCTCTTCGGCGCAATCTCGGACAGGACCAATACGAGACTCGGAAAGAGGACTCCCTACATACTGTTCGGAACCCTTGCTGTGTCGGGCTTCATAGTTTTATTGGCGGTGTCGCAGAGCCTCCACAAGTTCGCGGCGTTCATGGTTTCGCTCCTCGTGGTGCTCGTTATAATGTCGATCTACCGTTCGCCGGCTGTAGCGTACATGCCTGACGTGACCGAAAAACCGCTCAGAAGCAAGGCAAATGCAATAATAAACCTTGTGGGATACATTGGCGGCATCTTTGCGACAGTCCTCATGATGGTGCTCCTCAAGACCGAAAAGCAGGCCGACGGAAGCACAAAGTACGTTGAGGGCACGTCGTTCATGCCGGTTTTCCTGATTCTGGTCGCTTTCATGCTCGTTTCGGTGATCGTGATGGTGCTTACGGTGAAGGAAAACAAGCTGCCGCACATCGTGGACGCGCCGGTCGAGGAAGACGCAAACAAGGGCAAGAAGGTCGACAAATCCGTCAAGGTCAGCCTTGCGATGATACTTCTTTCGGTTTTCTTCTGGTTCATGGCCTACAACGCGGTTTCGACGGCTTTCTCGAGGTACTGCGTTGAAGTGTGGCAGAAGGACCTCAGCGCCTCGTCGTCCTACCTTCTCGTGGGCACACTTGCCGCGATTGCGTCGTTCGTACCGCTCGGATTCCTTTCGAGCAAACTCGGGCGCAAGAAGACAATCATGGGAGGCATCGTGCTCATGACGGCGTGCTACATTGGCGGTTTCGCGATGACAAAGGCAAGCCCGATCATGTACGTGCTTTTCGGCCTCGTCGGAATCGGCTGGGCTGCCATCAACGTCAACTCGTTCCCGATGGTCGTTGA
>DBWH01000027.1:15436-19763 GCA_002308595.1 Mageeibacillus sp. UBA1243 | reverse complement strand
ATAATCGAAAAGATCCAGCCCTTCGGGAAAACGGGCTACCTCCTTCTTTTCCCTTACGCGGCGGTCTTCTCGGCACTCGCTTTCGTGACCATGATATTTGTGAAGCACGGCGACAACAAACCGCCGAAGAAGGGCTCCGTGCTGGAAAACTTTGACGTGGACAACGATTGATAAAAGATGGTTTTGGCAATCATTCTTATAAGCGCGGTGGTTTTTATTGCCGCATTGATAGTATTCCTCGTGTTCCCGGGCACACGCCGGCACAGGGACAGGAAGCTCATGGAGGGCAGGGCAATCGCCCACAGGGGTCTTCACAACGCCGCTGAAGGGGTGCCGGAGAATTCGCTCGGCGCCTTCAGAAGGGCGGCCGACGCGGGGCTCATGATTGAAAACGACGTGCATCTTACGGCTGACGCCAATGTGATCGTCTTCCACGACGACACGCTGAAAAGGATGTGCGGCGTTGACGGCAGGCCGGAGGACATGACTCTTGAGGAGCTTAAGAAGCTTCGCCTTGGCGGTACGGACGAGACGATTCCGACGCTTAAGGAATGCCTTGACGAGGTCGCGGGCAGGGTTCCGCTGCTTATAGAGTTCAAGGTCAGCGGGGGTAATTCTGCGGCTCTCTGCGAGGCTGCGGAGAAGGTACTCTCGGATTACGAGGGCGATTACGTTGTGCAGTCGTTCTACCCGGGCGTTCTTTCGTGGTACAAAAAGAACAGGCCGGACAGGATGCGCGGCCAGCTTTCCACGGTCATCATAAACGGCGGCATCGCCAGGCTCCTTCTCGGCACGCTCATCTCAAACGTTGCGACAAGGCCGGACTTCATATCGTACGACCTGCGCTTCGGAGGAAGCTTCTTCAGAAGGCTGTCGGGTCTCCTTGGCGGTTTCCAAGCGGGCTGGACGTTCAGGAGCGAAGAGGAACTTAAGTCCAAAGGCAGGCATTTCAGCGCATTCATTTTCGAAAACATGCCTCCCGAGACCGTGGAGAAGTACATAAAAGAGAGATTTTGAACTAAAAGGAGAGGCTTTTTACATGAAAGATCTCAGTCAGATTGACGGTATAACAGACGTTTCAAAGCATGCGGGCGGCCCGTTTACGCGCGTCATAATGGAGTACGAGGCGAAGGCTGCGGCGAGGATCATCGTGAGCTACACGGAGGGCGACGAGGACGTCCTTTACCTTGAAAAACACGCCAATACGTTCCGCTGGTTCGTGCCGGGATACGTTGACGGCGCCTCAAGGACCGGAATCGAGAAGATTAAGTACGTCACGCTTGAGGATAAGCCGGCGGAGCTTAAGATAGTCTCTCTTGATTTTGAAAACGTTCCGGCGCCCTCGGGCGACACTTCCTTCATCGAAAATGAATTTCTGAAGGTCGGTGTCAGGCTCATCTGGGGCGGCGGTGTGAATTACATTGAGGATAAGAAGTGCCCCGTGGAGGGCCTCAAAAACCTCGTTAACCAATACGACACGGGGCGCCTCATTCAGCAGTCATACTACGGCACGGGCGAATGCGCGGAGAATCCGGACTTTCGCTTTGGCGAGTTCATGGGGCACAACTGGTGCTACAATCCCGTGCAGGGCGGCGACAGGGGCAACAAACGCTCAAGGCTGATCGACTTTAAAAAGACGGCCGACAGCATATATATCAAGGCTCAGCCCAAGGACTGGGGCAAGGTCGGCTGGGACACGCCAAGCTACATGGAGAACACGTATATCCTTGGCGGTGAGATGATAAGGGTCGACAACAGGTTCGTCGATTTTTCGTGCTGGACGCACGGCTGCAATACACAGGAACTGCCCGCGTTTTACACAGTGAGCTACCTGAGGCGGTTTACCTGGTACGACGGCATCGAGTCCTGGCAGGGAAAGCCGCTTGCGGTGCGCGACGACCTTAACTTCTGGGGCCTGCCGGAATATTCCGAGTCATGCACTTTCCGCATCAGAAAATCGTCGACCGAGACCTGGTGCGCCTGGGTGAGCCCCGAGGATGACTACGGGATCGGCCTTTACGTCCCGAATATTGACGTGCTCAAAGCCGGCAAGTTCTCCTACGACGGTTCGAAGAGGCCCGAGGACAGCTCGACCAACTACGTCGCGCCCCTTGCAAGGGTCAGAATCATCTCTATGAAGCCGATTGAGTACAGCTACCTCATCACGACGGGAAGCATTGGCGATATCCGCGAAAAGTTCACGGCTCACAAAGATTTTGCCGCCAATGCGCGCCTCTCCGAAGACCACGTCAGCGCAAGGATCGAAGACGACGCACCGGCGTACTGAAAAAGCTAACACGCAAAAAAACTAACCGCCAATACGCAAGGCGTTCTCACAAAGGAGAAAAAACATGCAAGTAAGCTACAAGGAATTTGTTGACAGAGTGAAGGGCTGCTTCCTCGGCAAGACGGTCATCGGAACGCTCGGAGCGCCGTACGAAGGCGTCAAGATGCCGATGAATCTTCAGTTTAAGCCTGAGATGATTGACACGATGCTTCCGAACGACGACCTCGACCTTCAGGTGCTCTGGCTTGAGGTGGTTGAGAAAAAGGGCTTCCGCTTCACGTCGAAGGACCTTCTCGACTCGTTCTGCAGCAACTGCGACTACTCGCCCGGCGAGTATGCGATAATGCGCAAAAACCACGAAAAGGGCATCATGCCGCCTTACTCGGGTTCGTTCTGCAACGACTTCTACCGCTGCGGAAACGGCTGCCCCATAAGGTCCGAAATCTGGGCCTGCTTAAGCCCCGGAAATCCCGTTCAGGCTGCGGCACTTTCCGGCAGGGACGGTGTCATTGACCACGAGGGCATAAGCATAGATGCGGAGCTTTTCTTTGCGGCCGTTGAGTCGCTCGCGCTCTGCGGAAAGGGCGGCACGGGAAGCTTTGAGGACTTTGCCAAGCTCTTTTCAGACTGCCTCCGCTACGTTCCGAGGGACTCTGAAGTAAAAGAAGCAGTGGGCTTTGTCACGGAGCTCTGCGGCAGGCTTGGCGATATAAAAGAGGTTCTCTGCGAGATACTCGCGCGGTACGGTCACCTTGACTGCACCAACATGATTCAGAACTTTGCAATCACGATTGCCGCGCTTCTTAAAGGCGAAGGCGATATCATAAAAACGGGCATGCTGGCGCTCAACTGCGGCTTTGACACGGACTGCACGTGCGCGACCGCCGGAGCCATTTTGGGCGCAATTATAGGCGCGGAGAAGCTTGAGGAGGCTTACGGCTGGAGTGACGTCAAGTATGTCCTTGGCGTCAACGCGACAAGGCGGAGCGATAAGGTGAGCGACCTTGCCGAGGACGTTGCGATGCTTGCCGTGGCACTTTCGAGGAGCGGTGAGAGCGACGTTGAGATACTTGAGGCGCCCCTTGCAGGTGTCAGAAAGTTTGAGCCCGACGACCCGATTCTTTTCAGCGTAGAGTACGAAAACGGCGACCCCTCGTTCGGTACCGCCAAGGACGTCACCGTGAAGCTCACTTTCGAGAACACGACCGACCGCACGGTTTACATCGACTATGCGCTTGACATGCCCGCCAATACGACAATCAAGAAACGCGACGAGATGCTTTCAAGCTACGGCCGCACCATACTCCCCGGCGACAGGACCGAGGAGGTGTTCGTGCTCGGCATGAAGGACAAAACCGGCGTGCTTTACGAGAAAAACATTGTCAAGGTCAAAGTCGGCGGCGACGTCAGCGCGCTTTTCACGTTCGGCATTTCCGGCAATAAAATCTGGCGCCTCACAGGCCCCGTCTGGAGCACCACGCCGCCGACGAACGACGAAATTCTTTCACGCGGCAAGGGCTACTGGCACGTCTTCCCCCAGGCAAAGACCGAGGCTGAGAGCATCGACAACGTAAGAGAGTTCCACCTCAACTTCGCGAGGGACACACAGACTGACATTTTCACGATGAGGGAGCTTTTCGAGGAGCTTCCGCGCGGCGTCAACTACAAGAGCGGCGGCACGGGCGTCATCTCAAGGCCCTACAGGGTGTCCGATGTCGAAACTAGCGAGGATTCGTTCAGGTTCAGCGACTTTTTCGGCTTCAACGGCCCATGCGTCATCTACCTCTCACAGATTCTCGTCTCGCCCGAAGACATGACGGTCTTTGCGATGCTCGGCTGCACGGGCCCGTTCAAGTTCTTTGTGAACGGCGAACTCATTGGCGAGAGGCACGAGGCGACAACTTTCGACGCTGAAAACGCTCATTTCGAGGGCGTAAGGCTCAGAAAGGGCGAGAACAGGATAGTTCTCAGGCTCACAAGGCTTAACGAAGACGCCAAGTACTCCCTTATCTTCTCAAAAGGACTGACCTGCTCGACACA
>DBWH01000027.1:4495-15404 GCA_002308595.1 Mageeibacillus sp. UBA1243 | reverse complement strand
ACATTGGAGATTTCACTATGTCGATTTTTGACAGGCTGTTTCGCAAGGACGGCGGGATTGAAACATATATAATCGCGGGCCTCGGAAACCCCGGACCTGAGTATGAGATGACGAAGCACAACTGCGGGTACAGGGCGGCGGATATCGTTGCCGACAAGCTCGGGATCAGCTTCACGAAACGCAAGTTCAATTCGCTCTACTGCGACTGCAAGATTAAGAAGGGCGGTGATGAGGTCAGAGTGATCCTCATGAAGCCCGAAACGTACATGAACAACAGCGGTGACGCGATCGAGGCCGCTGCGGCATTCTACAAGGTGCCTGCGGAGAACATCATCGTCATCTACGACGACTGCGACGTTGAGCCCGGCCGCATCAGGGTCAGAGGCTTCGGAAGCGCCGGCACACACAACGGTATGGAGTCTGTTGTATCGTGCCTCGGCACCGAAAAGTTCCCGCGCATCAGGGTCGGAATCGGAAGGCGCATGCCCAACGAGGACATGGTCAAGTTCGTCCTCTCCGGCTTCTCTCCCGACAAGGAAAAACTCGTAAAAGAGGCTCTCGGTTTTGCCGCCAATGCATCCCTCGCGATCATCAAAAAAGGCGTCGAGAAGGCCATGACAGAGTTCAACTCAAAGCAGGCCAAACCGGAAGCTGCGGCAGACGCCAAGGAAAAAACCACACAGGATAAAGACTGAAACATTGATAAGTTCAAAAGATTTTCTCAACCTTATAAAAAACTGGGAGGGTTACCCGCGCCTTGCGCATCGCGTCGATTTCGGGGAGCCCTGCAGGATTGAAGGCATTTCGGGCTGCGCGGCAAGGTACTTCGCAGCCGCTTTTGCCGTGTCAACGAAGGTAAAAAGGTTCGTCTACATTGCCCCGAACGAGTTTGCCGCCAGGAACGCCGCGGAGGATTTCGCAAGCTTCATTGGCGACGGCGCGCTCAGGCTCGAGCCTTCGGATTTCATGTTCTTCAACGCGTTTGCGAGAAACCGCGACAGGGAGTACAAGAGGGTTCAGACGCTCAAAAGGCTTGCCGCGGGTGACTGGAAGTGCCTTGTGCTTTCACCCGCGGCGCTTATGCAGCCAACCGTCGCCCCCGAAAGGTTCGGCGACTGCGACTTTTGCCTTAAAGAGGGCGACGATTACGAGCTGAGCTCGCTTGCCGACAAGCTCTCGGCAATGGGCTATGTGCGCGTCGGAATGGTTGACGGCCCGCGTCAGTTTTCGATACGCGGCGACATTTTCGACGTGTTCCCGACGTCGTCAGAAATGCCTTACAGAGCCTATTTTTACGGTGATACTATCGACGTCATCAACATGTTCGACCCCGTGACACAGAGGGGCGTTGAGCGCGTTGACAGCATCTCGATTTCGCCTGAGAGCGAGGTCAGGATTTCCGGCAGAGACGCGGCTGAAATCAAGTATCGCATCGAGAGGTCCCTTGGCGAGACCTGCAGAAGGCTTGTCGCGGAAGGGTCATTGGCGGCAAAGTTCAGAAACGAGGCCGCAAGCGCCGCAAAACTCATCAAGGAGGGCGCGGAGTTTCAGGGCATGGACAGGTACATCCCGTTCATCATCGGCAGGGAGCACACGGTGCTTGACTACTGCAAAGGGGCTCTCTTTTTCTGCGAGGACCGGGTTTCGGTTCTCAAGACCGCGGACGTGCTGCTTGACGAGCACAGGCGCATCTGCGAGACAGTTTCGCGCGTGAATTTTACGCCGGACGAGCTCTACGACTGGTTCCTTTCGACAAACGAGATTGCGGCAATCATTGACGCCAAGGCAATCAAGCTCGAAACCTTCGACGAAGAAGCCGAGGCAATACTTGCGGAGAAAAAGATTGCCGAGGCGGGCCTCACGCAAAGGACTTTTTCGAAAAAGCTGGTGCCTAAGGGACTGAGGCCGGAAGAGGCGCCGCCGGAATACCCTGACGAGTCAGGCGCATACACGTTTAAGCTTAAGAGCAGGCGCATCTCAAGCGCTGCGGGAAACGAGCTGACCATAAAGAGCTACCTTTCCGAGTGGTTTGAGAAGGGCGTTAACGTTTACGTCGCGTCAAACAAGCAGGACAGGTTTCAGCGCCTTGTCGGCGACCTTGAAAAGATTACGCGCGACATCCCGGAGATCGAGTGCGTGGACATGCCGGGCCTTGAGGACGGCTTTGAACTCTTTGACGCGGGTCTTGCGCTCGTCTCCGAAAAGTCATTCTTTGCGATGGCTTCTTCTGGTACCGCCAAGAAAACCAAAAAGTCCAAGGACGAGGATTTCTTCAACGACATACACCCCGGGGACTATATTGTGCACGACATTCACGGCATTGGCGTGTTCAGGGGCATAGAGGCTCGAGAGGTCTCGGGTGTCACCAAGGACTACGTCGTGATCGAGTACGCGGGCGGCGGCAAGCTGTTTCTTCCGTCACTTGAGCTCGGCACGGTGCACAGATACGTCGGAAGCGACGACAACCTCCCGAGAATCAGTACGCTCGGAAACAAGGACTGGCAGCACGAGAAAGAAAAGGTCAAGAGGGCTCTGCGCGAGTACGTCGAGGAGCTTGCCGAGTTGTATGCAAGGCGCCGCGAGCTGAAGGGCTTTGCGTTCCCCAAGGACGACGAGCTGCAGGCCGAGTTTGAGCGCAAATTTGAGTTTGAGCCCACCTCCGACCAGCTTGTCTGCACCGAGGAAATCAAGACCGACATGGAGATGACAAAGCCGATGGACAGGCTCCTCTGCGGAGACGTCGGATTCGGCAAGACAGAGGTCGCATTCAGGGCCGCATTCAAGGCCGTGGCTGCCGGAAAACAGGTCGCAATACTCGCACCGACAACGGTCCTCTGCCAGCAGCACTACTTCACGGCGGTTGAGCGCTTTGCCGATTTTCCCGTAAATATAGACTATATCTGCAGATTCAGAAGCGGCTCCGACGTCAAAAAGATCAAGGAAGGGCTCGCGGACGGCAGCATCGACATCATAATCGGAACGCACGCTCTCGTTAAAGGCAAGGATATCACCTTCAAGGACCTCGGCCTCGTTATCGTTGACGAGGAGCAGCGCTTTGGCGTCATGCAGAAGGAAAAGCTGAACCTGCTCTACCCATTGGCGGACACCCTTTACATGAGCGCCACGCCAATCCCGCGCACGCTCAACATGTCACTTTCAAAAATCCGCGACATCAGCGTGATCACGGAGGCGCCGAGAAACCGCAACCCCGTGCAAACCTACGTCATCAAGATAAGCGACGACGTTATAAGGAACGCGATTTTGAGGGAGATGGCGCGCAACGGGCAGGTGTTCTACCTGTACAACCGGGTGAAGAGCATTGGCGACAGGCTCGAGTGGCTCGGAAAGCTTGTGCCGGAGGCGAGGATTTGCGTTGCCCACGGACAGATGCCGGAGCACGAACTTGAGCGCGTGATGCGCGACTTCATCGCGAGAAAATACGACGTGATGCTCTGCTCCACAATCATTGAGTCGGGACTTGACATCGCCAATGCAAACACGATCATTGTCGAGCACGGCGAGCGCCTCGGACTTGCCCAGATGTACCAGATCAGGGGCAGGGTGGGACGCTCCGACACGAGAGCCTACGCCTACATCACTTACCCGGACGAGGAAACTCTTACGAACGATGCCTGGCAGAGGCTCAAAGCCATAAAAGAGTTTACCGAATTCGGCTCGGGCATCAAGGTTGCAATGCGCGACCTCGAGATCAGGGGCGCGGGATCGGTCTTCGGCGAGAGGCAGTCGGGCGACGTGGTTACCATTGGCTATGACCTCTACAACCGCATGCTGAGCGACATGATCACCGAGGTGACAGGAGGACCCGCCAAGGAGGACGTCACGGTCACAATCGACTTCATGGTAAGCTCGTACATCCCGGGCGACTACATTTCGCAGCCGGACGCGAGAATGGAGATTCACAGGAAGATTGCGGCTGTCTCAAGCGACAACGACATTCTGGACCTTCAGGACGAGCTCCTCGAGAGGTTCCCGGGCGAGATTCCGCAGAACATCATCAACCTGATGCACCTTTCGTATATAAAGGCGCTCGCGGCGGAGTGCGGCATAAAGAGCGTCGTGCAGCTCAAGAACAAGATCGACATGGACGTCTGCGACGAGCATCTTTTTGACACGAGGATCAAGGACAACTACAAGATGATTTCGGAAAACTACAGGGGCAGGTTCAACGTGATGGCCTCCGAAAAGAGGATTTACGCGGAGTACACGCTCCCCGAGAAAGTGTCGCTCTACAGGCACGCGGACGTGATCGAGAGCGTTGAAAAGTTCCTGAAAGTTCTTGCAGGAAAATATTAAAATAACAGTTGACAACCGTAATCTGTTTATGTATACTGTCAACCGATTCGCTTGACAGGCGCGCCAAAATGCCCAAAAAGCGACTGTTTCAGCCGGAAAAAGAAGAACGCGGGAGTGATTGCGGTGGACGGAAAAATCGATATCAATCTGCTGCTTGACTTCTACGGGCCGCTGCTTGACAACAGGCACAGGCAGACAGTCGAAATGTACTTTGCCGACGACATGACGCTCAGCGAGATCGCGCAGGAGCTTGGCGTGTCCAGGCAGGCCGTGCAGCAGAGCGTTGCAAAAGGGCGCGGCGACCTTGAAATGTTCGAAGAAAAGCTCGGGCTTTGCGGACGTTTCGGGGCGGCGGAGAAAAAGATTGCCGAAGTCAAAAGGCTTGCCGAGAAAATAGGCAAGACCGCGGGACCGGGCGAGATTTCGGAGCTTTGCGAGGAGCTCAGGAGCGCGGCGGATGACCTTGGCGATACCATCTGAGAAATTAACTATCGGAGAAAAATTATGATTTTTGGAAATCTGGCGTCTAAGCTTTCGGAAGTTATGCGCAAATTCCGCGGCAAGTCCAAAGTCACCGAGAGTGACGTGAAGGAACTCATGCGCGAAGTCAGGCTTGCGCTTCTCGAGGCGGACGTAAACTATAAAGTGGTCAAGGACTTCACAAAGTCGGTTTCGGAGAAGGCTGTGGGCGCTCATGTGCTCGAGGGTCTGAACCCGGGCCAGCAGGTCGTGAAGATCGTGAACGAGGAGCTCATCAATCTCCTTGGCGGCAGTGAAGCCAAGCTCGACCTCGGAAAGACTCCCCCGAACGTCATCATGATGGCAGGTCTTCAGGGTGCAGGTAAAACGACCGCATCCGCCAAGCTCGCTCTCATGCTCAAGAAACAGGGCAAGAACCCGATGCTCGTTGCGGCTGACATCTACAGACCTGCAGCTATCAAGCAGCTCGAGGTTCTCGGCGGACAGATTCAGGTTCCGGTTTTCTCGATGCCCGAGGGCACAAAACCCGTCCAGATTGCCAAATCCGCCAAGGAAAAAGCCGTCAGACAGCTCAACGACGTCATCATCATCGATACCGCGGGCCGTCTTGAAATTGACGACAGGCTCATGGAGGAGCTCGAGGAGATCAAAAAAGCCACGAATCCTTCCGAAATTCTTCTCGTTGTCGACTCGATGACGGGTCAGAATGCCGCCAATGTGGCCGTGGCTTTCAACGACAGGCTCGACATCACGGGCGTAATCCTCTCAAAGCTCGACTCGGATACGAGGGGCGGTGCGGCGCTCTCAGTCGCACAGATGACAAACAAACCCATCAAGTTCGCCTCCGTCGGCGAGAAAATGAACGAATTCGAATCGTTCAAACCCGACAGAATGGCAAGCCGAATCCTCGGAATGGGCGACGTGCTCACACTCATCGAGCAGGCCGAGCAGATGTACTCCGAGAAAGAGGCGCGTGAGCTTGAGAAAAAGATCAGGCAGCAGACGTTCACGCTTGACGACTTCCTGCAGCAGCTTCGGCAGATCAAAAAGCTTGGCGGTATAACAAAACTTCTGGGCATGATGCCGGGCGTCGCGGGCAGGATCCGCGAGGAGGACATTGATGAGAAGGGAATGGTCAAGACCGAGGCGATTATCTGCTCGATGACCATGAAAGAGCGCAGAAATCCGGGGCTTCTCAACGCAAGCAGGCGAAAGAGAATCGCGGACGGCAGCGGAACGACTGTCCAAGACGTCAATAAGCTCATGCGCCAGTTCGAAATGATGCGCGACATGATGAAGAAGATGTCAGGCGGGAAGGGGCCAAGGGGTCTCGGAAAGCTTGGCGGTTTCGGAAAAGGCGGAATCAAGTTCTGACGGGCGGGGCGCATTGGCGGTAACCCAGGTCCGGAGGACATAAATCAGTTGAAAAGAGCGAGCACGCGGCAAAGTCCGCAACCGCTTTTCAAATAAAAGCTCATAAATTTGGAGGTAAAAACAAATGCTTAAAATCAGATTAAGAAGAATCGGCGCAAAGAAGGCTCCTTTTTACAGAATAGTAGTTGCAGAGTCAAGATTTGCAAGAGACGGACGTTTCGTTGAGGAAATCGGAACATACAATCCCCTTAAGGATCCCGCAGAGTTCACAATCGATCTCGCAAAAGCTGAGGACTGGATCAAAAAAGGCGCACAGCCCACTGACAAAGTTAAGGCTATCATCGAGAAAGCTAAAGCCTGACGACGCCTGCTGAAAGGAAATTAAACCATGAAAGAGTTTCTTGAAAACATTGCCAAGATGCTCGTCGACAACAAGGATGCAGTCAGAGTCACCGAAGAGGAGACCGACGACGGCATCTACCTCAGACTTTCGGTAGCTGAGGAAGAAACCGGCAGAGTAATCGGCAAGGACGGAAGAATTGCCAAGGCAATCCGCACCATCATCAGATCGGGCGCAAAGAACCGCGGCAAGCAAGTCTACGTTGATATTGAATGATCCCAAGGAGTGTCCCGCATGCTCGATTATCTGACCATCGGAACAATAGTCAACGTCCACGGCGTCCGCGGCGAGGTCAAGGTCATACCTGACACCGACGACGTGAATCGCTTCCGCAAGCTCAAAAAGGTGTTGCTCTTCTCAGGCGGAGTTCGCCGCGAGGTCGAAGTCAAAGGCGTTAAATTCTCGAATAAATTCGTGATTTTAAAGTTTGACGGCATCGACGACCGCGACACTGCCGACAAGATGAGAGGCATCGAGCTTCAGGTTGAGCGAAAGGATGCCATCAAGCTGCCCGAGGGCCGGTACTTCATCGGCGACCTCATCGGCTGCCTTGTAGTTGAGGACAACGGAGACAGGCTCGGAACCATCACGGACGTGATACCCGGAGCCGGAAGCGACATATATGACGTGGATTGCGGCGAGGGCAAAAACATACTGATCCCCGTCCTCGAGGACGTGGTGCTTTCGGTAGACATCGAAGCCGCGATCGTTACGGTTAAACTTCCGAAAGGTCTTCGCGAAATATACCTTTGACGCTTGGTTATAGGTTTATGCGAAAGAGCCGGGGCGCCTGCACTCACACAGGCGCCCCGGCTCTTTCGCTTCTGATTTTCCCCGGCTTATTTCTTCAGCCCCTCAAGGAACTTAACGATGTCGCCGACGGTGCTGAACCTTGCCAGTTCCTCGTCGGGAATCGTGATATCATACTCTTCTTCAATGGTCATGAGCATTGTCAGTACCGAGAGCGAGTCTGCGTGGAGGTCCTCTTTAATCCTTGACTCCGGCGTGACCTCAACGTCCTTCAGCCTTAGCTCTTTGATAAGCAGTTTTTTAACGTCTTCAAACATAATCTTTCCCCTTTGATTTATTGGTTATTTGGATTCCGGACTGTGCGTCCGCATAATTTGTGAGTTTTATTGCGCGTCTTCCGGTATTGCGGCAATCCTTTCGGCAATGACTCCGTTCAGATTGCTCCCGACCATGCTGCGTGCCTGTTCGATGCACTTTGCCACGGCAACCTTGTCGCTTGCCCCGTGACCCTTGACGATGATCTTCTCGGTCCCGAGCAGCACGCTCCCGCCGTAGCGCTGGTAGTTCATGAATTCCTTCTCCTCGGCAAACATCTTCTTCATAAAGAGTGCGCCGATTTTGTATTTTGTCCTCGAATAGATGTCCGTCTTAATCTTCTTGAGAAGCTGGAGCGCGGTCCCCTCAGTCGTTTTGATGAGAACATTTCCGGAAAATCCGTCGCAAACCACCACGTCGTACTTGCCCGAGAGAAGGTCGCGGCTCTCCATATTGCCGACAAAATTGATGCCCTGAAGACTGCTCAGTCTCTTGTAGACCTCCTTCCTCAGGTCGTCGCCTTTCTCTGACTCGGTGCCGATATTGAGCAGCGCAACCCTCGGATTCTCAATCCCGAACGCCTTTTCCATGTAAGCGCTTGCCATGACGCCAAACTGAACCAGCTGCAGAGGCAGGCAGTCCACGTTGGCCCCGCTGTCGCATACGCCAACGATACCGCCGCTCATTGTCGGAAGAATAGGGCAAAACGCAGGTCTGAAGACCCCTTCGAGCCTCCCGATCCTGAGTGTAGCCGCGGCAACGAGCGACCCTGTAGCGCCTGTCGAAACGATACCGCCAATGTCATCGCTTTCGCGCAGCAGCTTGATTCCTTTCATCATGGAGCTCTCGCGCTTCAGCCTTATAGCGTCCGTTGGCTTGTCCTCGCCTGTTATAACGTCGGGCGCGTGCAGTATCTCGCACCTTCCGCGCCCTCCGCCGAGCCTGTCAATCTCAGCTTTAATGGCGGCCTCGTCGCCGCTGAAAATCAGGTAAAGGTCTTCGTACCTGTCAAGGGCAAGAAGGCCGCCTTCAACGTTTGCACCCGGGCTCTTGTCGCCGCCCATGCAGTCAATAATCAGTTTCATAAAAATCTCCGTTAAATTGCGAAAAGAGCCTTAAATCAGCTTTTTCACGTAACTTCTTCTACGCTTGTGTTCGGTTGAATCAAAGTATTTCCACATTGACCGTATCGCCGTGTTGTCTTCCAGATTCAGGTTCGTCTCCGCATACTCCACGCCGGTGTTTTTGAGAATTTTCGCTACCTCTGCGACTATTGCCGTGCCAAGGCCCAGGTTCATGAGCTCCGGCTCCACGCCAATGAGTCCCAGATCGATGGACTTTGGCTTTTTAATCGCCTTGAGGAGCCTCATAAGAGTGGGTATGGTGAGCCTGCCGCCGGATTTTTGAACCGCCTTGCCGATGGAAGGGAAGCACAGCCCGAGGGCCACCACCTTCTCGTTCTCGTCAAGGAGAACGGTGACGAACCGCAGATCCACGATAAGCTTGAAGTTATCCACCATCATCTTCTTCATCCGTGCGGTGAAGGGGACGGTGCCGTAGATATTGGCGTAGGAACGGTCCAGAAGCTCGAAGAACATGTCAACGTACTTGTCGAGAAAGTCGTTGACGTTTTTGGCGCTGCTGAAATGGAGCTTGAAGCGCTTGAGGAGCTTCTCCTCAAGAACAAAAATGCGCTCGTCAAAACCCTCTTTTGGGTAGCGGAGGCGGCTCTCGACCCAGTCGACCTCTTTTTTGTAGCCAAGGTCTTCGATCAGCCTTCCGTAGTATTCGGCGTTGTACTGCTCCTCGAACGTCGAAAGCTGGTCAAAACCTTCGATGAGGAGGCCCTCGCGCTCAAGGTCGGAGTAGCCGAGAGGGCCGACAACGGTGTCCATGCCCTTGGCGAGTGCCCAGTCCTCCACCGCTTTGAAAAGCTTTCCGGCGACTTCGCTGTCGTCAATCGAGTCAAAACGGGTGAAGCGTACACGCTTTTCGTTGTTTTTCTCATTGGCGGCTTTCTGGAGGATGCCCTGAATCCTGCCGCAGATCCTGCCGTCCTTGTACGCGTTGAAAAAGACGGACTCGCACGTGTCTTCGTATACGAAACCCTTCCTGAACATCTTCTTTTCGTCGCCGTAAAGAGGAGGCACAAAGTACGGGTTTCCTTTGTAGAGTTTCAGCGGAAATTCGATGAATTCCTTGATTTCCTTTGAAGTTTGAACGGGTTTTATTTCAATCATGTTATCTGTGTATTGAGTGGAAGCAGAGGCCGATTGCGTTGGGTCCGCAGTGGCTGCCTGCTGTGGGGTTAACGTTTACAATCTCGTACTGAACGTCGTCGCCGAGTTTTTCCTTGAGCGCGACAACGAGCTCTTCAACGAGAGCCATCGCGTCGGTATGGCCAATGAAAATCCGGTGGTTCTTTACGTCATCGCCAAGCTCATCCATGTAGGCAATGAGGCGGGCAATGGCCTTGGCGCGTCCTTTTTCCTTGCCGATGGAGACCATTTTGCCTTCGGTGCTCATGTAGATGATGGGCCTGATGCCCAGAAGGTTGCCCATGGTGCCCGCAATACCGCTGACGCGTCCGCTGTGCTTGAAGAACTTGAGGTCGTCAGCCATGAAGTACATTGTGTGCTTGTCGACTTCGACCTTGGCCCATTCGAGAACCTCTTCGGCTGTCTTGCCGGCAAGGAAAAGCTCGCCGATGTCAACAACGATCGAGTAGCTGAGCGTGGTGATGGCCTTGGTGTCAACCTCGTAGAACTTGCGCTCCGGATATTTCTCCTTGAGGATTGCGAGGGCGCTGTCCATGTTGTCGAAGGTCGCGGTCATTGCGCGCGAGAAGTGGACGTAGAAAATGTCGTTGCCGGCCGCAAAATGGGGCTCGAAATACTCGACGTACCGCTCGATCGGGATGGCGCTCGTGTTGGGCAGGTTGCCCTTGCGGAGACCGTCGTAGAAGGCCTTGGCGTCAAAAACGTCAAAGTCAACGTAGGGGTAGGTCGTCTTGCTGTCGATGCTGTAGGGCATACTGATAAGGTTGTAGTTGTACTTCGCCGCAACTTCCGGCGTAATATCAGTATCGGTGTCTGTAAAAAGTACTAACATAGCTCTCCTCCGTTTTGTTTATAGTCTGCGGCACAGGGTACCGCCAATTTCTCACAAGAGAATAAAGATGTAGTCGAAGACAGGCTGGCCGCCCTCGTAGGGAATGACCTCGAGCGAAGGGTACTTTTCGCCTATCTTTTCGGTAATACCGGCAAGCTCATCCTC
>DBWH01000027.1:0-4436 GCA_002308595.1 Mageeibacillus sp. UBA1243 | reverse complement strand
TCGGCGGCGCTGGAGTAGATCGTGCTCCCGACAAAGCCGATAAAGCTGTCCTTGAGCACGCTGACGCCGTCTTTATCGGTGTCCCTGACGGCGCGCGAGACCATGGCGGTCAGGGAGGCGTCCGCAGACTCCTGAAGCGCCTCGAGCACTGCCGCCTCGTCGCCGTCGGGGTCGAACATCGAGATTGCGGCGTAGCCCGATCCGATGTTCTTTGTCGGGAGCACCGTCACCTTGGCGGCCTCGTAAAGCTCGGCCGCCTGATTTGCGGTCATGATTATATTACCGTTATTGGGGAACACAAAAATCGTGTCCGCGTTGACCTCGTCAAAAGCCTTGAGAAAATCGCCTACAGAGGGGTTCATGCTCTGCCCGCCGTCAACGACAACGTCGCAGCCGCTCTCAACAAAGAGGTTTTTCACGCCTTCTCCCGCCGCGCAGCTGACAAGCCCGTAGCGCTTGCGGAGCTTAGTCCTCATTTCAAAGTCATTGGCGGTATTTTCGGCCTGCGAAGAGCCCGAAACTGAGCCGCTTTCCTGCTCGAAATTGTTCTGAATCGTTGTTTCGTTGTGCTGAAGCGTCATGTTTTCGATCTTCAGCGTGAGGAACTCGCCAAACTGCTGGCAGTAGTTGAGAACCTCGCCGGGTTTGAAGGTGTGAACGTGCGCCTTGACGACAGAGCCGTCCATGAACGCCACGACCGAATCGCCCGCGCTGTCAAGGTAGTCCGAAATGGTCTTCAGGTCGAAATGCTCCACGTCGCACTTCTTATTCTGCAGCCTGAGCAGGAACTCGGTGCAGTAGCCGAACTTCAGCTCGCTGTCCTCGGTAAAAGTCGAAATGTCAATCTTGGGGGCAGACTCCTTGCGGACCTCCTTCTCGTAAGTCGGAACGTCGCCTGTGAGCGCCTTTTTCATACCCTCGGCAATGTAAACGAAGCCCGCGCCGCCGCTGTCGACAACGCCCGCCTCCTTCAGCACCGCCAAAAGGTCCGGAGTCCTTTTAAGCGAGGCGTAAAGCTCCGTGATAAGGTCGTCAAAGAAGTCCTCGAGCGAGGTTTTGTCATTGGCTTTTTCGTTGGCGTAAGAGACCGCCTCCCTGAAAACCGTCAGAATCGTGCCTTCGACAGGCTCCTTGACCGCCTTGTAGGCCTGGTGGACGCCGCACTCGAAAGCGTGGCAGACTGCCGAAATATCCGCGTCGCTGACGCCCTCAAAACCCTTCGAAATACCTGCAAAAATCTGCGAAAGAATCGCGCCCGAGTTTCCTCTTGCACCGCTGAGCATGCCTGTCGCGATGACCTTGGCGGTTTTTCCGAGGTCGTCGGTTTCGTTGCCGCCAATGCAATCCACGCCCGACTCGATCGTCATGAACATGTTGTCGCCCGTGTCCCCGTCGGGAATCGGGAAGACGTTGAGGTCGTTGACGATGTCCCGCTTCTGGTTCAGCATCGCAGCGCCGCCCTTGATCATCTCGGCATATATTTTTCCGTTCAGTGTGGCTGTGGCCATACCCGCTTTTCTCCTGACTGTCGTTTAAGACTGTTATATATAACTGCTTCAGCCGGCTGTCTCAGCTGAAAGTTTCAGCTGACTGTTTTGCCTGCGCAGCCGCCCGCTTTTCGCCTCGCGGAGATAAACTTTTTCGCGGCCGTTATCGCCGCGCCTATGCTCCTGTAAACCCTGCTGAATGTGCCTTCGGGCATTGGCGGTTTCCTGTCGGCCTCCGTGGAAGCCGAAAAAATCACGTCGGCCGCGCTCACGTACATGCCCGTCTTGTTCCCGATGACGATTGGTCTCACCGGAGAGTTCTCCCCGAAGTGCTCCTTCACGACGTCGCCGATACCGCTCTCGCGGCTGCAGCACACATAGATCGAAAAATCGCCCGAAACACTGCCGGCAACGCTCTCGCAGATCGAAACCACGGCGCGGGGGGAGGCCCCTTCAGCCAGAACGACGTAGACCGTTTTTGACAACGGAATAAGAAGATATTCCCTCGCACTCACTCGTTCGGGAGTATCTTCGCATGCCATGCATCTTAGGAAAACAGTATTTCCGTTCATGAGTTACACTCGGCGTTGCGGTAAATTCAAGCCGTCTCCGATCTATATTCCCGGAAAGGAAACCGCCAATGCGTCCCTCATCCGTTTAACAGGTGCTATAATTTTACTACATAAGGGGCGCCCTTAAAAGAAATATTTGAAGTTGACAGGGGCGCATTGGCGATATATAATCCACAAGTGAGGATTATTCCACAAAAACAAGAATAATGTAGAACAATTTTGAGAGAAATCGCATGAAAACAGGAGACCGCCAATGCCAAGCCAAAAACGCCGCGAAATTACGGCAAAACTCAATCTAATAACGCAGGAGGGCGGCAAACCCGACAAGCGCACCCGCGACTCGCTCAAGAGGATCAGGAACGCGTACGCCTCGATGCTCAGCGAGGGCATGAACCCCGTTGAGATAAGCGTCACGGACCTGGCGGCAAGGGCAAACGTCGACCGCAAAACTTTTTATAACTATTACGGCGGCATCTACGAACTCGACAAGTCAATAGCCGCCGAGATCGGTGCGGCCTTCAGAAGGTCGATCGAGGCGAACCGCGCAAGCGCCTCGGAGAGCGGCGTGCCCAACATGTTTTTCAGGGCGCTCGTCGACGTGCTGAACAGCGACATGGACTTCTACGGACTGCTTTTCAAAATCCGCGAAAGCTCCGCGCTCAGCAGGGCGATAATGGACTCGGTCTGCAGCGAGACAAGGCGCGTCATTGCCGAAAAGTACGGGTTCAAGGACAGAAAGCTTGAGCTTTCGGCGGATTTTGTCATTGCCGGCTGCATCGAGGTCTGCAGGCGCTGGTACAGCTCAGACCCGAGACCGAGATTTGACGAGTACATAGACATACTGTCAAAGCTTTGCTACGGCGGCCTCACGGCGCTGTAAAACCACTATAAAACTGCCGTAATGAAACGCGCCGCTGCCTTAAGAACAATAGGGCAGCGGCGCAAGCTTTATATTTCATTGGTTATTTCGGCGTCAGTCCTTGGCGTCTTTGATCGCATTGAAGATGTCCTGCTCGAACTCGAAAGCGGTGTACGCGCCGGAGCCGCCTGCATTGGTGAGGTTGGTGACGTAGACCGCTGTGAGATTGTGACGCGGGCAGACGATGAAGTGTGTGCCGTAAGCGCCGCTCCAGCCGAAAGTGCCTGCAGGAGGAATCGCGTTTGGATCCGGGTTGTTGATGACGCGCATCGAGAGACCCCAGACCTGTCCGATGTTGTAGCCGATTGTGTCGGGTCTTGTGAGAGGAGTGCTCATGAGGCGGACCAGATTGGCGTCAAGAATTCTCGTGCCTTTGTATTCGCCGAAGTTGAGAAGCATCTCCGCAAAGATCTGGTAGTCCGGAAGCGTTCCGAAAAGACCCGCCGAACCTGCCTCGTACGACTGCGGAATGCTGAGCATGCTGTCCGTGTAGCTCTTGGGTATGAGAGTTACCTTGTCGCCCGTCGCCTCGTAGAGATCGACAACGCGCTCCATCTGCTCCTCCGTCGGGTGGAAAGTCGTGTCAACCATGCCGAGCGGCCCCGTGATGTACTTCTTGAGGTATTCGCCGTAGCTCATTCCCGAAGCGACCTCAACGATATAGCCAAGGAGATCGTACGCCATGATCGCACCGTAACCCATTGCAGCACCCGGCTGGCAGTCGAGCAGAATGTTAATGAACTTCGGAACAACGTCCTTGAGCGTCGCACCCTGCTTGAAATATTTCTCCTGGATGACCTTGCCGGACATCTGGAAACCGAAATCAGCCTGGGCAAGACCGCTCGAGTGGGTGAGGAGGTCGAAAACGGTTATATCGCGCTCCGCATCGGCAACGCGCACAAAGTTTCCGTCCTTGTCAAGCGCCCCTATACCGAAACCCGTCAGCTCCGGCACGAACCTGGCGACACTGTCGAACAGGTCAACCTTCTTCTGCTGCACCAGCTGCATGACGGCAACGCCCGTAATCGGCTTGGACATCGAGCAAAGCCTGTAAATCGAATCCGCCTTAACCGGCTTCTTACTCTCAAGCGACGAGTATCCGAAGTAATTCTCCCAGACCGTCTCCCCGTTAATCTTAACGCTGTTTCCGCACCCGACAAGCACCTTCGAAGCAATCCTGCCCTCGCTGTGCTTCCTGATTTCCGAAAAATCATATTTCATAACNNACGCCAATGTCTCCTTAATTCATATATATGTATAACCCGCAGTCTCTTTGCCGGCAAAACCCGTCCCGAAACCGCCAAGTGAATTAAACCACATCGCCAATGTTTTTTCAATAAAAACAACCCCGCCAAGCCCCCTCTCCCCAAAGTTTTTTCATAATCTTTTCCCTTCTTTCCCTCCGCCGCGCGCGCCCCACCATCAAAATTTTCCTAAATTACCGCCAATACGCCGCCT
>DBWH01000057.1:23338-39085 GCA_002308595.1 Mageeibacillus sp. UBA1243 | reverse complement strand
ACAGTTAACGCCTGCTTACGTCCCGTTCTACACAAGGCATGCTCGCTTTTTAAAAGCTTTGCCTCTTCGCGCGGGAAGCTCGGGAATGAGTTTCACGGGTAAAACGCCGCCTGCTTTCACCATCCGCAGGCTCTCTGCCGGCCGTTTTAAGCGCTACTTTTTCCGTCATCGCTTTTGACGATATACGGGCGGATTTTACCATAGCAAAAAAAACATTGCAAGCGTTTTTTTGCACCCGGCAATAGCCTGGTCAATAGTCTTGTTGAAAAGATAAAGCCGCGGTTTCCCGCGGCTCCGGGTTTATTCCGGCTGCGTCTCGTAACTTTCCTTCCAATTCTCGGGCCAGCCGAGAACACTCTGAGCGTAGAAGTCATTAAAATCGTCGTAAAATGATATCACGTAGTCACGATAAGCCTGATAATAAATCCCAAGGGGGTCCTTCTCAGCACCCTCTTCGGGAATCAGGAACGGATATGATTCATCTTCCGTTTTAGGAATAACAGTTATTCTTGCACCCGTCACATTCACAGGGCCAATGTCCCACTCTGCATTAACTACAATGACGATCCTGTCGTCAAAATAGTAATAAATCGTCTTCCTAACATCAAGCATGTTTTTGGCCATATTGCCGGGGTAATAATTTGTATACACCCGTCTCCATCTCAACATATAAGGAAGACACTCCGACTGAAAATAGCTTATCTCCGAAATATCGGGGGCTGTAAGGAGTTCGCGTGATTGCTCCTCTGTGAGTATAAGCATGGCATTTAAACCGCCAACCATATTTGCGGTATATCCAAAGTAATAATCATGCCCCTTATAATTGATGATCCTATCGGAGCCCGCTTTTCCGATACTTTCCGGAAGTTCGGATAAAGGAATAATCACGTCTGCCCTGTTTAAAAACTCAACTGCGGAAGTGATATGTTCTTCCTCCCTTACCTGCTGACTTTCATTTTTCTCCGTTTTATTTGATGCGTTTTGAGCTGCTGCATTTTTCACCGTGAAGAACACCGCAGTGCCTATCAGGGCGGCAGCGACAAAAATCGCCAATGTAATAATAATGCGTTTTTTCATAGTAGACCTCCTTTGAACGTTCGGACATTCTCCCCGGTTACGGATTATCTGTTTGATAACTCCCGCGTCGGTTTTCCAGGTTCACGATATATTCAAAATATGAGTCGTAATACGTCCCCTGTTCGGCTTTTTCCGCCCCCTCTTCGGGAATAAGAAAATCCGGATCGCTGCCGTTGGCAATGACCTCAATTCTCGCACCGTCTCCGTTCAGTGGTCCGATTCCGAACAGGTCGTTAGCTACAACAACGGTTCTGTCATCGAAGAAATAGTAAAATATCCTCCTGATTTCATATATGTTCCTATAGATGTCTCCGGGGTGATAATCAGTGTAAACTCGCCTCCATTTTACCATATAGGGGAGACATTCCGACTGAAAAAAGCTAATCTCCGCTATGTCAGGAGCCGTCAGCAGTTCCCTGGATTGGTCCTCCGTAAGTATAAGCATTGCGCCGATGGAAAATCCCGGGACAGTTCCGAAGTAGTATTTCTGACCTTTGTATGTAACAATCTTATCGGTGCCCTGCTTTCTGATACTATCGGGAATTTCGGAAAGCGGGATGAACACATCCGGTCTGCCAAAGAACTCAACTGCGGAAGTGATATGTTCTTCCTCCCTTACCTGCTGACTTTCTTTTTTCTCCGTTTTATTTGATGCATTTTGAGCTGCTGCATTTTTCACCGTGAAGAACACCGCGGTGCCTATCAGTGCGGCAGCGACAAAAATCGCCAATGTAATAATAATGCGTTTTTTCATAGTTGACCTCCTTAAAAGCAGAGAACAAAAGATGGTCGTTTAACAGTGTTTGTCAATAAAAACAAACCACGTAGTCGCCATATCCTGTTCCGTCTGAATAACCGCTTACGCACAGTCTGTACAATACACCCGGCGTCAGATAAACACTCAAGAGAAAATCATCATTGTTTCCCGAATCGTTATCTGTAGCTATGAGTGTATCGCCGCTGTAAAGCGAAGCAAAGAGGTCGTCATCACTCTCCGAGAATATGTGATATGTTGCGGAAGTGTAAACCATAAATTCAAACCATTCGGCATCCCCGCTCCATGAAAAATCCGTCGCGGGTCCGGAGTCCGGCAGGTCATCGTCCGCAAAAACAGTTTCAAAAGCAGAAACGTGTTCTATTTTTCCGGGTTTAACCTCAGCCGAGAAAGAATACGAGGGATAAATCGTGCCTATGTTGCAAGCCATTGCAGGAATCTCGCCGTAGTTGTCAACGTTTCTGAATATATCGCTGTTGTCGTAAATGTAATTGGGAACCGAATCCATTTTGATCTTGAAATACCCTACGAAACAGTCGTAGTTTAAGGCTCCGTATGATCTGCCGGCAGTCTGAGGATCTTGAATCAACAGACCGTTTGAATCAACAATCTGAGTATCAGTGAGACCCCGTTTGTGAGACCAGTATCCGTCATCATGCTCTATATAGAAATGATAATCAACGCGAAGGGGAAACTCCGGACTCCATGTAGTTGAAAGAACTAACGCTATCTTTTTCCATGGGCCGCTCATTTTTTCATTGAGCGAAGACGGTCCTATACGGTCGCTTGCCTGCTGTCCGTCACGGTAAAAACAATGTAAATCTTCGCCGATAGAGTCAACAATCGAGTTCGCCCAATACTCTATTCCTTCAGCACTCAATTCTTTTCGATTCATTTCGCTGTTGTACAGAACATACGGAAGTAAAGACGAGTACTCAAAAGGTGTCATTGAAATATAGCCGGGCTGCAGCTTTAAATAGTTGCTGTCCAGAGTGTTGGTTGACGAGTCTGAATACATGCCGAGAGAATATGAATAACAATTCATTTTTGAAACAAGCCCGTCAGTCCCCGTTGTGTTGTATTTGTTGACAGAAAATGAACCGTCGGATATGCCGGGAAGAACATACGGATTTCCGCACGGTATCAGCGACCATTTGGCGAAATCTGTGTCTGCTCCAAGCACCGCTGTTGAAAGAAGCACGGAATCAGCGGCAAGATAGCTGAAAAAGTACTCCCTATTCATAAAGGTCGTATAACCGCCTGTCGTACTCATGAAAAATCCCTGTTCGTATTGATAAACAGGATTAATAGTTGAAGCAGCAGCACGCACATTCAGTTCAACTGCCGAAGAAGAAACTGCTTCGACCGCATAGCAATCGATTCCGTATCCCGGAGTGTTCTGCGAGAGGTTGATCAGCGAAACTGTTGAATTCGGGTTCTCGACTATTTGCCATTTTTGTTCATCGGAACCATTGTATGCATTCAACAGAATGTCGGAATCATTGGCGAGAGAAAGGAACAGACCGGTGGCCTTATTTTGGAGGAAAAATGTATTCGAATAGTATGATTGGTCCCTGTTGTTTTCGAGAACGTCAGTAACAGCCGAAGCATCATTTTCCGGATTTGACTCAACGGAAGCAGCCGCAAACACGAGAACTCTGATTGCAGTCGGAGCAACCATAGTTACCAGTATCAATAAAACGATTAACTTCCTAAATAATCGTCTCATTTTTACACCTCGTCAATAAGTGGAGACCGAAAGTCTTCAATCAAAAACAGTTACTGCGAAAATATTATAATTGGGGCAACAACCTTTGTCAACAGGGTTCCATCGTATTTTTAGGGGAAATTTACGATTAATGCAACGATTGTATTTGAGGCGTGCGCACATGTTGTGCGGCACGCCCCGCATATAATCTTACTACTGCTGTTCCATACTCTCAGTTGTCTCTGTAGCCGGCATTCCAACAGGGATAATAACGATTTTTCCGAGTTTTTCCAGTATTTCCAGTAAGATAGTTAAGTTCCCGTGATAATATTCAAATAGTTTATGGCTTAACCACGGAAAACAAAAAACCTCTTTGTTATAGGAAAGCCCAATAGCTGCCATAGCCCTGAAAACTTCATTTTCGACCTTGTTAAGGGAGCGCTCAACTCGTTGACTGTCTAACTCAAATAAATTCTTTATATCATCGTAAGAATAGTCCAATTTGCTGTGAGCCAATCCTTGTTTAATCTGTTTTTTTACAGATTTGGTAGAGGAAAACAAAGGATCTGTTTTATCCATATAGCAAGATGCCTTTGAGAACTCCTTTAGGGAAATCATTTTGTCGTTTACAGCAACTTTGGGTTGCTCAAACAAGACAAAATCCTTCGGGCGATGTCGATACATAGACAGCAAGTAGCTAATAGCCCAGTTTCCGGAGTCAATTTCACCGATCAGCATGTTTATACCTTCTGAGAAAGTATAACTCTCGGACAAAATATCATGAGCGGAATAATGACAAGACTTGCAGTAAACGTACCCGGCGTTTTTTATGCTAATGTTGTAGATTTTCATTCTTTAATAATCTCCTCACAAAGGGCATGCAGATGTAATAAGACCGCATGCCCTTCTTTTCCTCTCACCCTTTATCAATCAGGCGGTTCTCTTCAGCTAAAAAAACTGTCAAAAGTTGCTTAAGGTAAAAGCCCCAGATAGAGTCATTCTGTTTTTCAGCCTCTTCTAACGATTCATTTATTGCCTTTTTCAAAAGTTCTCTGTCTTTGAAACTCAGCAGCCTTTTATAAATATGAACAGACCCGGGCCAGTTCATATCCTGTAGCCACTCCAGTAACTTCGGGATATAAGGAATCAGTTCTTCATCTGTTTTTGAAGAAAGAACAAGGCTGCAATTATCCCAGACATTTTTATTGACTGTCTTACCCCAAACAGGCTGTATCAGAACGTTTAAATCCTCCATTTTTGACGCCAATAATCTTCCTTCAGACTGAACATCACAGGGTTTATTCCAATCAAGCATTTCGTAGATTTTGCTTAATTCGTCCATTTGTTCGTCGCCTCCCTGTGAAAGGTATGCGGGCGTTATATGACCGCATGCCTTTTTTCTCAGTTGAGTTATCTCAATAGATACTTCTTTTGACACGATGTGGAGTTCACCACCGAAAAACTCAAACATCATACAGAGAGAATCCTTGTCGTATTCGCAATTATTCTGAGGAAGATTGTTAAGGTGTGTGAAGTTCTCTTCTAAATACAGTCCCATTGCCGTATCCCGGTCTGTCGGCCATCTGCTGTTAGTTGCAAGTATAATATCAATATTCTTAAAGACAACCACTATTTCTTCGGCCGTAAACGGATTGTGCAGTTCGAGCTCCAACCTTTCTTCACTGACGTTGTAATTTACACTTTTAAGTTGGGCATCATGAACATTGCCCAAATGTAAAAGCTCTTTCAATTTGTCTTTGTTGTTATGGTTAAATAGTTGCATAGTATCCTCCAAATCACCTGAAAGGGCGGTATTTCGCAACTCAAGTATATTACCTTCGGCGTTCTTTACAAAGTAATATTTTGCGTATGATGCGCCGTTGTAGTATCTCAGAGGCTAGCCCATCATTTATCCTCACTGAAGATAAACGGTATAAGATCTCTTATTACAGGGTCTTCCGATGTCGGTATTTCATCATTTCTTATATATATGACATCAGAAATTGCATAATCACTCTTGTCGGGCTCACCCGAAGCTCTGGAATACTTTATAATTACCAACCCGTCCAAAACAATATGTGCCGTTGCATCAACTGCGGATAACGGAAGTAGTATAGCGTCCTTATCAACCTCCATAATCTCGCCAATGGTCTTACTGTCCTTTATTAAATCAAGAAAAATGTCTTTTGAGATAAAATCCTTTGACCTTATCATAAAACATGTCATCAAACCTTCCGTGTCAAAAAAGGCAAAAGCCTTCAGCCCACCTTTCACCCGAATAACAGCATATTGTCCTTGATGTGTTTCTCTAATAACAGTTTTAGGAAAAACTCTTTTTAACTGTTCTATCGATACAGTGCTCGATTCTGTTTTTTTCTTATACGACTCAATCTGGTGTAACGGATATTCATTGTTCATTGCCGCACCCTCCTTCAGTTCTTGTTTTTTGCAGCCTATCATAAACAAGCCGCAAAAAAGGGCAATGGCAATAACCAGTGCAAAAAGATTCATTTTTTTCATTTTCTCACCTCTTAACCGCAAAATAAATTGATGGTGTATTGTAATACCCTATTATGCTCCCCAAGGTCCACTTTTCTGCTGTTCCATCTATCTTATTCCACCTTGATGGCGTTGACCCAGGTTTATCCGCCCAAGTTCCATCACTTAACTGAACTGCGAAATGATAATCCGCTATACCCATAATCGGAATAATAGAGTCTGAAGTATAATCTCTGCAGGTTCTTATTTGCTGAAATGGTCAAGGAAGGCGCCTGCAGGCACGCCCGACGAGTTTGTAAGGTTGATTTCATCGCCAAACACGCACGTTGTGATTGCATTGTAGGCAACACCTACGAAAGGCATGTCGCAGGTGACGGTGACGGTGTCCTTGGCGGTGATCTTGGCGGTGACGTTGTAAGAGGGTGCAAGCACAAAGGAGCCTGCAAGCACAGTGAAGCCCTTCACGGTCGTTCCGCCGTCTGAAGTTTTAAGGCCGCTGCCCACGTTTCTGAACTTGATTGTGGCTTTTTTGAGGTCCTTGGAGTAGGTGACCTTGTCGACAATTGGGCCGGAAGCTTCTGAGAGGGTGATGCCGGCGCAGTTATTGACGGCGCACGCGATTCTTGCGGCTCTTTCGCCCTGCTCGTATTTGCAGTTCGGATGGAGACTGTTCCAGTATGTCTTGTCGGTCCAGAGGTCTGAGGACTGAATCTGGTAGAAGTTGGCGCCCATGTTGACAAGGCTGCCCATTGTGGCGCGGATCTTTCCTACGTCAAGGAAGGCCCAGTTGTCCGTGCCTGTGTAGTTCGGATCGGGAAGGAAAATTGCGGGGAACTCGATGAAGTACACGGGGAAATCTCTGTTGACGAGGTTGTGCGTGCTTCTCATGTGCTCGATCATGCCGACGAAGGCATCATCGTAGCGTTTTGTGGTCTCCTCAAGAAGATCGCTCTCTCCCTGGTACCAGATGAAGCCGTTGATGGCCATCCTTGCGAAGGGGTGGAAATACTCGTTGAACATGAACCGTCCCCATTCGGCGTTGATGCCCTCGGTGACGTAGTAGCCCTTTTCTTCGCTGAAAATGTCGGTTCCGTACTTCTCGGCAACCTCATTCGGCACGAAACAGCCAAGCGGGCGGCCGCTGCCGTCAAGTTCAATCAGTCCGACCGGAATCTTTCCGTCGGTCAGTTTCACGAAGTGGTACGCGAAGAGATAGCCAATGGCAGAGAAGCCGTCAAGGTTTGCCGCTGTCGCAAGAGTCCAGCCGCCGAGACCGTCGTCGATGTCCTTGGCGACTTCTTCGGAGCCTCTGACTTTGACGCCGTTCACATAGTTCTGGCCCTTGTAGTTGAGCCTGATAGGCATGTCGGGGTCGATTGAATCCTTCGGGCAGCGGTCGTCGCCCTCCTCAAGGAACATCCAGTGGATGCCCATCGGGTACTCCGCGTTGGACTGGCCCGATACGATGTAGACATCGCCGACGAGCACATTCTTAAACACAACCTCTTTTTTGTCGGTGTATATTCTGAGGTCAGCGCCCACCGGATCGGCATCGAGCCTTGCCCCGAACGTGAGCTCCCACTCGCCGTTTTCGACAAGAGCCTCGCACGTCACGCCCTTAAACTCGCCGCAAACCTTCTTTCCGTTCTGCGACTCATCCGCAAAACCCCAAACGCGAAAATGCTCGTTTCTCTGGAGAACCATGTTGTCCGAGAACACGTTCGAAACCTTAAAATTGTCGCAAAATTCCGCATTTAATACTTCACCGTTAACCACATCCGTTACCCCCTTTTGTACGTCACGCCAGCCCTGCTGCTTCTGCGAGCACCCGGCAAGCATTGTAAAACTCATTATAACCGCCACGGCCGCGGCAACAACTTTCCCGTATCCTTTTTTCATAACAGTCACCCATTGTTTTCCTCTTCAAGTTTCCGGTAGTCGACCTTGCCGACAAGCGTTCTCGGCAGATCCTCCCTGAACTCAATCTCCTTGGGCACGGCGACCTTTATCATCTTCTCGCGGCAGTAATTCCTGATGTCCTCCGCAAGCGCATCGCCCGCCTCAAAACCCTTTCTCACCACCACGAAGGCCTTCACGCGCTCCATCTTGTAGCTGTCCCTGACGCCAATGACACAGCAAATGTGCACCGCGGGGTGCTCCGAAATGACCGCCTCAACGTGCGTGGGATAAATATTGTAGCCCGACGAGACGATAAGCCTCTTGAGCCTCTGTTTGAAGTATATAAAACCGTCCTCATCGATGACGCCAATGTCACCCGTGTGCAGCCAGACAAGCCCGTCGGCGTGCAGCTTCAGCGCGCTCGCGGTCTCCTCCTCATTGTCAACGTACCCCTTCATGACAGACGGGCCTCTCAGGCAGATCTCGCCCTCATTGCCGGTGCCCGCGTCCTCCGTGGTTCCGGTCTTTGCGATCATGTAATAAGTGTCCGGGAAAGGAATACCTATACTCCCCCTCCTGTTGTAACTGCAGGGCGTGAGGCAGGAAGCCGTCACGCACTCGGTTGTGCCGTAGCCTTCGCGGATCTGAACCTTGGCGTTGTGAGCCTTCAGGAACCCGTCAACCCGATCCTTCAGGTCCGGAGGCAGTGTGTCCCCGCCGCTGAAAACGCCCTTCAGGAACGAAAGATCCGTGTCTTTGAGAGACTCCGACCGCAGAAGCGCCTCGAAAAGTGTCGGCACTCCCGGAATGAAGTTAGGTTTCTTCTTTCTGAGTATATTGGCGTATCCCTCGACCGAAAAACGCGGCATGAGGACGCATTCGACGCCGTTGACAAGAGGCATGTGGATGCCGATTCCGAGTCCGAAACCGTGGAAAAGAGGCATCACGGAGAGCATTTTCAGCCCCGGCTCCCTCGTTTCACCGCTCGCGGCAAGCGTCTGTATCGCCAATGCGTTAATGTTGAGGTCCGTCAGCATTATTCCCTTCGGCGTGCCCGTCGTTCCGCCGCTGTAAAGTATCACCGCGGTTTCATCCTCGCGCTTCCCGTTTGCAAAGCCGAAAGTCTCAGTCTCAGTGCCCCTGCCGGCTGCAATAAACTGCTTCCAAGTCAGGGCATTCTCCGGAAGGTCACCGGTTCTGATCTTCTTTTTATTGGCGGCTTCGTATACGGTTCTTTTGATGAAGGAGAGCTCATCGCCGACGGAAGTGACCACGACTTTTATCGCGCGCCCCGTTTTTTGCGAGCATTCGTTTGCGGCGGCAAGATTCTTCGCGAAAAACAGATCGACCGTAAGAAGCATCACGCTCTTTGAGATTGACAGGTACTGCGAAATCTCGTCAGCCGAAGAAAGCGGATGGATCATGCTCGGAACCGCGCCAATCTTGCTGAGCGCGTAAAAGCAGTAGAGCGCCTGCGGTATGTTGGGCATCGACACGGTTACAGCATCGCCGCGGGTTATGCCTGCGGCCGCAAACGCCGCGGCTGTCTCATCAATTTTTTTGAGGAACGTTCTGAAATCTATGATTCTTCCCTCAAAGTCAACAGCCGGCTCGGAAAGCCACGAAGACGCGCTGCCGGAGAGAAGCTCGTATATCGTTTTTTTCGGATATTTAAGGAAAAATTTGTCATTGCCGTAGTACTTTTTCCAAACGCCCGCAGCGGCCTCTTTAACCGCCTGTGTCCCGCCGCAGATATCAAAATATTCGTCTTCGAAAGCTTTTTCCGCCATAATGCTATCCCCGGATTAATTTGTGAAAACCGCACTGCGCCACGCATTGAATTATACACCGCGGCAGGCAAAAAGACAAACAAAAAGCCACTAGAGATTGTGTCATGTAATTGTTTGTAGCTTTGATAGTAGCTTCATAAATATTAGCACTCCGCTTCTTGATGTTATTGGAGAGTAAAGCTCTTTCTCTACTAGGGTCTTTTCACAAAAGACACGGAATCATCTAATTGCAGGTTTACGGATTTATTGAATTCACCACCCATTCGATTATTCGGTATTACAATCCAAATACCATTTTCTTCGTGCTGTCTATTATAGTACGAAAATATTCAATACGCTTCTCTTCATTAATGAATGTAATCGAAATAAGTGCATTAATATCGGCTTCAAACTTGTACTTGATTGAGTCGGATATCTGCGATTTGTTGATTTCATAAATTGCTTTGTTAACTAAAAAAGTCAAGTCTCTTGGCGGGTTTCCCAGCATAACACATAGATAAATAAGTAATTTGTATTTACTTAAAACAGATCCCTTGAATTCTTCAGGAAATTTATGAATCAACATAGATTGGAGATTATAAGGGTTACTTATCTTAGAGAAGAATGGTAAAATGCGGCAGTCTACCGTTTTCTTTACCAGATCAACCCATTTGTTTATTGACACGTCTGTTTCATATGGCATACACAAAGATGTATTGCCTGAAACTATCTGTTCTAAACGGCCTCCATATGCATAGTGAAAGTGATCTTCTGGAATAAAAAGCGGGAAATATGCGTACCTAAAATAAACACTATTTGTGTTTGTGCATTCAAATGAGAAAGCAAAAACCGAACTATTGTTCATTTTGATGATATAGCGTCCATGTATTTTGAATCCGCGTTTCTCAAAAAAATCTCCGAACCAGTTATATACTTCTTTGTTTTTCATATTACCCTCTTATTTCGAAAATCTCAAAAAAACCTTTTCCAGAAATATCGATAATTGTTTTAATTCTTTCTGTTGTAAGCCTGGCAGAACCAGTTTTTAAATCCCACGCACATAGAATTCTTTTGTTTTCATCGAATGGGACCACATCTAGACGGATACTTCCAGAAAAAGAGTTTGCGATCTATCTAGCTTTGATTGTAGCATTTGCGCCTCTAAAAAACAATCTCTCCATCTGCGTTATTTTGCGCTTAATAATTCGTGGCTAAGGCGACAATATCGTACTGTTCTATAATTTCTACATTCTTCCTTCGAATTTCATTTCCTTTGAAACACGCCTTAAACAGATGCAAGCGGTCGCTATGCCTACGACCGCTTGACCTAAGGGGAAAAAGGGTTTAGATAATTACGGATCATGAAAAAGAAAGGAGTTTTTTTGTGCCACAACAAAAGGAGGATTTGGCCGTAATTATCGTTTTTGCCTTTGGGGGCTTTCGCCCTTCGAGCAATTCTAATTATACTCGCGTATATTGAAAAAAGCTTAACGGTCGCTGACCTTAAAGATTTCAATACCGCTGTCGTTATAAACCCTCTCGTAGTTTTCCCGCAGATACGGTGTAATCAGATTTGACAGGTTGCCCCTCTCGTAATCGCCAATGTAAACATAGTCGATATTCGCAGCCACCCTGTTTGCCTCAAACACGGTCTCGTCCGTAAGCATGCTCTTCATCAGAGCCTCCCGGTCTCTGTAGTTAACACCGTGGAAGTAGAGGAACGTGCCTGCGCCGACATATATGTTTCTGCCGGTGAGAGAAGAAATGGTGTTGTTGTGATTGTTCCAGCACAGGAACACCGATTTCGGATCGGTGTTCTGTTCAATCCATTCGGCGGCTTTTACATTGGCGGAGTTGTAGAGCTGATAAGCCTCGCCCTTATTGGTTTCCTTGTCGCGCCTTGCCGATACAAGCTCCCGGCCTATAGTGAGCGTGCCTGAAATTGTCATGACTATCACTATGAGCACCGCGATATACTTGATGCCTCTTACCCCTTTCAGCTTCTGGTAGCAGCGGCCCAGGAAGTCCGCGATCATGATGGCCATGTAGAGGTACCAGACGAAGAACAGCTTAATGTTGTCGTACAGGTTGGGCTGGAATACGATTAGTTCCGCAACGGTGAAGATGAGGAACGGACCGATATAGAGCAGTTTTTTCTTTCCCTCCGCAGAGAGGAAAGCGGCGGGGATCAGCAGGAAAGTCAAACCCACATTTTTGACCCAGAACCAGGTCCAGCTGTCCTTCGGGGATGCGCTGCTGTTGGACCAGTTGAATATGAACCTCACAAAGTGCTCGCCGCCAACCGCATTGAAGGTCCACATCACCAGCTGCGGCACGGAAAGAATGAGCGCAGGGACGCCGAACATCAGCCAGCAGAGAAGGATCCTTGGCCTGAATTTATCCCTTATGCAGCTCACGATTATCCACGCAAAGGCAATGATTCCGGCGGCGAGGTAAGAGTGCGTGTGTATCATCGGCAATAATCCGGCGAGCACGCCCGACACCAAAAAGTAGCTCTTTTTCTTCTCGAAAACGGCTCTGTAGAGAATGTAGAGCACGATGAAAAGGCACATCCAGCCGAAAAGCGTTGCCCTCTGAGGCAGAAGCATGTCCGCTATAACGTTTGTCCAGCGCACGTTCTTGTCCACCAGGTTCGTAGGCGTCTCGTAAAAGGCGGTGAATATCCTTGTGAAATTGGTTTTGTTGGAGGCGGTGCCGTCAAGGAAATAGATCAGCCCGAATCCGCCGTCAAGGCAGAAGAATGAGAACGCGAGCGAAGTCCTTCCGATACTCTTCAGAATCGCCTCGGCAACGTACCAGACACCCATAAACACGAACCAGAACGCGAAAAACATTGGCGTCATGTAGGCGACCCTGAGCGAAGACCCGAAGAGAAGCATTGACGATGAGACCGAGTCGCACATGAACGGGTAGTTGAGAGGCTCGACACCGCCAAGGAGCGAGTACGTCGGCGGGAAAGTGTGCTGCCTTGCGATACTCGTTATGAAGCCAAGGTGCATGTTCATGTCGCCGTACGTGGCCTGTCCCGTGTAGTACGCCCCGTCGTCGTAGTTCAGCGTGTGCGTCACCACAAGGACGACAGCGACCGCCAAAAACGTGAGCGTAAAGCCGAGCATGAACGCGTCTTTTTTCGTAAATTTAGTGAAATAGTTTCTGAAAGGATGAGCCAGCGCCTGCCTGTAGTCCGCAATAATCTCACCGTTCTTGTGACCCTGCTTCATCAGCCACAGAGGCTTCAGAAAAACAATTGCGCAAACGATGATGAGCGAAAGCAGAAAGCCTAAAACGTGCGACAGTACCGTAAATCCAAACAAAAACGAGAAAGGCACGTGCGTCCACATCAGAAGCATCATGCCGACAACGCCGCCAAGCCATAGCTTCTTAAACCACGTCTGCTCCGACGTGAAAAGAGCGGCTCCGGCTGCGACGCCGAGAATAATATAGCTTATCAGAAGCAGTATTCCTACCATCTGAACCGTTTCCTTCCGTTTAATTCAAACTAACCGAAGCGTCTTTAAAAATCAGTCTTTTGCCTTCGGGTATTCGTTGCAGAGGAGCCTGTAAGGAGCCTCGTCCTCTTCGATTGCCGGGAATCTTCCTGCCGGAGGATCGAAGTGATTGTCGTTGTTGTCATCATTGCACTGGCTGACCTCGCCAAGGAGAACGTTGCCGGTACCTGCCTCAACCGAGAAATCATGGTAGAGCCTCTGCGTGATATGGATGCTCTCGCCTGGAGTCAGGCGAACCTGCGTTCCCGCCGGCACTGTATACGTTCTGCCGTCCGTGTGCACCGTAACGTCGCTCTCATAGTCAATTGTCTCGTCCTCGTGCGAATTGTATACGCGGATCAGCACGTTGCCGCCGCCGCGGTTGATGATATCCTCTGTCTTATACCAGTGGAAATGATTCAGCGCATACTGGCCCTCTTTGAGATAAAGAATCTTCTCCGCATAAACCTTTGGATACTTTTCGGGCATGAGACGGTTTCCGTTTCTGATGGTTATAAGCGAGAATCCGACCTCGTCGAATTTGCCCATACCGTAGTCGGTGATGTCCCAGCCGAGCATGCACTCGCGCACCTCATCGTATTCATGGCCGAGAGTTTTCCACTGTTTCGGCGTAAAACTGCAGAAAGGCGGAAGCTCAAATCTGCACTCTTTGCACATTGCCTCAAGTTCCTTAAGCGCCTTGTTTATTTCAGATCTTTTCATAACGATTTCCTCCGGATGACATTGGTTATTTGTTTTCGCAATTCCTTTGCGTGTTTATTTTCTGTAGCTTTCGGCGAGCAGCCTGAACTTTTCAAGAGACCTTTCGACCTTCTCTTTGGGCTGGCAGAAAGCAATTCTGAAGTGTCCGGGGCAGCCGAAGCCGTTGCCGGGTACGAGGACGAGCTCGAACTGTTTCGCCCTTTCGCAGAATGCAACCGCGTCCGGCTCAAGGGACCTCGGGAATGCGTAGAACGTTCCGCCTGGTTCAACGCACGTGTAACCGGCGTCAATGAGACCCTTGTAGAGAATGTCCTTGTTCTCCTGGTAAATTGAAAGATCGGAGGTCTGTCCCACCGATTTTCCGACAACCATCTGGTAGAGCGCAGGCACACCCACATAGGCAAGGTCTCTTGCGGCGCCGGCAAGCACCTTCAGCAGAATATCCGCGTCCTCACACCTGTCCGTAAAAGCAACATAACCGATTCTCTCGCCCGGTATAGACATTGCCTTGCTGTATGAGTAGCAGACGAGCGTATTGGCGTATATGCCGGCAACGTAAGGCACTTTGAAGCCCCTGAAAACGATCTCCCTGTAGGGCTCGTCGGAAATGATATAGATGCTGCGTCCGAACTCTTTCTGTTTTGCCTCAAGAAGCTTTCCCAGTTTTCTGATCGTCTCCTCGCTGTAGACAGCGCCGCTGGGGTTGTTTGGCGAGTTGATCAATATCGCTCTTGTATCCCGGTCTATCGCCTTTTCAAGAGCGTCAAAATTGATCTGGAACTGCTCAATGTCCGCCTCAATGACCTCAAGCCTTATCCCCGCGCTTTTCGCATAAACCATGTACTCCGGGAAATAGGGAGCGAAGGTGATTATTTTGTCATTTGTCCCGAAGTCGCTGACAGCTCTGACACAGCAGGTCACAGCCGCCGCAGCACCGATCGTCATGAAAATATTCTTCTCCGTATAGCTCTCGCCAAAGCGTTTGTTGAGCTCATCGGCAATGGCTTTCCTGACCCACGGTATGCCCTCCGCACTCGGATAGCCGTGCACTGCAACCGGATCCTCACCGCCAAGAATCTCCATGGCAACCTTAGTGACACACTCCGGCGGCTGCACACTCGGATTTCCGATGCTGAAGTCAAACACATTTTCGGCGCCTATCTCAGCTGCACGCGCCTTGCTGTATTCAAAAAGATCCCTTATTACGGATCTTGCGTTAACGTTTTTGCTGTACTTTTCGGATAGCATTCTTTCATCTCCCAACGGCCACTTCGTGGCTCTGTTAAAATTTCATAATAATAGGCAGAGTATCTAAACCCTGCCCATTATACAACTTTCCCGTTATCATTGAAAGGGCTCATGCCCTCATCTTATATGTGTCAACCTTTATCGATCAAGCTAAAAGTGCGGGATGAGTCAACCCCTATAACTTTATCGCCAATCACAAAAATATCGTCATATATTTTGTCGGATATCTTCGTTTGTTCAAAAGTTTCAACGTTAACTTTCCACGTTCCTTCAAGTTTGTCGTTGTCAAACTTTTCTGAGAAAAACTTGTGTAATTCTTTATACCTGTAAAACGAGCAGTAGTAATAACCGTTGCAGTAGTTTCCGGCAAAATAGGCATATCCTTCAGGATTGATTAATTCGTGGAGATCGCCGTTTGAGTCGATAATCCAGGCTAAAGCGCGAGAGCTGAGTGCGCCGGTGTGTGTTCTATCCGGAGATATACGGCAAACAAGCAGACAGTCATCCGAAATCTGTATTACCACACAAGGGTCATCCTTA
>DBWH01000057.1:23006-23301 GCA_002308595.1 Mageeibacillus sp. UBA1243 | reverse complement strand
AACTATATTCTGCAATTATTGTGCTGCTTCCAACTTTAAACTCTTCGTTATAAGAATCCTTCTTGATTTCCACGTCAACATTGTCTTCTTTTTCAGATACTATATAGTGGATACTGTGTGCCACCAGCACCATTTTATTGCCTCGTAACAAATAATATTGTGCATTCTTTATTCCTGATGCAACAGTCTCTGTTTTCCCGGTTTTCAAGTCGTAACGGTTTAAAATCCACGTGTATGGAGATACCCCATCTTCTGGTTCTAATGCTTTGTCGTACATATAATAGAAAAACCCGTT
>DBWH01000057.1:1239-22948 GCA_002308595.1 Mageeibacillus sp. UBA1243 | reverse complement strand
AGCGTCTGCGAAATATACGCAAACAGAGTGTCGTCACATAGGTATAAATCACGTTCACAGCTCGCACAGTTCAATGGACTCACAGTTCCCCTTACTGTCTTTGGATCAATATTCTTCAGTTTTGGTTTGCAGGAGCTCAGGCAAGTCGCTAAAACTACCATTACCAGAGCCAAGGCGCTAAACCTCATTCTTGATTTTATCCGATTGCTTCTATTATCAGTTTTCATGTTTTGCCTCCTTTTTTATCACAGAGCATTACGGTTTATAATAATCATATTTCCGGTTGTTTATTCTTTTAAACTCTCGAATTTCATCTGTATCATAAATATACTTGCTCCTTCCATTATTCGGTTCGGAAACCATCACAAGGATACCGTGATCTTTATCATATGGACTGGTATGTATTTTTGCAGTGGGTTCCTATGCCCATATGTGTACTCCGTTAACCTGCCTTGAGCCCCATTTCTTTTATTCTGAAAGCAACCGGGCTCATGTACCCCAGACTGCTGTGCAGCCGCTTCCTGTTGTAGAAGATCTCGATGTAATAGAACAAATCGTTTTCTACCGCATTTATTGTATCATACTCCTTTCCGAAAAAGAACTCCACTGTTGTTGCCAGCCATTTTTCCGTTCTCGTTCCTTTTGTACCCATACGACCATTATACACTCAGTGTCAATTCTTCAACGCAGTCCAATCTCCATAAAAACAACCATAAAAACAAAGAGGATCAACAGTCCTTTAATCAATTGCCGAGTTTGGGATAGTATGGTATAATCGCATTGGCGGTAAACCACTACATCAATATTTTCAGGAGAACTTTATGCTTCTATACGTAATTCGTCACGGTGATCCCGACTATCCGAACAACACTTTGACGCCCCAGGGCTTTAAGCAGGCTGATGCGCTTGCAAAAAGGCTTTCCGTTTTCGGGCTTGACGAGATATATACTTCAAGTCTGCCGCGCGCATATCTCACCGCAAAACCGACCGCAGAAGCACTCGGAATTGAACCCGTGATGTGCGACTGGGCAATGGAGGACGTTGCTTGGCGATATTTTACGGTTCCATACGATGAGGTCAATGTCACCTGGGCTTTTTTCACCGCCAAGTACAACAGGCTTTTTAACAGGCCTGAGGTTTTGGCCCTTGGGCGGGACTGGGCAAGCTCGCCGCTGTTTGAGGACCGCAAATTCAAGGAAGGCGTTGAGGTCATACAGAAGAGTGTTGACGATTTCCTTTTGAGTCTGGGGTACAAACACGACCCCGCCAATGGCATTTACACGCCTGTCAACCACAACGACAAGCGGGTCGCCCTGTTCTGTCATCAGGGCTTCGGCATAGCTTTTTTGAGTATGCTGCTGGACATTCCTTATCCGCTCTATGCGAGCCATTTTGACATAGGCCACAGCGGCATGACCGTTGTCGAGTTCTCGTTAAACAGCGAGGGGCTCGTCATACCGAAAACGCTCCAGCACTCAAACGACAGCCATCTGTATAAAGAGGGGCTGCCGACCAAGTACCAGAACGCTATCAACATTTAGTTTTTCCGGATAAATAGAAAGAAACTGCCGCTTCCGTGATGCCTTCGAGGCACTGCGGAAGCGGCAGTTTTGTGTGCTTTCAGGTGGATGCTTGAATCTGTCGGATTACTTGGCGTCTTCGGTTTTGTTCAGGGCAAAGTCAACTATGTACCACGTGCCGTCAATTCTGACATACCAGAACGTTATGGAGTTTTCGAGGACCTTGGTGTTGTCGGTCTGGTGGTTGAAGCCCTTGATCCAGTAGTCAAATTCGACTGTGGCGACGAAGAAATCCTCGTGGTAGAAGGTGATGTCCGCAAGCTTTTCGTTTTCCGTCCAGAAGCTGTTGTGCGAGGTGAACGTAATCCAGAGGCTCTGGAAATTCACATAAGCGCGAGAGTCCGGCAGACAGTATTTTTTGATTTCCGTTTTGTCGAAGTTCTCATTGTCGTCATCGTTGACGAATTTCGCGTAGCTGAGAGCCCTCTTGAAGAGGAACTCAAAATTGATCCCGTATTTTTCGAGATGTTCCGGCGTGATTCCGGCATAGGCAACATATTCTTCCTCGTATTCGTCAAACTCGGGGGTGAAGCGCCTGCCGTCAAAGTCCTCGTAAACCACATCGATTTCGTTTTTGTAGCGAAGGCCTGAAACGTGGTAGGATACCATGCACACGTCCGTGTCGAGATACTGCTTAACGTCGCTGACCTCGTCGATAGTTCCGCTTTTTTTCGTAACAAATCTTTCACCGGAGGAGATTTCGCTTCCGTTCACGAAAACTCTGTAATTTGAAGGCGCGACAGCGGCAACGTCATACTTTCTGGTCGTCCAGACCTCAAGCTTTCCGTCCCAGATCATGTCCGCGTCTCTTCCCGTGTCGCGGTAAACGATTTTAAACTCGGGCTCTACCATCAATCCGTCAACGCGGTAATAGTAGGCCTTCTGCTCCCCGCTCTTTTCAAAATCGTCTTCTGCAGCCGCTGTAACGACCGGCTCACCGACTCTGAAATTATCGCCAACGACATCCCCGTTGAGCACAAAATCGCAGTCCTCAGGGACAAGGAGTTCAACCGCATACGAGCCCTCGTAAAACGGTGTGAGCGACAGGTACCTGTAGACGTCAAACCCGAACTTTGTCTTCTCGCTCACCTTTTCATAAACCACGGTGGCGATTTTTCTGTCGCCCGCGCTTATCAGGAAGGTCGGATTTTCGACCGCGTCCGGTGAGAAAGCCCTCATCACGTCGCAGCCTCCGTTCTTTTCAATCGCCTCTTTTATGCGTCTTTCGTACTCCTCCCGCTCCAGCGTCATCGAATTCGGCAGGTTCTCGCGGTCGTAGAGCATGTCATAGTTCCCGCTCTCAATGAGCGACGCAATTCTGACCGTCTCCTCGTACGGGAACTTCTGCGAGTTGTCGTAGTCCATCATCACGTTGTAACCGTAGATGAGCACGCCAATGCAAACCGCCGCGAGCACCACAAGCCACACCGCAAAAATCTTCCAGAACAGGCTGCCCTTCTTTTTGGTCTTGCCCGCCTTGCCGGGTTTCTCTTTCTTTTCGATATTTTCAGTTTTCACTGTTTCGTCGTTTTTCAATGCTGCCATTTTGCCTCTTATGTCTAACAGTTTCACTCGTCAAGCTTCGTAACAATGATGCTTGTCGCAATAGTACGTTTTCCGTTGAAGTAGAGCATGTACGGGCTTGTGATCACGTCGCCCTTGTAGTACATGTATGACGACATGCCGCCGTCAAGGTTTGCCGCGTTTACGGCGCCGAGGCGCATAAACACTTCGATCAGGTCGGTGTATGACGCGCCGAGGCTGTGCGACTGTCTGCCGTCAATGACAAGCAGTATGACTGAGCCGTCTTCGCGCTGGCCTATTGCCGTCCTGGGGTGGAAACCGACGTTTGTACCCGTTGTCGGCACGACGCAGGGCTCGCCGTTCTTGACAAGAATCGGTCCCCAGTTCACGGCGTCGCGAATTCCGAGCTCTAATGCCTTGGCGCCTGTCATTTTGTCAACGTGCAGGATGTTGTTGCTGTCAAAGCCTATGACCTCGTATTCGGTGTTTTTATTGCCCCACAGGAGCTTTCCGTTGATAATGACAAAGCCGCTTTCGTTGCGCCCTTCGGGTATGCCGCCCGTCCTGTAGTCGCTTCTCTCGCTATAGCCGCCTGCGTTCACCGCGGCAAGTGCATTGGCGTCTTTCGCCATCTGTTCGGTTGTTTTACCGACTATTCCGTCGCCGTACTTTTCAAGGCCTGCGACTTTGACCCTTGAGGGGTCTTTGATGATGAGCGCCTTGCCCACGTAGGTTCTGCCCTTGATGTCCATCAGGCAGACGCCGTCCTCGTCGTAAACGATGCCGCGCTCCTTGTCTTCCTCTTCTTTCTTCTTTTTGCGCTCGGGATCCTCTTCCTCAACACCCACGACAATCTTGCTTGTGTCCGTGACGCCCTCAGGAACAATTATTTCGTTTCTGGCAAGGATATTGTTCACTTCTTCATCGGATATGAACATTCTTGCGCAGAAGTCAAGTGCCCCGGTGTCTATCATTGTCGTCACAAAAAGATCCTTGACGACTTTAGTATCGCTCTTGGAGATGATGTAAATGGCCGAGATAAGCACCATCATGACGGCAATCACAACAGAGATCACCACCGCGAAAATGCGGACCAGAACCTTTCCTGCCATAAGTGCCGCGCGCTTACCCCGCGACGTTTTATTTTCTTCCGTGTTTTTTTCCTTCTTCATGTCTTCACAAACTTCCGTTTTTTTCAAAACCGGCAATATCATTCGCCGTTATCAATCACCAATCTCATATCTTATCGCCGCAAGCGCAGCCATGCCCGCGGTCTCTGTCCTGAGTATTCTGTTTCCGAGCGTGACGGGCGCAAATCCTTCCTCTTCGGCAGTTTCAATCTCCTGCATCGAAAAGCCGCCCTCCGGCCCTATAAATACGTAAATTTTATCTGCCGGCAGACCTTCCTTCAGCAGACTTTTGAGTGTCGTTTCGTGCTCGTTCTCGTAGGGGATTATCTTCAGGCCGCCGCCAATGTCCCTGAACGCGTCCCTGAACTTCACGACATCGCCAATGAAAGGAACTATCCCCCGGCCCGACTGTTTCGACGCCTCGGCAGCTATCTTCTGCCACCTGGCAACCTTTTTCGCGGCGTCCTGCTTTGTTTCAAACTTCACAACCGTGCGCTCCGTGACGACGGGGATGATACCGTTTATGCCGAGTTCGACGCACTTCTGGATTATGAACTCCATTTTCTCGCCCTTCGGCACGCCCTGCAGGAGTATCACAGGCACGCGCGGTTCGGACGGGCAGTCCTCGCTGCCGCCAATGCCGCACGTGATGCGGTCCTTCGAAATCTCTGTTATTGTGCAGGAATAGACTGTTCCGGCCGTGTCGCAGAGCGTCAGGCTGTCGCCGATTTCGGCTCTGAGGACGGTCCTTAAGTGGCTCACGTCGGAACCTGTGATGAAGGCCTTGGCGGCTTCCCTGTCGATATTGGTGTCCGGGACAAAAAACCTCATAGTGCGATCCCTGCTGAATAATTATACCGTTTCTTCTTTAAACGAAGTTTATAATATTTCCGGAAAATAAAGTCTTCTTTGAGAAACACAAGGAAGCAACCGCGTTTTTCCGGCGTATTGCTTCCCTGTACATCGCTAAATCAGACGAACGTGCGCATTATTTTTTGTTTGCGTATTTTTCAAGGAACATTGAGTGGTCTGAGCTGACCGTCTTGTAGCTTGCCTTGATGTCGTTCTCCATCTTCGTGTAAACGGTCTCGATCATCTGGAGGTTCGTATTGACAACTTCTCTCAGCTTCTGGTAAGCCTTCTCCTGGTCGTTCTCAACCTTCTTGCGAACCGCGTCTGCGTATGCATCTGCGTCTGCGCGAACGTTGGCGGAGTAGTTGTCTGCGTCGTCCTTGACGGTCTTCATGTAGAGGGCAGCCTCTTCCTTTGCCTGGGCTGTGATCGCGTGCTCTTCAACGAGCGCTGCGGCTCTCTTCTTTGCGGTCTCAACGATTACAGCGGCCTGATCTTCGGCTTCCGTAACAATCCTGTCGGCTTCTTTTTTGCCCTGTGCATTGGCGGCTTCGATGGCGTCCGAGCATGTTCTGTCGCAGTCTTCCTTGCGCTTCTGGATGTCCGCGTCAAGCTTTGCAGACTGCTCGTCAAGGCTCTTCTTCATCTTGTTTGCGCTGTTAACAATGGTCATGGCATTGTCGAGCACGTTGTGAGCCCTGTCGACCGCCTCGGGGAGATTGTCGTTGAGTGAGCTGACAAGTTCTCTCAGTCTTGCGGGATCCTCTATCGTACCTTTTTTGCGGGTAAAGCCGCCCTCTTTCATCGAATTAACGATCTCGGTCAATTCTTCGAGCGTAGCTTTGTATTCGGCAAGTTTTTTCTTCTCTGCACCAACTGAAAAACTTCCGGAATCTCCGCCTGCCGGTCTGTCGTCTTCATAATACTCTGCCATTTCTTTTTCCTCCGTTTGTATGGTCTTGCCCAAACCGGGCACTCCTCATCGAACACCTTGGGCGTTCTTTTTCATTTCGCTTTCACTTTCCTGTAGATGTCATCAATGACTGTCTCAGGCACGAGTCCTCTAATATTTCCGCCGTGCATCGCAACGTCCTTAACCACACTTGAACTCAGGTACGAGTTATTGATATCGGTCATGAGGAATATCGTTTCGACGTCGGGGCTCATGTGTTTGTTGAGCATTGCCATCTGCAGCTCGTACTCATAATCGGATACGGCCCGAAGACCTCTCACTATCGCGTCGGCCTTCTTTTCATGCACGAAATCCACGAGCAGACCTTCAAACATTTCGACGCTCACATTCGGGATATCTTCCGTGCACTTCCTGATGAGAGCGACCCGCTCTTCCATCGAAAACAGCGTCTTTTTTGCATCATTCCGCAAAACGCCAACGATAAGCGAGTCGAACAATCTGGATGCCCTAATTATAATATCCAAATGTCCGTTCGTCAACGGGTCAAAGCTTCCGGGATATATTCCGATTCTCTTTTTTTTCGTCTCCATAGGCAAATTTTTACTCCCCGCGGTACTCGTAGAGCGTCACGGCAACCGTGCCGTAGCTTCTCGTTTTAATTTTCTCAAATCCGCCGATCACGTCCGGAAGGTCCTCTTCTTTTGCGTGCTCGCACACCGCAACCGTCTTTTTCGGCGGGAAAATGTCCTCACTGCCGCTCCGGCAGATCCTGTCAATGCCCTTCGCCGTCAGCGCCTTCTCGATGTAGCCCTTCCTGTAGGGCGGGTCCAGAAGCAGCAGCTCCGCGCGCATATCCTTTCTGATCATTGCCTGCACGGCTTCCTTGTAGTCGCCTTTTACGACCTCCGACATGCCGCCAAGGTCAAGCGCCGCGATATTCTCCCTTATGATTTTCACGCAGTCAGCCGATATGTCGCAGAACATGCAGTGCTTCGCTCCCCTGCTCAAGGCCTCTATCCCGAGGCTCCCGTTTCCGGAAAACATGTCGAAAACTGTCGCTCCGGGGATTTCCTCCATGATCATGCTGAACATCGCCTCTTTCACTCTGTCGAGCGTCGGCTTTGTCGCATCGCTGTCAAGCGTCTTCAGTTTGCGTCCGCGGCACGTCCCCGCGATGACCCTAACCATCCCGCGTCCTCAGAACACCAGGAGGTCTCTCACGGGCGCCTTGGTGATCATTCTGAGCTTTCCGTTGTCGCCAATCGTGACAAGGTCCTCAATCCTCACACCGCCAAGGCCCGGCACGTAGATTCCGGGTTCCACGCTGAAGATCATGCCCTTCTCGAGCACCTGTTCGCCTCTCTGCGAGACCGGAACACCCTCGTGCACGTCGATTCCGACGCCGTGGCCGAGGCTGTGGCCGAAATACTCGCCGTAGCCGTAACCTGCAATGACGTCCCTTGCGAGCTTGTCCATATCTTTGCCCTTCATTCCGGGCTTGTATCCGTCAATGGCGGTCTGCTGCGCCTCTTTTACGATTTCGTAAATCTTGCGCATCTCAGCAGAAGGCTCTCCGACAAAGACCGTTCTTGTCATATCCGAGCACATTCCGTCGCAAAAAGCGCCGAAATCGATGGTGACGCCGTCGCCTTCCTCAATGACTTTTGTGCTTGCCGTTCCGTGGGGCATGCTGCCTCTTACGCCTGACGCGATGATGGTGTCAAACGACGGCTTGTCAGCGCCGGCTTTTCTCATCTCGTACTCAAGTCTTGCGGCAAGCTCTATCTCGGTGATGCCCGCCTTGATGTACTTGAAGGTTCTTTCAAGAGCGGCGGAAGCGAGGTCGCACGCGGCCTCGACCTTGGCGATTTCTTCGGGAGTTTTGATGACTCTGGACCTTAAGAAAAGGTCGCCGACGCCGAAGAGTTCAACGCCGAGCTTCTCGAAGAAGTTCACGTACATGGTGTAAAGCACCGCAAGATCCTCGTAAGCGACTTTTTTGATGTTTTCCCTGAGGATGAGGTCCGCCACAGCTCCGCGGTCCCACGCGCCCGCCTTCACGAGCTCGTAGTCGCCCGACTGCTTCTCGGCCTGCACGTAGTAGCGCGAGTCGGTGATGATGAACTTCTTGTCCTTGGTTATAAGGAGCAGCGCGTCGCCGTAGCCGGTGAAGCTGCTGCAGTAGTAAACGTTCTGCCACGAGCTGACTATGATTGCGTCATATTGTTTTTCCGCGAGGAATTCTCTGACGACTGTGACAACTCTTCTTTCCTGTTCCAAAAAAATCACCTTCTAATGCATTCTCTGTCCGGTTTTTCGTGTCTCCGGCATAACGTAAAAATTTTATATAATTTAAGGGGCTTAGTCAAGAAATCAGATAATCTTCAACGTTGATATAAGCTATATCGCCCTCCTGCGCGGCCTCGCCCCTGTATAAGACGCGTTTTTGCGCAATTCTGCCGTATTTCCGCTCAAGAGAACCGGTCATCTCGGCGTCTGTCAAAAACCTTGCCTGCGCCTCCGGATGCCTCGTTTTTGAGTATTTGATTTCATTCACGCCGCACGTGCCCGTCTCAGCATCGAAAAGGACAAGATCGATCTCGCCGCCTTTCAGCGACCTGTACTTGAAGGCGCTCCTGTTTTTGCCTTTTTCAAGGGTCTTTTCAAGGATCACAATGTCCTCGAGCATCCTGCCTTTGACGTCTGAGAGTATCTTTTCGATAACGGCCTGCCTGTCCGCAAAAGACATGCTTCCGAAATATGCGTCCGCCATGAGCGAGTACACAAGGGCCTTCGTGATCGAATATCTCATGCCCGGCTGTGTGAAAACAACGCGCTTTTCCTCGCTTCCGTCGTCGTAGACAACGCTCACGTCCTTGATGAGGTCAAGTGCATAGAGGTAGCTTTTGATCTGTGCAAGTCCCGCCGCGTCGACCGGAACGCTCAGTTCCTCTTTCTCCCTGACGCCAATGAGTTCCTTGAGCCTCTCAGTGACCTTTTCGGTATCAATGTCGTAGAGCGCGGTCCTCACTTCCGGCGATTTGCTCTTAAGGAGCAGCTGCCTTGCGGAACCGAGGTCGCTCGACCTGAATTTCTCCTCAATGACGCTCACGAGGAAGTCGTGGTTCATGCTTTGGATGATGCGGTTTATTGCATTGGTGAGTTCGCCTTTTTCGTAGAGCTGTCGCAGATGCACAAATCCCGTGCCGAAACGGCTGTTTCTGAGCGACCTCTGAATGTTTCCCGCAATCGCGCTGTCAATGTACTTCCTTGTGGACTCATCGTCCCTGAAAGCCGTCTCCTCATTGTTGTAATCGGGGTCGTCAAAGCTTATGTTCTCCGCCTTCAGAGTCCCGCCGTACTCGATGTAGGTGTCAATGTCTTTTATCCCTAAAACTTCGTAAAACTCCCTGAATGAGATATACGAGGTGCGGATCATCAGATTCCTGTCGAAAAGTTCCTCCCTGTCCGAAAAAGCAAAGCCGAGCGAGTCCGTGCCGGAGAGAACGATCTTGAGCCCCATCATCGAGTAGATGTCCGAAAGAACCGCCGCGGAATCGATAAAATCCTCAAGAAGCGTAATCTCGTCGATGATTATGTTCCTGAATCCGGCACCCCGGAGCACGTCAATGTCCTTCACGAGATCCGCCATCGTGTTCCTGTCGCTGACCTTTATGTAGGCAGTCCTGTTCTCGTCAAGGGTGTTGATCAGCTGGAAAAGCAGCGTGGTCTTACCGGTCCTTCTCAGTCCGTAAAGGATGCAGACGGCGCCCCTGTAATCGCCTTTCATATACCTGAGAAGCTTTTCAAAGCAGAACCTTTTCCTGTAGCCTCTGACCTTGGAAGTTAGCGCCTTCAGGTCCTTCCCGTAAACCGCGCTGGTCCTCAGAGAAAACGTTTTTAAGGGCTCATACTCCGCCAGCTTTTCGCAGCAGTATTCGTACTTCGAAAAGTCTTCAACGGCTTCTTCCTTTTCAAAAGTCTGGTAGGTCCTTCTCGACACGCCAATGGCCTCCGCCGCCTCAACCTGCGTCAGCCCCTTGTTTATCCGGATTTCCTTCAGTTTCTGAGCCACATTCATCATCTCCCTGCTGTCATTATACCTCATTTGCGCGCAATTATCAAGCGTTTTTGCGCAAAAAAGCGCAATCGTGCGCAGTTTTTGCGCAGCGCGGCGCGATGGAGCGCAAGTCCGGTTTCAAACGGCGCCGCGCAAAAATCACAGGCCGGGGGTCCTGTCAAGGCGCTCCCCGGCCTGCGATTTTAAAAACAGTTTGGCCTGCCGCCGGTGCCGCGTGCGGCACCGGGCGGCGTCGGTCAGACGTCGTCTACGACCTCGTCCGCGGGGGTCTCACCCGCGGAAGCTTCGGCGGCGGCACCGTCGCTGCCGGCGGCCTTGGCGTCATCTTTGTCCTTTACGACCTTTTTGGCTGTGCTTGAGAAGGCCTTGCCGATTGCCTTGCCGGCATCGCCGAAGCTGTGACCGACGCCGCTCCAGTCTTTCCGCAGATCCGGCTCCTCCTCACCGGGCTTGGGGTCGTCGCCGCTTGCCTTGTTGAAGCCTTTTTTCACGGACTTGGCGATTGCCTTTCCGAGGCCTTTGAAAGCCTTGCCCGTATCTCCGCCGAATTCTTTCCAATCGTCTTTAACTGCCATTTTCTGTACCCGGGAAAATCCCGGACCGTCCTTTCTTTATTATTCGGGCTGATTATATTCCAAACCCTTGCCGTTGTTAATACCTGGGTTCCCTTCAAGGTTTCTTTTTCTCTTCTTTTGGAAAAGAATCACCGCTATCATCTCCGAGGCGCCGACAACGATTCCCGTGCCTGTAAGGATCATTCCCGCGTTGCCGCCGGGGGTGCTGTAGACCGCTTCGACCGTGCTGACGCCTGCCGCAAGGGGTATTGCGATGAGGCCTGCTGACTCGTATGCCTTGGCGGTTTCGCCGTTGATTTTTATCGTGAAGCCTGTTGAGTACGGCGCGCTGACAAACGCGACGCAGGGCGCGCCGGTCTCAAACACCGCCTTGAAACCGTTGTCCGTCATTTCAAACGACCCGGCGGCCGACTGCTGCCTTGTTCCTGCGGCGGTTTCAAGCGTCATAATGCTTTCAATATTTCCGTGCGCGATGCCTATCGCCTTGGCGTCTTCCTCTTCAAGGACTATGTGCGAGAGCATTGCGAGCGCCCTTTGGTCCTCGGGGAGCGTTCTGAGCTCTTCGGGCGTCACGTAACTTGTGTAGGTAAAGCCCATCGGAATGAAGTTTTTGTACTCGAAAACGTAAATTGTGCTGCCGTCCGGGTACCTGTATTCCGCAAATTTTGTGCCGCCGGCGGGGCCTCCGTCCCTGTTTGAGGTGAGGTAGAACCTTGCCGACAGGAGAGCCATCTCGGGCTCGGAAAAGCTGCCGGTCGTCGTGACGTTTCTGGGACTTCCGATGAGGTCGTAGAACGTAAAAAGGCCGCCTTCGACAGTGCTTATGAACGAGTTCACGGACGGGACGCCTGTCAGCATGGAGACGTTGTCAAACGAGTCCGCAAAATAAGCCGTGCCCTCCTCGTGGAAATCATAGCGCATCCTGTAGTTTCTGTCCTGAGGAAGCAGTTTTGCAATGCCGCCGGACGACGTCAGAATCGCCTTGGCTTTTTCGGCGCCTATCTCGCCCACCATATTGTCAATGCCTTCCTCGTAGTAGTTCTTTGCAACGTGCGTGCCCTTCGAATACCTGAATGCCGCGGCTCCCGTGGTGAGGATTCCCGCCGCAAGGACGCAGGCCGTGAGGACTTTTGCAAACCGTTTCGGGTCCGTCTTTATCGCGAGCGCGAACATTCCGAAAGCAAAAATCTGCCCTGTAAATCCGTAAATTACGAGCATCGCAACGTTCACGTTTTCGGTCATCGACGCAACGCCTCTCACTTTGTAGTAGAGAACCGCCGATACCTCAATGAGCATTGTGAGGACGACGCAGACCAGGTTCACGGTCGCGCCGAAAACTATATCTTTTTTGGTGTAGGAATCTGTCGCATTGGCGGCAGCGTGCTCCTCATCATCGCCAATGTACCTGTCGATCACCACACACGAGAGCATCGAGAAGACGAGCGCGGGCATGAAAAACCAGCGGGCGTAGTAGTGCGTGTTGAAGAACGAGAACGCGCCGTTCAGAACGGGTACGAGCGAGATTATAACCAAGGTGACAGGCAGGTACGCCTTCGCCTTTTTGAAATTCTTCTTAATATAGGGGAAAACGAGCGCCATCGCGGCAAACGGCAGAGCCATCGCGCAAGAGCTGCAGCCCTGCTGGAACAGGTAGTTTCCGGAGCCCATGACATCCGCGGGCATGAAGTAGGCCTGAAGGATCGTGACGTACTGCGTGAAGTGGTAGAAAAGTCCGAAATCGTGCGAACCGACGCGCGGATTTGACGCGACCGCAAGTATTGACGGCAGTATCACGACACCCGCCAATGCAACTCCCACCGCCCCCTCAAGCAGCACCTTGCCGAACGAGAAGAGCTTTGTTTTTGCGTCTGACTTCACTAAAAGCACCCTGAACACAAACCAGATCACTATGAAGATGACCTCGCCGAAGAACAGGTAGAAGTTTGTCATTGCCGACAATGCAACCGCCGCGGCAAACACAAGGGGCCTTCCTTCGAGCAGCTTTTCAAATGCCGCGAGCAGCCACGGGAAAAGAGCCATCGAGTCGTGGAACGGGAAAAGAAGGCTGACCGTCTGAATGCCGGAGAATGCGTAAAACAGGCCGCAAAGCATTGCCGCGTTTTTGCTTTTAACGAATTTTTTCGCAAAAATCGCGGCGCCGACCGCGGCCGTGACATACTTCAGCACAAGCATGGGCGCCGTGAGATAAGGCGCCGCAGCGGCGGGGAATATTGCCGTTATGAGCGTGAACGGGCTGTTTAAGTTGTAGAAGCTGAGAGACGTCGACGGGTCCGAGCCAAGGTCAATGAGCCAGCTCCAGTTAACGGGCGACCTCGTCAGTGAGACGTTGTAGATGCCGAAAATCTGCTGCTGCCACGTAAAATCGTCGGAGAGCAGGAGCATTCCCCTGCCGGCAATGAGCGCCGGAAGAATAGCCAATACAGCCGCGGCGGCCGCAAGAAGCGCCGTCCGGCCGAGATAGCCGTATCTTTTTTCTTTCCTCAGATCATTCATCGTTTTCACATTGGCGGTCCTTTGCCCGCCTTTTAGCCTCTCAGAAGCTCTCAGTCACAAGTTTTCACCTGTTATTGTACCATCAAAAACCGCTAAAGTCTTTCACATTTTGCAGGCAACTTCCGCCTGCTTTTTGTAGAAGGCTATGCCGAGTTTCATAATGCTCAGCCCCCGTTCCTCAAGAGGAAGCGCATATTCTTTTTCATCGATTTGCAGCAGTGCGTCCCGGGACAGGGCCTGAAGCTGCTCTGTTATCGTCTTTTCATTGGCGGTTTCAGAAGACAAGACCTTCAGTTCGATTATTATCGCGGGCATATTTTTGCTCAAGGGCACCATCTGAATATCGAACCGTCCGTTACCCGCCTCGCGGTTGGAAGTCACGCTGTAGAGGTCGTTCATAACGGCGTATAGGCCAAGCATCAGGCCGTGGTAGAAGCTTTCGTTTGAGGTGTCAAAGAAGCTGACGGTCTGCTTGAGGTAGTGTTCAAGATGCCTGCGCATCCCGGCAATATCATTGTCGATAATCGCCTGCTGAATGGATGACGCCGTGGACTGTGTCCGGAAATCGCCAATCGCAGACAGTATCTCCTTCCCGTAAATCCGTTCTATCTCCTTGTTGGGGATGGATACGTAATAAAAAGGCGTTCCGGCAACGTTCGGGCTCTTGTTCAGTTTCAGATAGCCGGCAATGAGCAGGAAGCTGAATATCGTCTGCGGATTGTCCTTTATTTCGGGATAAATGACGGACGTGTCGATATCGGCAAGGACCGGTTTTCCCTCCAGCAGGGTCTGCAGTTTTTCCTTTGTTTCAACCGGAGCATCCAGGACGATCTGACGGATGATGTCGTTGCTTCCCGTATTCTGCCAGTATGCCTGCGGTGTGCACTCGTTGTTGATATAGCTGATGACCGACCACGGATTGAATATTTCGTTCGACCCGAAACGGTATCCGTCGTACCACTCGCACGCTTCGCCGAGCTTGTTTCTCTTTCCGTAAGCCGAAAGGATTGTTTTAACTTCGTCTTTGGTAAATCCGAAATACGTACTGTAGCGTTCATTCAGAACCGAGTTATCAACGAAGTTATTCATGCCGCTGAAGATGCTTTCTTTTGCGACACGCAAAATTCCCGTCACAAAGCCGAACGAAAGATGTGAATTGTCTTTGAATCCGCCCGAAAACAGATTGCGCATAAACAGAATTATTTTTTCGTAGTAGTTTTTCGCATAACCCTGCTGTATCGGGGTGTCGTATTCGTCAATGATAATGACCGGGGCAATCCCGTGAAAGTCGTGGAGCATCTTCGACAATCTTGTAAACGCCTCAGTCAGTTCAACCTCCGTCTCGGTGCACAAAAGCATCCTGTTGTAATAGTTAATCTCATATTGATCCGCTTTCGTTCCGGCGCCTATTATCTCCTTGTGGCGGATGAACTCGGCCTGAAAAAGCGACTTCATTTTGGCGATGGTGTCTTCCCACGTATCGAACTTTACATCCTTAAAAGACAGGTAAATCACGGGGTATTTTCCCTGATAAGAAGTGTATTTCTCCCCGTATGTCCATATTTTTTTGTCAGCAAAATAACGTGAGGTATCCTCTTCGCTCTTCTCGAAAAACACACGAAGCATATCCATCGTCAGGGTCTTGCCGAAACGACGGGGCCGCGTGAACAAACTGACCTTTGGCAGATCGTCAAGAATATCCTTGATGAGTTCTGTCTTGTCGACGTAATAGTATCGGCTGACGGCCTCTTTGAAATCCGAAACTCCGATAGGGAGCGGCTTCCGAAATACCGCCAATGATTTTTTCTTCCTTCGTCCGTCTTTCGGTCTGTCTGCATTTGCGGGAATAAGCCACTTCCCGTTGTCTTTAACAGCGCCGGGAACTCTGCCGTCGCGACAAAGTCTCGTGATACTGCGCTCGTCCGATTGCCATTTTTCAGCTGCTTCCTGCACGTTAATGAAATCCATTTGACTGTCTCCTGTCGGTTATTTCGTAAAATAATATATATCATTGGCGGCGGCATGTCAAGTTACATGTCAAATTACAAGCGCAGAATGTCAAATTACAAGCATTTAATGTCAAATTGCATGTCAAATTACAACCAATGAATGTCAAATTACAAACGTTGAATGTCAAAATACAAATCAAAAACGGGCCCGGGTTTTGTCATGCGACTCGCCCGAGACCGTTTGTCAGTGTTTTTTGAAGACCAAACTGTGTGCTTTTACCTCACAGAAACTCTTTGTGAATGCAGTCGCCCTCAAGATCCTCAAGCACTGTGTTGAAGCTGTCGTTTCTGCAGTACGGAGGACACCTCTTAAGATTGATATTTTCGTAAACCTGCCACTTTCTGTACGAGTTCCAGACCTCCTCGAAAGTCTTGCCCTCGCCTCTCATATCGCCAATGAGAAAATCCGGATCCTGTCTGTGGTGCAGGCAGGCAAACACCTTGGCGTCTGCAGTGACCACCGTGGAGAAGAACATTCCCCGGCAGCGGCTGTAATCCCTTTCAGGACCCTTTTCAAACCTTGCATATTTTTGAAGCGAGGCTCTGACTTTAAAATCTTCGGTCTCATATTTTTCTTTGAGCCTGAGATATTCTCCGGAAATATCCGTGCTGTCGCCTGTGAAGGGTCTGAACTGCGCCGCGCCCACGCCGCAGTCCCTGCAGAGGACCACAAATTTTTCCATGTCGCACACGGTCGATTCCCCGGTAAGGAAGCCTGCGGTAAAGGACACAGCCGAGCCGGTCTCTTCTTTCACATTGGCCATAAGCCGCATGTTTTCGCACACCTTGAGGAAGCTTTTTTCAGGCATCCCGTGGGTTTTTTTATACATTTCCGCAGTTCCCGCGTCGAGGCTGATTCTGAAGTATGAACAGTACTTGGCGATTGCAAGCGCCTTCTCCCTGTCAAGGGCAAGACCGTTGCTGTTGAGTCCGATCTCCATCCCGGTGTTCTTAATCAGTTCGAGGGTCCTCACAAAATCTTTGTGAAGCAGAGGCTCGCCGCCCCCGCTGATTATAACGCCCTGGTTGCCCATCTTTTTCAGGCCCGAAACAATCATTTTTATTTCGTCCCAGGTGAGCTCGCTGCCGTTTTCTTTCACGCCAACGCATAAAGGGCAGTTGTTGTTGCACTTGTTGGTCAGATCGAATTCAGTCACTATCAGCGTCTTTCCTGCGTCAAAAAAGCGGGCCAGTTTGTCCTGATAATGAAGTATTTTCTTTCCTGAATTGAACTCGTTAAAAATAGTTTTTTCCATCGCTTTGCCTCTGATCTGCGGTCAGTTAAAGCCCGCACTCCTGACTGCCGCCACAGCCTCTTTCAGCGTTTCAAAAAAGTCTCCGGGTATAACGCCCTCAAATGTGGCTGCACCGTCGTACCCCGCCCTGTCAAGAGCCGCTTTTAAAGCTTTCATCTCCTCAATATCGTCAGCTTTCGGGAACTCCCTGAAATGCTTCAGGCTCGACAGATGGACATGGGCAATGCTGCTGCCATACCCTGCTATCTCGTCAAGAGTCCCTCCTCCGAGAATTGTGTGAAAATAGTCAATGTGAAGCTTCAAGGCCCCGTCTCCGACCCTTTTCACGATGTCCATTGCCTCTTTGGCGGAATTTATAAAGTTGCACTCCTCTTTGCGAAGTTCCTCCAGCGCAATTGCAATACCGTATTCTTTTGCCGCAGGAAGCACAATTTCCCGCAGAACATCGCAAAACCTCTCTTCCGCAGTCTCCTTACTCATTCCCTCCAGGATGCGTCTCTGAGCTCCGCAGCCGAGCACAACGATTTTGCCGCCAAGGATCGATGCCTTGGCGAATGCGTCTTTCAAATAGTCTTCAAGGGGTCCGTAGCAATCCCTGCCGCCAAGGAGAGGCATATCGCCCGTAAGCATCCCGTTCAGCGAAACGCACCGGATGCCCGCCTCATCGCAAATCTCGCGGGTTCTTTTCAGACTGTCAAAACCGGACCCGGCAACAAGGAAAAGCGGCGGCTCAAAACAGTCGCAGCCGTATTCTTTGACTTTTACAATCTTGTCGTCGCCCCAAACTCCGCAGGAGCCGATCATCATGTTAAGCACCCCCGTTTTTTTGAACTGCCCTATAATTTTATCTCAAAACGGGAATTTCGGCAACAGTTTCAGGCTACCTTTGACGACACATGCAGGTATGTTAGGCAAGCAAATACAGAATAACGACATGTGCGCAAAAACCAGGCAGTAGCCTGTACGCCCAAGCCGAGAAACCATATTCTCAGGGAATGCTCTAATCCAATCTAAACTTGCTAAATTAATATGAGGCTGAATACAGGGGCTACACCGTATAACCCAGTGTCATCCAATAATTTTGCACAAATATGTGTCAACCCTATTAACTGAGTTGCATTCGTTTTTATATGGTTTTGATTGGCCAAATATTTATCTCTGCACAGTAGTCTTTATTCCTGATGGTGTTATATATTTTTTTTGATATAAAACAAATTGGTAATGCAAAGCTTCCTCTTGACCAAATAGAGTCTGTTGTAACCGCATCAACACCATCCAAAAACTGTTGCTTTATTTTTGGAATGTATATTTTGCCAGGGCGAAGATGAACGACAGTTCCCTCGGTATAATTGTATATACTTGCCTCTCTTTTCTCTCCCTTTGATTGGTCTTGTATTTCAAACGCCTCAAGGGGAATAGTTGTTTTAAACGACATCTGATACATGTCGTTCACCAGTTTACTGTTTTTGTCAAAAACGGGTTTAAAAACTATGTCATTGTATTTTATTAAGTCGTCTTTTACGCAACCCTTGCAAAGCATAAAATCCAGAAATGTTTCAAGCGTCACTATATTATACTTTTCCCACCTGATCTTTCTTGAACAGATAAAATCTGATTTTTGACACCATTTTTTCCCTTCGAAAGTGTACCAGTTTTTTCCCCATGGGACAATATCTCTTTTCCCAAAAATCCGATACCAATTGGCATTTTCATACTCGGTTTCATCAAATTGAGGGAAACAGAAGGTTTCGAATATCCGATGAATATTTGGAAAAAGTAAATCGTCAATATCTGTACAAAACGCTATCGTCGCTCTTTTACCTAAAGGTATTAACTTATAGTCTATTCCACTATCTGTTAAAAAGACGATCATCTCATCTGAGTATTCTGTCATGTATTGCTTTATTTCCTTCATTCCAGTTTCCTCCATTCATCCGCCCATAATAAAAATTCTGCCCATTCTAACAGATCTGGGTAATCCTCGTATATTATTTGACAAGCTTTAAGTATCTTAAAAACATCGTAATCGTCGCTCCCATACGGAATTTCCTTCCAGGTATTTGTCAAAACATATTTCGATACATTCAAGTTTCAGGCTACTCCACCCGGTTGCCCAATACCACCCTGCCGTCTTCCGTCCAGTCGATTTCGAACAGTTCAAGATACTGTTCGCAGCCCGGTTCTCTGAGACAGCTCGAGATATACCATTTTTCTTTGAAGCAAAAGACCTCGGCGCAGGAAGGCACATTGGCGGGGCAGAGAGGAGGAACGGTATAGGGGATGAGCATGCCGAGACTTTTCCAGCCGCTCACCGGGTTGTCGGAGACTGCATATGCAGTGCCGTGGCCGCAGTTTGTGTAGAAAAGGTAATATTTCCCGTTCTTTTTCAGAACAAAAGGCGACTCAAGAGATATGTCGCAGATGTCAAAACGGTAGGCGCCATGGTCTGTCCAGTTAACCATGTCCTTTGAGGAGGCAATTCCGACAGCCGGTCCGAGCACCCCGTCAAATTCCGCGGCGGTACAGTAATACATATACGCGGTCCCGTCATCGTCAATGAAAACCATCGAGTCGCGGCAGTCAGACCACCTGTCCTCGCTCCAGGAGCCCCATTTTCCGGGCTTTACCACAGGCCCTCCCGGATGCTTCCGCCAATGGTACAAGTCCTTTGATGTCGCAAGGCAAATCGCCTGGCAGGCGTTAAGATTCACGCCCGTGTAATACATGTAATATGTGCCGTCCTTCTCCACAACGCCCGGCGACCAGACCTGATAGTTCTCAAAAAGATCCCTGTCGGCTGAGATCACCGGCGGTTCGATTGTCCAATTAATGAGGTCGTCCGTGACGGCATGGCCAATGGTATTGGCGGGTTTGAGGTCCCACTCATAGCCAATGTAATCGCGGTTGTAGAAGAGATGCATGCGCCCGTCTTTTTCGATAAAAGAGTGGTCGACAACGGCCATCCCGGGCTCGGTGAACTTGCCCTTAAGCGGGAACTCTCCGCGCTCGAGCGCCTCAAGATAGGCCTTAGCCCTCCCGAAATAGTTCTCAAGCGTGTGGCCGGGAGCGGTGCCGAAGCGGCCCTCCGTCGATGCCCCTTTATATACGTCAAGCGCCCTGTCGAGCAAAACATCGATAACAGAGACCGTTTTCTCGGTCTCGCGGTCATCCTTCAGCATGAACCCGGAAAGGCGCGTTCTGACGTCAAAGTATTCTTTTAAAAATGATGAAAGCTCTGCCGCCATGGTCTTTTCAACCTTTTTTGATATTGTATTTTTCGGCTATTTTACCGCAGATTTCAAGCACTTTCCCATGCGACGCGGCATTTGTGGCAACGACCGGGCAGTTGCGCTCAAGTATCACGTCGGAGCCGTCAAACTGTGTCACAAAACCGCCTGCCTCCCTGACGATTATATCGCCGGCCGCATGGTCCCACGGGGAGAGCGACATTTCGCAGTAAGCCGCCGCGCGGCCGCAGGCGACGAAGCAGAGGTCGGCCGACGCGGCGCCAAACCTTCTGACGTCAACCGAATTCATAAACAGGCCTTCCATAAGGTCAAGTGTGGCGTTGCAGAGCCTGTCGCGCATGTAGGGCGACGTGCCGAAAAGCGAAAGGCCCTTGTCGAGCGGAAGGCCGCTGACGTGAATGGGCTTGCCGTTAAGCTGCGCACCGCCGCCTTTTTCGGCCGCAAACATCTCGTCCGAGAAAGGAAGGTACACGGCGCCGAAGACAGTTTCACGGTCTTTAAGCAGCGCGACAGAGATGCCCGAGTCGCCAAGGCCGTGGATGAAATTGCTCGTACCGTCAATCGGGTCGATTATAAACGTGTAGCCGCTGCCGATGCTTCTGCCGTCCTCGCCCTCTTCCTCGGCAAGAAAAACCGCATCCGGAATAAGCTCAAGGAACTTCTCCTCAAGGAACCGCTGCACGGCAACATCATACTCAGTCACAAAATTAAACGTGCCGCCCTTTTGGTGGATGAGCTCTTCGGGGCAGCCGCGCGGTGCCTCAAGCATGATCTTGGCGGCTTCGCGGATCACTTCTATTATCTTTAAGTTCAGTAGGTTCATAGTTTTTCTAAAGTTTCTTCTTCCATTAACCGGCTGTTTTGTCGGTCAATCGTTAGCAATCACGCCAACGATCCCCTCACCGTGCACCTTTATCTTCACGGGAGGAAGTATTTTCAGCTGCTTCAGTTCGTCAACGGTTTTCGGCTTTTCAGCGATCAGTCTTTCAAGCTCCTCATTGTTGAAAACATAATACGGCGGAATCTTCATGGCTTTCGCGACCTGCGTTCTGAAAGCGATGAGCCGTTCTCTCAGGTCGGAGGCGTCACTCTCTACGCTTTCACTTCCGCCCGTTCCGTTCTCCTCCGCAGGCTGACTGTCAGGACAGTATTTATCCCTATAAATAGCGTAATAATCCTTGTCCTCATCTTTAGCCGACTGTTCAAGGTATCTTTTGGCAGACCTCATCATTTCTTTCTGATTTTTATAAGGATCATCATCTGCACAATGATTGATATCATACTCAATCTGCCTTACAAGCGCATCCGCCCTCAGAATTTTGTACTTCCACTCTTTTGGCGCTTTGCTTGTGTTAAGTATCGTATCGGGATTGGCGGCAACGACAAGGACTTTTCTGAAATAGTAAAAATTGTTAGCCGCCAACATGCCTGAAAGCAAGCCCGTCTGTTCGTCTTCCCAGATTTTTCTGTAAACTTCTCTCTGATCTTCGACCTGAGTCAGCGGAGAGTTCATGCCCTTTTTCACCCTTTTGCCGTTATAGGAATACTCTCTTATGAAGTCCCCTTTTTCGGTAACGGTTATGTTGCCGATCATGTTCTTGCACTCGATAAAATAGGTGAAAACAGGCGTTACAACAATGTAGTCAACCTGCGCCGTCAGATCCTCATAGACGAATCGCACGTCATGCAGCACGTACATGCCGATTGAGGCCTTGCCGAGCCTGTATGCAATCTCTTTCTCACCTTCGAGACCTTTTTTGACCTTGATCAATTCCTTGGCGATTTCTTCGTTGTCAGGGAATTCAGACGCCAAGCGACTCAAAGCTTCGTGCTGTTTCTGCAGCCCGGAGCTTTCTTTAAGAAACACTGTGTCCTTGAAACGGTTCATCTCGCTGAACCCGTCAAAAAGATCTCCAAACAGTCCCATCTTGTCGCTCTCAAATCAATAAGGCCCGCCTTGGATCATCCTCAGCGGACCTGAAGTCCTTAAATTAAAGGTCTTTTCCGCAGCACTTTTTGTACTTCTT
>DBWH01000057.1:0-1219 GCA_002308595.1 Mageeibacillus sp. UBA1243 | reverse complement strand
GTGCTGACGGCCTGCATGTCCTTTTTGTATTGGCTTCTTATCTCAAGGCGCTTGTCCGCATCAAGGATGCCGTCCCACTGCTCGAGCTCGTAGAGCCACGGAGCCTTGGCCTTGCACATATTGTAGTAAAGCTTCTCCCAGACGATGCTGAGGGAAACAGCCGTGTCCTCTTCAACGTTCTCGACGTCGATCTCAGTCTCGAGCGAAGTGTTGATGCCATCAATGAAAGCCGCAACCTCCTGAGGCTCCAGGTCGTACTTCTCGCCGATCTCTTTCACGGTGCCTTCGATCTTCTGCTCTTTGGCTTCAAGGATCTTGGCGTATGCGTTCTCTTCTTTTTTGAAGTAGTCCTTGATGAATGTGTTGATCTGTTCTTTGTTGTAGCGGCTCTCGTCAAGATTTTCCTGCCACTTTGCAAGTAATGCCATGTTTTTATCTCCTTATCTGTCGCCAATGTCACCCGGCGCACATTTCTGATTTCGCAAATTTGTCCTTATTTTGCAAGTTTTCCCTTTTTTCTCGCTGCCTCGTAGATCATGAGCGCGGCCGCGACCGACGCGTTGAGCGATTCGGCACCGCCGGGCATCGGGATTGTAACAAGTCCGCTGCAGGTCTTGAGCATCTCATCTGAAATACCGTTGGCTTCATTTCCGATAACGATGCAGACCTTTCCCTCAAAGCCCTCGTCGATGTAGCTGACGCCTCCCCTCGGATGCGCGGCAATCACCTTGAAGCCCTTTTGCATGAGCACTTTCGAAAGCTCGGGGCCCGTCTCTTTGCACTGCGCGATTGGAATCCTGAAAAGCGAGCCCGACGTGGAGCGCACGGTCTTTGGATTGAACACGTCAACGCACCCCTTCGAGCATATCACGCCCGAGAAGCCCGCCGCGTCCGCAGTCCTTAAAATTGTGCCCATATTTCCGGGATTTTGAAGGTTTTCAAGCAGCAGCACGCACTCGCCTTTTCCGACCTCAAAAGAAGCCGGCAGCTCAAAGACACCGCCAATGCCCTGCGGCGTCTCGGTGTCGCACACATAGTTAAACGCCTGCGCTGAGAGCTCGATGACGGGTATGCGTTTTGCATTGGCGTGTTTGACAAGAATCTCGCACTCCTCGCCACCCGCAGCGTCAGCGTTGACGACAAGCTGCAGAAGCTTTGCGCCGCAAAGAAGCCCCTCCTTGACGCCGTGGGGGCCCTCCATGAAAAATGAATGAGTCTC
>DBWH01000050.1:24005-24188 GCA_002308595.1 Mageeibacillus sp. UBA1243 | reverse complement strand
GCAAACCCTGCCGCCAATGCCTCAGGCCCTGTAAGCACCTTTTCGGACCTTGCCCAAAACTAAAGACGGAAACCCGCTCGGAGTCTCCGTCTTATGTTATCTATTACCGTTTCCGGCAATGATTTAATTATTCGATGATCGTGGAAACTGTGCCGGCACCGACTGTTCTGCCGCCTTCACGGA
>DBWH01000050.1:23251-23894 GCA_002308595.1 Mageeibacillus sp. UBA1243 | reverse complement strand
TTCTGAAGTAGAACTGAGGTCTGTAGTTGGAGAAGAACGGCTTATGACGTCCACCCTCGTCTTTGGTCAGAACGTAAACCTGGCCTTTGAAGTGTGTATGAGGATGAATCGTTCCGGGCTTTACGATAACCTGGCCGCGCTCTACGTCTGTTCTCTGAACACCACGGAGGAGAACACCGATGTTGTCGCCTGCTTCAGCCTGGTCGAGAAGCTTTCTGAACATCTCAACGCCTGTAACAACTGTGCTCATCTTCTCATCTTTGAGTCCGACGATCTCAGCTGCGTCGCCAACTTTGATTGTACCTCTCTCAAGACGGCCTGTAGCAACTGTTCCACGGCCTGTGATTGTGAAGACGTCTTCTACAGGGAGGAGGAACGGTTTGTCGGTAGGTCTCTCAGGAGTAGGAATGTAATTGTCAACAGCGTCCATAAGCTCGTGGATGCACTTGTACTCAGGAGCGTTAGGATCTGTGCTTGTGCTTTCGAGAGCCATAAGAGCGGAACCTCTGATGATCGGGATCTCATCGCCCGGGAAGTCATACTGGTTGAGAAGCTCTCTGATTTCCATCTCAGAAAGATCGAGGAGTTCCTGATCTTCAGGAGCGAGCTGGTCGCACTTGTTCATGAAAACTACGATGTAAGG